>NZ_JCAMOP010000020.1:0-177133 GCF_059512345.1 Bradyrhizobium sp. Unk1
GCGACCACGTTCAAGGCCGAGCTGAAGAAGGCCGGCGTGATCTTCATGCCGATCTCGGAGGCGATCCGCGAGCATCCTGAATTGGTGCAGAAGTATCTCGGCTCGGTGGTTCCGACCTCGGACAATTTCTACGCGACGCTGAACTCGGCGGTGTTCTCCGACGGGTCGTTCGTCTACGTGCCGCCGGGCGTGCGCTGTCCGATGGAGCTGTCGACCTATTTCCGCATCAACGAGCGCAACACCGGCCAGTTCGAGCGCACGCTGATCATCGCCGACAAGGGCTCCTACGTCTCCTATCTCGAAGGCTGCACCGCGCCGCAGCGCGACGAGAACCAGCTGCACGCGGCCGTGGTCGAACTCGTCGCGCATGACGATGCCGAGATCAAATATTCGACGGTCCAGAACTGGTACCCCGGCAATTCGGAAGGCAAGGGCGGCATCTACAATTTCGTCACCAAGCGTGGTGACTGCCGCGGCAACAATTCCAAGATCTCCTGGACCCAGGTCGAAACGGGTTCGGCGATCACCTGGAAGTATCCGAGCTGCATCCTGCGCGGCGACAATTCGCGCGGTGAGTTCTACTCGATCGCGATCTCGAACGGCTTCCAGCAGGTCGATTCGGGCACCAAGATGATCCATCTCGGCAAGAACACCTCGAGCCGGATCATCTCCAAGGGAATCGCGGCCGGCAAGTCGCAGAACACCTATCGCGGTCTCGTCACCGCGCACCGGAAAGCGACCGGCGCGCGCAATTTCACCGCCTGCGATTCCCTGCTGATCGGCGACAAATGCGGCGCGCACACCGTGCCGTATATCGAGGCCAAGAACTCGTCCGCGACGTTCGAGCACGAGGCGACGACCTCGAAAATCTCCGAGGACGTGCTGTTCTACTGCATCCAGCGCGGCCTCAGCCAGGAAGAAGCCGTCGGCCTCGTCGTCAACGGTTTCGTCAAGGACGTGCTTCAGCAACTGCCGATGGAATTCGCGGTGGAAGCACAGAAGCTGATCTCGATCTCGCTTGAAGGGTCGGTCGGCTAATCGCCGGCCCTCGCGGTGCGCTACGGCGCTCCATGCATCATTTGAATGGACTGGACACCAAGATGGCTTTGCTTGAAGTGAAGGATTTGAAGGTTCGTGTCGAGGAGCGTGAGATCCTCCACGGGCTGACGCTGACCGTGAACGAGGGCGAGGTTCACGCGATCATGGGGCCGAACGGCTCCGGCAAATCGACGCTCTCCCACGTCATCGCCGGCAAGCCCGGCTATGAGGTCACCGACGGCCAGATCCTGTTCAAGGGCGAGGACCTGCTGGAGATGGACCCCAACGAGCGCGCCGCGAAGGGCGTGTTCCTGGCGTTCCAGTATCCGGTCGAGATTCCCGGCGTCGCCACCATGACCTTCCTGCGCACCGCACTGAACGCGCAGCGCAAGGCGCGCGGCGAGAGCGAATATTCGACCCCGGACTTCCTGAGGAAGGTCCGCGAGGTCTCGAAGTCGCTGAACATCCCGCAGGACATGCTCAAGCGCGGCGTCAATGTCGGCTTCTCCGGCGGCGAGAAGAAGCGCAACGAGGTGCTGCAGATGGCGCTGTTCGAGCCGAGCCTGTGCATCCTCGACGAGATGGATTCGGGCCTCGACATCGACGCGCTGCGCATTGCGGCCGACGGCGTCAACGCGCTGCGCTCGCCCAAGCGCGCTATGGTCGTCATCACCCATTATCAGCGGCTGCTGAACTACATCGTGCCCGACGTCGTGCACGTGATGTCGAAGGGCCGTGTCGTGAAGAGCGGCGGCAAGGAATTGGCGTTGGAGCTGGAAGCGTCCGGTTACGCCCAGTTCGAGGATGCCGCGTAAGGAATTTTGCGATGAACGTTGCTGTGGCAAAGACCGGAAACGGCCGTGCGGTGAGCGATCTCTTCGCCAGCGCCGAAGGCCGTCTGCCGGGTTCGCCTTCTGTGATCGCGGTACGCCGCGAGGCGTTCGAGACCTATGAGCGTCTCGGCCTGCCGCATCGCCGGATCGAGGAATGGAAATACACCGACCTGCGTGCGCTGGTCGGCGAGGTGCTGCCGCTAGCGGCCAGCCCCGATGCGGCCGCGTTGAAGCGTGCAGCTGACGCGATAAAGGCGCATGCAATCGCAGGCGCCCGCAAGCTGGTGCTGGTCGACGGCGTGTTCGTAGCCGATCTCTCCGACGTCAAGGCGCTTGCCTCCGAGGCGGGCCTCAGGACGTTGCGGGAAGCGCTGGAGAAGGACGCAGGTCTCCTGGAGGCCGCGGCCACCGATGCCGTGATCGCACTGAATGCGGCGCTGGCAACCGACGGCGTCGTATTGTCGATCGCCGACGGCGCGCAGCTGTCCGCGCCGATCCAGATCATCCACATCGCGACCGCTTCGTCCGCGTCGGCTTTCAGCCGTTCGCAGATCGCGGTCGGGAACGGCGCTCGCGCCACTATCATCGAGAGCTTTGTGGCGGCCGGTGCCAAGGCCTACCAGGTCAACGACGCCGTCATCGTCTCGGTCGGCGACAATGCCGACGTCGCGCATATCCGCCTGTTGGACGATGCGCCCGACGCGGTGAACGTGACCTCGCAATTCGTCACGGTCGGCGCGAACACGAAACTCAATTTCTTCAACATGACGACTGGCGCTGCCGTCAGCCGCCTCCAGGGCTTCATCACGCTGGCAGGCGAGGGCAGCGATCTCTCCATCAACGGCGTGAACCTGCTCCAGAAGACCGAGCACGGCGACACCACGCTGGTGGTCGATCATGCCGTGCCGAACTGCGTCAGCCGCGAGGTCTTCCGCGCCGTGATCGACGATCGCGCCCATTCGGTGTTCCAGGGCCGTATCATCGTCCGTCCCGATGCGCAGAAGACCGACGGCAAGATGATGACCCGGGCGCTGCTGCTTTCGGACGAAGCCGAGGCCGACAACAAGCCCGAGCTCGAGATCTTCGCCGATGACGTCTCCTGCGGCCACGGCGCCACTGCCGGCGCGCTCGACGACAGCCTGCTGTTCTATCTGAAGGCGCGCGGTCTGCCGGAGAAGCAGGCCCAGGCGCTGCTGATCCAGGCTTTCGTGGGCGAAGCGATCGAGCAGATCGCCGATGACGGTTTGCGCGAGCACGTGATCGGTATCGCCGAGCGCTGGCTGGAGCGGCGCCAATGAGCATGCATCCCGCAGTCAAGAACGGTGCCTACGACGTCGCACGCGTGCGCCAGGATTTTCCGGCGCTCGCCATGCAGGTCTACGGCAAGCCGCTGGTCTATCTCGACAACGCCGCCTCGGCGCAGAAGCCGAGCGCCGTGCTCGACCGCATGACGCAGGCCTATACGTCCGAATACGCCAACGTGCATCGCGGCCTGCATTACCTCGCCAATGCCGCCACCGAGGCCTATGAGGGCGGTCGCAGCAAGGTTGCGCAGTTCATCAACGCGCAGCGGACCGAAGAGGTCATCTTCACCCGCAACGCGACGGAGGCGATCAATCTGGTCGCGTCGTCCTGGGGCGAGCCGAACGTTGGGGAAGGCGACGAGATCGTCATCTCGATCATGGAGCACCACTCCAACATCGTGCCGTGGCATTTCCTCAGGGAACGCCATGGCGCCGTGATCAAGTGGGCGCCGGTTGACGACGAGGGTAACTTCCTCATCGACGAGTTCGAGAAGCTGCTGACCGCGAAGACCAAGCTGGTCGCGATCACGCAGATGTCGAACGCGCTCGGCACCATTGTCCCGATCAAGGACGTTGTGAAGATCGCGCATGCGCGCGGCATTCCCGTGCTGGTCGACGGCAGCCAGGGGGCGGTGCATCTGCCTGTCGACGTCCAGGATCTCGGCTGCGATTTCTACGTCTTTACCGGCCACAAGGTCTACGGGCCGACCGGCATCGGCATCCTCTGGGCCAAGTACGACCACCTCGTCGCGATGCGGCCCTATAACGGCGGCGGCGAGATGATCCGCGAGGTCTCGCGCGACATCGTCACCTATGGCGATCCCCCGCACAAGTTCGAGGCGGGCACGCCCGCGATCGTCGAGGCCGTGGGCCTTGGCGCGGCCATCGACTACGTCAATTCGATCGGCAAGGAGCGCATCGCCGCCTACGAGCACGATCTCACCACCTATGCCCAGGACCGGCTGCGCGAGATCAACTCGCTGCGGCTGATCGGCACCGCCCGGGGCAAGGGCCCGGTGATCTCCTTTGAACTCAAGGGCGCCCACGCCCACGACGTCGCCACCGTGATCGACCGCCAGGGCATCGCCGTGCGCGCCGGCACCCATTGCGTGATGCCGCTTTTAGAGCGGTTCAACGTGACTGCCACCTGCCGGGCGTCGTTCGGCATGTATAATACGCGGGAAGAAGTCGATCATCTGGCACAGGCGCTGTTGAAGGCGCGGGATTTGTTCGCATGAGTGACACGGCCGAAATCAAAGCCAATCCGATGGAGACCCAGTCGGCGCTGCCGCCTGAGGAGACCGAGCGTCTCACCACCGAGATCATCGCGGGCCTCAAGACCGTGTTCGATCCGGAGATCCCGGCCGACATCTACGAGCTCGGCCTGATCTACAAGGTCGAGATCAAGGACGATCGCTCGGTCGACGTCCAGATGACGCTGACGACGCCGAACTGCCCGGCCGCCGGCGAGCTGCCGACCATGGTCGAGAACGCGGTCGCCAGCGTCCCCGGCGTCGGCGTGGTCGACGTCAAGGTTGTCTGGGAGCCGCCGTGGTCGCCGGAACGCATGAGCGACGAGGCCCGCCTCGTGCTCAACATGTGGTGACAGTCTCAGCTCGGATTGAATTCGCTTCGCAACGGACCACATGGATAACATGACCCAGGCAACACCAGCTTCGACACCAAAGCCCCGGCGGCCGCGCCCGCAGGTGATGCGGCTGACGGATGCCGCGGCCCAGCGCATCAGCGAGCTGACCCAACGCGCCGATTCCGAGATCGTGGGTCTGCGCGTCGGCGTGAAGAACGGCGGCTGCGCCGGTCAGTCCTACACTGTCGAATACGCCCATGATGTCCGCCCGACCGACGAGGTCGTCGAGGACAAGGGCGTCAAGATCCTGGTCGATCCCAAGGCCGTGCTGTTCCTGCTCGGTACCGAGATGGACTACAAGGCCGACAAGATGCAGGCCCAGTTCGTCTTCAACAACCCCAACCAGGTCTCCGCCTGCGGCTGCGGCGAGTCGGTCGAGCTGCGGCCCGCGAAGATCGACGGGTAAGCCGCTGTCGTCCCGCGAACGCGGGGACCCATACCGCGTGATCTGGCGATGACGCTCGGTATCAGTACCAAGCTTTCCTGGCTGGTAGTCTTCGCTAAACTGCTCCCTGTGGTTATGGGTCCCCGCGTTCGCGGGGACGACCTTGGGGAGACAGCTTGGCTATGGACCGCGAATTCCTGATCGACCTGTTCGCCGATTTCGGCCCCGTCGCCATCCGAAAGATGTTCTCCGGCTACGGCATCTCCGCCGACGGCATCAACTTCGCGCTCGCCTTGCGCGCGGGCCTGTTCTTCCGTGCCGACGAGGTCACCATCCCGGACTTTGAAGCGGAAGGCTCGAAGCCGTTCCAGTATTCGACCCGCGCCAAGACCGTGCTGGTGAATTCCTATTGGGAATTGCCGGCGCGCCTGTTCGACGATTCCGAGGAGCTTGCGCAATGGGCGAGGGCAGCGCTTGCCGCCGCCCAGCGCGCCAAGGTGAAGAAGCGGCCGAAGGGGAAGAAGGCGGCGGCGAAGAAGGTCGTGAAGAGGCCGCCGGCGAAGAAACAAGCAACCAAGAAGGCGGTACGTAGGGTGGGCAAAGCGAAGCGTGCCCACCGTTAGGTTCAGTCCACCGCCTTGGTCAGTCCGACCCTCATATCCTTGGCCATGAAGACGCAGGTGCCGTCGGCAAGCACGCGACCGTCGGCAATTCCGAGCACCAGCTTGCCGCGGCGGACCATGCGCATGGCGACCTCGTAGCGCACGCAGCCCGTGCCGGGCGTGATCGATCCCGTGACGTCGACCTCGCCGACGCCGATGGCGCGGCCCTTGCCCGGTGAGCCCGACCAGCCGAGCCAGTAGCCGATCATCTGCCACATCGCATCCAGGCCGAGACTTCCCGGCATCATTGCGTCACCACGATAGTGGCAGTCGAAGAACCAGTGGCCGGGGACAATATCGAGCTCGCCGACGATGTGGCCCTTGCCGAACGCGCCGCCGTCCAGGCTGATCTCGGTGATGCGATCCATCATGAGCATCGGAGGGGCCGGCAATTGCGCGTTGCCCGGGCCGAAATAGCCGCCGTCGCTCGATCTCAGCAGTTCGTCCCTGGTGTAGGACGGTTGCGGTGTGTGAAAGTCATGGGGATTGGGCAAGACGACAAATCCTCTCGACGCTCGCAGTCGGGCGGCGGGGAAGATGTCGTTCGGCGGGTTGGAATGTCAAGCGCCGGCCGTCTCTTCGGCGCACTGCTTCGGCGTCAGGCCACCCGGCTGTGCGACTCGATCGCGAACTCCGGATCGGCCTCGCAGATCACGCGGTTGCGGCCGTTGCGCTTGGCGGCATAGAGGCAGGCATCCGCACGTTCGATCAGCGCGTCGGGGTCGTCGCCCTGCTTGAGCATGGAGACGCCGACGGAGATGGTGACGCGGCCGAGTATCTCGCCGGTCGATTTCTTCTTCAATTCCTTCGCCATCACGGCGCGGCGGATGTGATCTGCAACGGTGAGGGCTTGGCGCAGCGCCGTGTTGGGCAGCAGGACCGCGAATTCCTCGCCGCCATAGCGCGCGGTGATGTCCTGTCCCTTGATGGTCTGCTTCATGGACAGGCCGACCAGCCGCAACACCTGGTCGCCGGTGAGATGGCCGTAGGAATCGTTGAACGATTTGAAATGATCGATGTCGAACAGCAGCAGCGACAGCGGCTCGCCCGAGGCGAGCGCGCTCTGCACGGCCATGCCGATCATGCGATCGAAATATTTGCGATTGCCCAATCCCGTCAGCGGATCGGTCAGGCTCTCGGCGCGGATCGCCTCCAGGCTCTGCTGGAGATTGCTGATCTCGTTCTTGGACAGGGTCAGCCGGTCTTCCAGCGCCTTGTTGGTCTCGCGCATCTCGCTGGTCGAACGCAGCAGCGTCTCGACGATCGACTTGATCTGGTCGCGGTTCTTGGCCGCCGACAGTCGCTCGGTCGCGCCCGACAGGCTGGCATCGTAGGAGCCGGTCATCCCGAGCGCCTCGCTCAGCACCGTCATCACGTCGTCGATCTCGCCGATGACGCGCGCGCCGACCTTGTCGATGCGGTCGGTGGTCTTGATGTGGGAAAGATAGGTCTCGTAGATCTGCTCGAGATCGCCTTCGGTCAGCTTGCCGTGGCGCGCAAGCGTCTCGTTGATGATCTTGTTGAGCGGTGCGTTATAGCCGGTGGCGTAGACGTACCAGATCTCGTAATTGCGGGGAATTGCGGTCTGTCGAAGCGAACGGATCTGACCGAGAGCAACTTCGGCGAACGCCATCGTGCGTTCGTGTTCGTCGAGCACCTTGACCACTGAACATACCCCACAGCGGTCGGTGCGCCATCGACCGCAGCAATGCTTTAAATTATGTTCGTAGGCTAACGGACGATCATGAACGCTCTGTAAACAGAGGTTCGCGAATGCATCAGAAAAAGTGTGAGGCGGCGCTTTTCAACCGAAGCTGAATCGCGCCGGCGCGTCAGGCGCCGGCGGGAGAACGCACTGGCCGGAGCAGAAACGCCGGAAGGTGCGAGTGATCGCCGGGCTCGGTATCGGCCTCGCGCTGGCGGCGCGGCTCGGGGCGGCCGATCGACGGCACATGCGACGCACTGGCCTGCTGGCGCGAGCCATGACGCGGTTCGGATGACGGCCTGGCTTCACGCGGAGGCCTTGGCTCGCGTGCGGGCCTCGCCTCGGGCGCGGGCCGTGCTTCGGCCGAAGGCCTTGGTTCGGAAGCGTGTCTTGTCTCGCCACGCGGTTCGCGCGGCTCGTGGCTGCGCTCACGGTCGCGACCGCCGCGCTGCGGCTTGGCGCGTCCGCCGCGCGAACGCTCGCGGCCGCGCTGCTCGCGCGGGCGCTCGGTCGCATCGCCAGCTTCAGCGTGGATCTCGTAATCGCCCTCGGCGCGCGGAATGTTCTGGCCGATCAGCTTCTCGATCGCCACCATCGACTTCTGGTCGAGCGGCGTCACGATCGAGATCGCGGTACCGGTGCGGCCAGCACGGCCGGTGCGGCCGACGCGATGGACGTAGTCGTCCGGATGATGGGGGACGTCGAAATTGAAGACGTGGCTGACCTCGGGAATGTCGAGGCCGCGGGCGGCGACGTCGGATGCGACCAGCAGCGGCAGCTCACCCTTGCGGAATTGTTCGAGCGCCGCCATGCGGGCCGGCTGGTCCATGTCGCCGTGCAAGGCGCCGACGCTGAAGCCGTGCTTCTGGAGCGATTTATGAACGATCGCGACCTCGCGCTTGCGATTACAGAAGATGATCGCGTTCTTGAGATCCTTGGCCTCGCGCAGCAGGCGGCGAAGCAATTCGCGCTTCTCATGCGCCTCGCGCCCCGCGGGCACCTGTGACTGCGTGACTGTCACGGCGGTGGTGGCGGGCTTGGAGACCTCGACCTTCTGCGGATTATGCAGGAAGGTTTCGGTGATACGCCGGATTTCCGGCGGCATGGTCGCGGTGAAGAACAGGGTCTGCCGTGTGAACGGGACCAGCTTGCAGACGCGCTCGATGTCGGGAATGAAGCCCATGTCCAGCATGCGGTCGGCTTCGTCGATGACGAGCAGCTCGACGCCGGTGAGCAGGAGGCCGCCGCGCTCGGTGTGGTCGAGCAGGCGGCCGGGGGTTGCGATCAGCACGTCGACGCCGCGCGTCAGCTTGGCATCCTGGTCGCCGAAGGAGACGCCGCCGATCAGCAGGGCGACGTTGAGCTTCTGGCCGGCGCCGTAGCGGTCGAAGTTTTCCTTCACCTGCGCCGCGAGCTCGCGGGTCGGCTCCAGGATCAGCGTGCGCGGCATGCGCGCGCGGGCGCGACCCTTTTCGAGGATGGTGAGCATCGGCAGCACGAAGGCCGCGGTCTTGCCGGTGCCGGTCTGGGCGATGCCGAGCACATCCTTGCGTGCGAGGACGTGGGGGATCGCCTGTTCCTGAATGGGGGTGGGGGTGGTGTAACCGGTGGCCGCCACTGCGGCGAGGACTTTTTCGGACAGTCCGAGATTTGAAAAGGACATTGAGCCTCTGGTCGAAACCGCCGTTCGGAATCGAGGGTAATTAAGGCTGTCGCGTTCCACCCCGAAACGGCGCGCTCTCAAAGAAGCTGGGGGTGCTGACTCACGCGAACAAAGCGCAAGGCTCAAGAATCGGTCTTCGATCTGAGCCGCGTCGCCCCGGAACATAGGCGGGAATCGGCCAAAGTCAATGGAGCGGGCGCGGGAAGACCCTAAAAAACCTGAGGTTTTTGCCCAAATAGCGGGCCCGGTTGGGCTTTTCCGCTTCCACCGTTAACCGGGCGATAGCGGCCGGAGGGACGGCTAACGCCCTTCCGGGCCCTGCGCCCGGAAATCGCCGGGGGCCATTCCGTAGGCGGCGTTGAAGACCCGGTAATAGGTCGCCAGGCTCTCGAAGCCGCAGGAGGTCGCGATGTCGGCGATCAGCCGGTCCGGCGCCTCGCGCATCAGGCGGCGGCTCTGTTTCAGGCGTTCATCGGTCACGGTCTGCGAAAAGCTCTTCGCTGCGGTTTCGAACAGCATGTGCAGGTGACGCACGGACACGCCGAGCTGGTCGGCCACCATCGCCGGCGCCAGATCGGGGTCCTGCAGGTGGCGCGCGATCAGGCGACGCGACTGCGAGAGCCGGGCGGTCCGCAGCGCGGCCTGCCCACGGCGGCTGCCGGGCCGCACGATGCCGCGCTCGATCAGGGCCAGATGGGCCAAGGCCTGGACGAGCGAGGCCTGATCCAGGGAGGCTTGATCCAAGGAGGCCTGGGCGACTGAGGTCGCATCAGTGGCACCGTCATCACCCGCGGCGGCCTCATCGAGGTCGGCGAAGCAGGCGCCGAGCAGGGGCGCCAGGCCGGGATCGCCGAACGTCCGGGGCGCAAGCTCGCGCATGCGCCTGTCCTGCGTGGAGAGGCTGCTCACGGGGATCTTCAGGATGCGCAGGTGGAAGCCGCCTGCGCCGAGCGGCGCGGTACGATAGGGCTGGTCGGTATGGCTGGTGGCAAAGCTGCCGTTGGCGATCGCAAAGTCGCTCGCGCGCATGCCGCCGAACCAGCCGCCGCTGCCGAGCTGCTGGTAGACGCAGATGCTGTCGCCGGGCGCGTAGGCGATGTCGGAGTTGCTGCGCTCGACCGTGTAGTGCGAGGCCTTCAGCTCGACGAGGCCACCGCCGCCGAGCTGGCGCAGCGAGAATTCGCCGTAGAAGTCCGCACGGCGTTCGCGCTCGAGTTCAGCGGTGACGCCGAACAGGCCCTTGGACCGGACCTCGCGCCAATAGTCGAACCGGTCATGCGACTCGACCTCGTCAGTACACCATCGATACACGGCAGCCCCCGCTTGCAGCGCAACTGCCCTAGAAAAAAGCAGATTCCGGAGGAATCTGCCATAGTGCTGATGACGGAACCCGAGGGCTATCGGTGTTGAACCGTCGACATGGCTGGACCGACTATCATCAACGGCAGAGGGTTCCCATGAATCGCTGCTCGAGGGGGTCCCGGCGGAGCGCCGTTCTACAACGGGAATTTTACGATGACGCGTCGGCTTTTCAGAATTCTGGCGGCCCTTGGCCTTGCGGCGAGCCTGAGCGGCTTTGCGCTGCCTGCACAAGCCGAGAAGCGCGTTGCGCTCGTCGTCGGCAACAACGACTACAGGAACGTCCCCAAGCTCCTCAAGGCGGTCAACGACGCCCGCACCATGGGCGATACGCTGAAGCAGCTCGGCTTCTCGGTGATGGTCGCCGAGAACCAGAGCCGGCAGCAATTCTCCGAGACGCTGCTCGCGTTCGACAGGGCGATCGAGCCCGGCGACACCGCATTCTTCTTCTACGCCGGCCACGGCTTCGAGATCGCGGGGCAGAACTACCTGCTGCCGACTGACGTGCCGGCGGCGACCGAAGGGCAGGAAGAGCTGGTGCGCGACGCTTCCATCCTGGCCGACCGCATCGTCGAGCGCCTTCAGAACAAGAAGGCGCGCACGTCGATCCTGGTGTTCGACGCCTGCCGCAACAACCCGTTCGAGCGCAAAGGCACCCGCGCGGTCGCCGGCGGCGGCGGCCTCGCGCCGATGGTGCAGCTGCCCGAAGGCGTGTTCTCGGTGTTCTCCGCAGGTCCCCGCCAGACCGCACTCGATCGTCTCTCCAACGACGACGCCAATCCCAATTCGGTGTTCACGCGCACCTTCGCCAAGGAGCTTCTCCAGCCCGGCGAGAACCTGGTGCAGGTGGCGCAGCGCACCCGCCGTCTCGTCAGCGAGACGGCCGACACCGTCAAGCACCGGCAGGTGCCGGTCTATTTCGACCAGATGGTCGACGACGTCTTCCTGAGCGGCGTTGCCAAGGACGCGACGGCCGCTGCGCGCCCGGCCGATCCGGCGCCGCAGAAGCTTGCGGCTCTCCCGCCGGTGTCGGTACCGCGCGTGCCGAAGGAGGAAACCACCAACGCGCCGATCGCCAGCTTCTCGCGGCACAATGGCGGCTGGAGCGTGGTGTTCTCCTTCGCCGACCCGACGCTCAGCATTTCCTGGCGCATGGCCGGCAATGGCGATTTCCGCGAGACCGGCTTCATCGACACGCTCGATCCGCGCACGCGCAAGCGGATGCCGAACCCGTCGATCGAATTGCCGCCGGATGCGCAGGCCGGCACCATCGAGGTCCGCTATGTCGATCAATCCGGCGACATGCAGGGGCCATTCCCGATCAGGTTCGATCCCGAGGCCGCGCTGATCCGCGACCAGCGCAAGATCCTCGACATGACCGCGACGAGCTGGCTGTCGTTCCGCGAGTTCAACGGGCTGCTCGTCTACTACACGCACCTCGTGTCCTACCGCTGCGCCATCCGCGAGGTGCGTATCGGCATCGACACCGCCGTTCCGAACCAGGTGTTGAAGATGCCGGGCTGCGACATGCGCGATCCCAGCGCGATCAGCGCCGGCATGCCGCTCTACATGAAGCTTGCCCCGGCTACGCAGTTCGTCTCGGTGGAACTGACCTATCGCGACGGCAGCGTGTCCGAAATCAAGAGTTTTCGGGCCGCGAACCGCAGCAACAACTGATCACGGGAGCCTCGGCGCCTCTAGAGCGCTGCCAGAACATGACTGATCCTTAGTCACACCCGAACGGTACCGAATTTGGCTTCGGGGTTACCCGAACCGTTGCTACGATGGCCCGAACCTCCCGGACGACAACTCACATCGCGGCCGCAATGACATCTGACCAGCCACCGGACCGAACGACGAAAGTGCGGTGTTGCATCGTCGGCGGCGGGCCGGCCGGCATGATGCTCGGCTATCTCCTGGGACGCGCCGGCATCGACGTCGTGGTGCTGGAGAAGCACGCGGATTTCTTCCGCGACTTTCGCGGCGACACCGTGCATCCTTCGACGCTCCAGGTGATGGACGAGCTCGGCCTGATCGATGGGTTCCTGAAGTTGCCGCACCAGCGCCTGCAGACGATGGACGGCCTGTTCGGCGGCACACCGGTGCGGATCGCCGATCTCCGCCGGCTTCACACCAAATACCCGTTCATCGCCTTCATGCCGCAATGGGACTTCCTGAATTTCCTGCGCGAGGCCGGCCAGCGCTTCGCCTCGCTCAAGGTGATGATGAATACGGAAGCCGTCGATCTGATCCGCCGCGGCGAGACCGTTGCCGGCGTGCGCGCGATGACGCCGGAGGGGCCGATCGACATCGAAGCCGATCTCACCATTGCCTGCGACGGCCGGCATTCGACGGTGCGCGAGCGTGCGGGGCTCCACGTCGAGGAGATCGGCGCGCCGATGGACGTGCTGTGGTTCCGCGTCGGCCGCAAGGCGGACGAGACCGAGAACCTGTTTGCGCGCGTCGAGCCCGGAAAGATGATGGTCACGTTCGACCGCGGCGACTATTGGCAGTGCGCCTATGTCATCGCGAAGGGACAATACGAGGCGGTGAAGGCGAGGGGATTGCAGGCGCTGCTCGACGACGTCGTGCGCATGGCGCCGATCCTTCGATCCGGCATTGCCGATGTGAAGAGCTTTGACGACGTCAAGCTGCTCACCGTCGCGATCAACCGCCTGGCGCGCTGGACCCGGCCGGGCCTGCTTTGCATCGGCGATGCCGCGCATGCGATGTCTCCGGTCGGCGGCGTCGGCGTCAATCTCGCCGTGCAGGATGCAGTCGCGACCGCCAATCTGCTGGCCGACAAGCTTCGGCAGGGCTGCCCTTCCGATGACGAGCTCGATGCCGTGCGGCGCAGGCGCGAGTTTCCGGTGAGGATGACGCAACGCATGCAGGTGATCGTGCAGAACAACATCATCAGCGGCGCCCTGCAGGGCGGCGATCGGCCGCTGAAGGTGCCGCTGGTCGTGCGCCTGATCACTGCGCTGCCCTGGCTCCAGGGCATTCCGGCGCGCCTGATTGCGCTCGGCGTGCGGCCCGAGCACGTGCGGTCGAACGCCGCACCGGCATCGTAGTGCAGGAGGTCGGTAGGGATAACGCGGCGTTAAATCGCGTGCCGCGCGTTGCGTGCGTGCAACAGCGCAGACGGATTCACGGCGCGCGGCTTGGCAATCCGGCATCTTAACTTTCTTGATTCAAATTTGAGTAAGACCTGCGTGTGACCGTGCACCCATCAAAGGACACGGGGTGTACCATGCGTAACAAATTGATTGCCGCCTTCGCCTGCACGACCGCTCTGGTTTCGACCGGCGCTGCTTCCGCTGCTGACCTCGGTGCGCGCTACACGAAGGCGCCCGCCTATGCGGAGCCGCTGTTCAACTGGACCGGTTTCTATGTCGGCGGCCATATCGGCGGTGCATGGACCAACGAGCAGTTCATCAACAACGGCACCGGGGCGCCGTTCGGCGATCTCTCGCCCGGCGAGGGCTTTCGTCAGCGCAAGTCGGGCATCATGGGCGGCGCCCAGATCGGCTACAACTGGCAGGCCAACAACTACGTGTTCGGCATGGAGGGCACGATCTCCGGCCTCGACAACAAGGGCTCGATCACGAACACCGTGTTTGGCGCCGGCCTCGACGATCAGTTCAGCTGGCGCGCAAACGTGCTCGCGACGGTCGTCGGTCGTGCCGGCTTTGCCGTGCAGAACAAT
The DNA here is from genome assembly GCF_059512345.1 of Bradyrhizobium sp. Unk1. NCBI lineage: Bacteria > Pseudomonadati > Pseudomonadota > Alphaproteobacteria > Hyphomicrobiales > Nitrobacteraceae > Bradyrhizobium > Bradyrhizobium sp. Unk1. The sequence continues at coordinate 14,307 of NZ_JCAMOP010000020.1, forward strand.
TTGTTCTACATCAAGGGCGGCTATGCTGGCGTGAACAACCGTCTCTCGGTGGTCGACAACGTTCCGAATCCGGCGACCGGTTCGGGCGGTCAGACCCACTGGGCCAACGGCTGGACCGTCGGCGCCGGCTGGGAATACGGCATCACCCGCAATTGGATCGTCGGCCTCGAGTACAATTACGCGGCCTTCGGCAGCCAGACCTATCAGCTCGGCGGCACCTCGGGTAACTACACCTTCGATGCCAAGCCGCGCGACATCCAGTGGGCCGTCGTGCGCGCGAGCTACAAGTTCGACGCGCCGGTCATCGGCCGCTACTGAGCAACGAACGACCAATCAGCAAAAAAAGACGATCACTGCCAAATTCAAAAGCCCCGGCATCGCCGGGGCTTCTTTTTTGCGTGCAAGTTTTCTTGGGTACAAGACGGCTTCAGGCCATCACGGAGAATCCACCGTCGACGGGGATCGCGGTGCCCGTGACGAAGTTCGAGGCGGGCGAGGCGAGGAACACGGCGATGCCGGCGAAGTCGTCGATATCGCCCCAGCGACCCGCGGGCGTGCGTGCCAGCACGCGCTCGTGCAGTCCCGAGACCTGCTGCCGCGCACCGCGGGTGAGGTCGGTGTCGATCCAGCCCGGCAGGATGGCGTTGACCTGGATGTTGTCGGGCGCCCACGCATTGGCGCACGCGCGCGTGTACTGGACGATGCCGCCCTTGCTGGCCGCATAGGCTGTGGCGAAGCTCGCGCCGAAGATCGACATCATCGAGCCGATATTGATCACCTTGCCGTTGCCCGACGCCTTCAGCGCCGGATAGGCCAGCTTCGAGCACACGAAGGCGCTGGTGAGGTTGGTGTCGATCACCTTGTTCCACTCGTCGAGCTCGAGCTCGTGCGGCGGCTTGCGGATGCTCATGCCGGCATTGTTGATGAGGATGTCGATACGGCCGAGTTCCTTGACGACGCGGTCGATCATGGCCGCGACCGCCGCCTTGTCGGTGACGTCGGTGGTGACGGCAATCGCCTTCACGCCGCGCTCTCTGAGATCGGCAACGGCAGCGGCCGATTTGGTTTCGTTACGTCCGACCACGGCGATATCGGCGCCGGCATCGGCGAGTCCGTGGGCGAGGCCAAGACCGATGCCGCCATTGCCCCCTGTGACGATCGCGACTTTGCCGCGGAGATCGAACCGGTTGGATGTCATATTTGTATTCCCTGGTTTCTTCTATTGGTTGCTCTGCCAGATCAGGACCAGTCCGAAGCCGGCCATGGCTACGCCGTAGCCGGCCCATTGCAACTGGTTGACCATGAAGCTCGACCGCGGCCAGGCGACGGTGCCCGTTCCCTGTCCGATCCAGAGCAGCCCGACGGCGAGGGCAAACAGGCCTGCGATCAGCAGAAATCTGCGCATGCATTCCTCCCCGTTGGTTTGCTTCTGTCGTGGCCCACGGCATCAACGATCGCCGCTTGTCACGAAAACTTCCCGCCAGACTAGCCGTAGCTTCGGTTTGGATACAATGGCTGCGGATGCAGGGTCGCTGGGAGGATCCATGTCCGTGCGGAAGATGATCCTGGGCGGGGATCGAGAACCGGCTTGAAGAGCGTACCGATCCCTGAAGGCGAGCGTGAGCCGCCGACAGTCCGGCAACGAAAAAGCCCCGGACGATGCCGGGGCCTTGACGTCTCTGGACTTGTCTCAGGAGTTGGGTCGCTTCAGTTGAAGCGGTAGACCAGCGACGTGCTGATGGTCTGGACCCAGGGCTTGAAGGTAATTGCGGTGCCCGTCAAACCCACCGCCGGCGCGCCGAAGTTATTGCCCGGAGCAAACGTCGTGGGCCGGGAAATGCGGTCATAGTAAGCCGAACGGTATTCGGTTTTCATGAACCAGCCGGGCGCAGCAATTCCGAAAATGTCGAGGTTGTTCTCGACGCCACCGCCAACGAAAAAGCCATTGCGGTGGAAGGAGCCAGTGGTCGTCTGCGTCGCGGTACTGGCGCCCGGTCCCACACCCAGAAACGTCTGAGACGTGCCGGACCATTCCGAACCCGAGTAACCGGCGTTGACGTAGGACAGGACATTGGGCGCAACGAGATAGCCTAACCGTGCGCCGGCCGCGTAGCTGGTGCGAAGCTTTTCGCGGCCTTCGGTTTGCCAGAAGGCGGGGTCGCTCAGCGAGCCACTGATGTCACCGAACTGTCCGTCAGCAAACACGCCGGCCACCCAGCGGCCGTTGAATTGCCAATCGTAACCGGCGCCGACGGTTCCAAACCAACCGCTGCCACCCAGGCGCGTATCGCGGGTCAGAGCGGTGCCGGCAGGCCCGAAGGCACCGAACCCTCCAGCAACACCGGTGCTCTGGATGTTGCTGTCAGCGGACCACAGACCGCCGCCGCCACCGCCGAAGATGTAGAAGCCGGTCCAGCTATGGACGGGCGCGGGCGCCTGAGCCTTCACATAGGGGCGGGCCCCAAGGTCGGCCGCCGAGGCCGAACCGGTCATCGCCGCCATTGCCGTCAGCGCGAGCAAAAACTTCTTCATGATAAAACCCCCAACCTTGGTCTGTTCGGCGCGAGCGCGCTGAACTTCGAGTCATCGGATGACCAAGCTATAGGCGGTTCCAGCCAAAAAGCTGTTGCCGGTCAGGTACATATGAACTGGGAACGCAGAGCTTCAGACGACGCCTCCGGACTGGCACGACCCGCTGGGGCGCGGCGCACCGCCGCTCTCGACGTATCGAGCCTTGAGCTCCGCAAAAACAGGAAGCCGCAAACGAAAAAGCCCCGGACAATGCCGGGGCTTTGACGTCTGAATTTTAGTTCAGATCAGATCAGTACTTCGCGACGACCGGACCGGTCCAGTTGAAGCGGTAGACCAGCGAGGTCGAGATCGTCTGGTTCCAGCTGTTGGCGCGGATGTCGCGGCCAACCAGCGCGTTGCTGACGTCGAACAGTTCGTTCGAGGTCTTGGCGTTGTAGAAGGCCGAACGATACTCGGTCTTCATGAACCAGCCGGGCGAAGAGATGCCGAAGAAGTTCAGGCTGTTCTCGACGCCGCCACCAACGAACCAGCCGTTGCGGTTGTAGCTGTTGAGGTGGATACCGGCGGGCACGCCGGCCAGCGTCAGGAAGTTGGTCTGACCGAAGTGAGCGCCGGAGTAGCCGCCGTTGACGTAGGTGAGAACGTTCGGAGCAACCAGCCAGCCGAGGCGCACACCGGCGGCCCAGGAGTCTTCCAGCTTCTGGTTGCCGGTGATGCCAGCAATCGGATCCTGGATGGTGGCGCGGATGCTGCCGAACTGACCGTCAGCGAACACGCCGGCGACCCAGGTGCTGTTGAACTGCCAGTCGTAGCCGAGACCGACGGTGCCGAACCAGCCCGAACCGCCCTGACGCTGATCGATCGTCAGCGGAACCGCACCGACAGTGGTCTGGACGCGCTGGTCAGCGTTCGAGAGGCCGCCACCGCCACCGCCGAAGATGTAGAAGCCGGTCCAGTTGGCGACGGGCGCAGCAAGCGGGGCCTTCACGTAGGGACGGGCAGCCAGATCGGCCGCCGACGCCGAACCGGTCATCGCGGCAACCGCGGTCAGTGCGAGCAAAATCTTCTTCATGTTAAAATCCCCAACCTTTGGTCTGTCCGGCAGGCGCGAGCGCACTGAAGTCCGATTGATCTGATGCCCGGACTATAGCCGCTTTCCGCCGAAATGCTGTTGCCTGACAGGCACAGTCGCCGGGAAACGCCGCTCGGCAGGGATTCCGGGCGTGATCGCCGAAATCAAAAATAACTATATCATTACAATATGTTGCGCCATTTTCAGAAGATCGAATTCAGGTAACTTCTCGTTAGCAAATCCGGCTCTGTCCGAAACGGTAACAATCCTGCCTCAGCCTTGGCGTTGGTGAGTCGTTGGCCGAGTCGTTCCGCCTCAAGATGAGTCGGGCAGCGGACGCGGCCTAGTCGGGCGCCTCCGCGAGCAGCCGCAACCAAAAAGCCCCGGCCGTGGCCGGGGCTTTTTGCGTGACGTCAGAAGACTGCCTCAGACGTCCAGCAGCTCCTCGCTCGCAAACTCCGCCTTGTCCGAGATGAACGCGAAGCGCGCCTCGGCCTTGGTGCCCATCAGGCGCTCCACTGAATCCGCCGTGGTGTCGCGGTCGTCGGCGAGCAGGACCACCTTGAGCAGCGTCCGCTTGCGCGGATCCATGGTGGTTTCCTTGAGTTGCGCCGGCATCATCTCGCCGAGGCCTTTGAAGCGGTTCACTTCGACCTTGGCGTTGGCGTTGAACTCGCTCTTGAGCAGCGTCTCCTTGTGCTTGTCGTCGCGCGCGTAGACGGACTTCGAGCCATGGGTCAGCTTGTACAGCGGCGGCACCGCGAGGAAGAGGTGGCCCTCGTCGATCAGCCGCGGCATCTGCCGGTAGAAGAAGGTGATCAGGAGCGAGGCGATGTGGGCGCCGTCGACGTCGGCGTCGGTCATGATGATGATGCGCTGATAGCGCAGATCCTCTTCGCGATATTGCAAAAGCTGGCCGCAGCCGATCGCCTGCACGAGGTCGGAGAGCTGTGCGTTCGCCGTCAGCTTGTCCTTGCCGGCCGAGGCGACGTTGAGGATCTTGCCGCGTAGCGGCAGCACCGCTTGCGTCTTGCGATCACGGGCCTGCTTGGCGCTGCCGCCGGCCGAGTCACCCTCGACGATGAAGAGCTCGGAGCCCTCGGTGCCGGCATCGGTGCAATCGGCGAGCTTGCCGGGCAGGCGCAGCTTCTTGCCGGCGGTCTTGCGTGCCGTTTCCTTTTCCTGGCGACGCCGCAGCCGCTCCTCGGCGCGGTCGATCACGAAGTCGAGCAGCCGGTTGGCCATGTTCGGATTGCCCGACAGCCAGTGGTCGAACGGATCCTTCATCGCCTGTTCGACGATGCGCTGCGCTTCAGCGGTGGCGAGACGATCCTTGGTCTGGCCCTGGAATTCAGGCTCGCGCACGAACACCGACAGCATCACGGCCGCGCCCACCATCACGTCTTCCGACGTAATGGATGACGCGCGCTTGCCCTGACCGACGCGCTCGGCGTGATCCTTCAGGCCGCGCAGCAGCGCGCTGCGCAGGCCGGATTCGTGCGTGCCGCCATCGGGCGTCGGCACGGTGTTGGTGTAGGACGACAGGAAGCCGTCGGCATCCGCGGTCCAGGCGACAGCCCATTCGCAGGCGCCATGCGCGCCGTTGCGGCCCGATTTGCCCGAGAAGATGTCGGGATGCACCAGCGTGTCGGCGTGGATCGCAGCGGCGAGGTAATCCTTGAGGCCGCCGGGGAAGTGGAACGTCGCTTCCGCCGGCACGTCCTCGACGCCCTTCAAGAGCTCGGGTGCGCAGTTCCAGCGGATCTCGACGCCGCCGAACAGATAGGCCTTCGAGCGCGTCATCTTGAACAGGCGCTGCGGCTTGAACGCGGCCTTGGCGCCGAAGATGTCGGTGTCGGGCTTGAAGCGCACGCGCGTGCCGCGGCGGTTGTTGATCTTGCCGAGATCCTCGAGCTTGCCCTTCGGGTGCCCGCGCTCGAACGTCATGCGGTAGAGTTTCTGGCTGCGCGCGACCTCGACCTCGAGCAGCGAGGAGAGGGCGTTCACCACGGAGATGCCGACACCGTGCAGACCGCCGGACGTCTCGTAGACCTTGCTGTCGAACTTGCCGCCCGAATGCAGCGTGCACATGATGACTTCGAGCGCCGACTTCTTCGGAAACTTCGGATGCGGATCGATCGGGATGCCGCGGCCGTTGTCGGTGACGGTCAGGAACCCATCGGCGCTGAGCTCGACTCCGATGAAGGTCGCGTGCCCGGCCAGCGCCTCGTCCATCGAGTTGTCGATGACTTCGGCGAAGAGGTGATGCAGCGCCTTCTCATCGGTGCCGCCGATATACATGCCGGGCCGGCGGCGCACCGGTTCCAGGCCTTCGAGCACCTCGATATCGGCCGCAGTGTAGTCGGCTTCGCCGCCGGTCCCGCGCGAAGGCGCCTTGGCAGGCGCGCGCGACTTCGGCTCATCGCCGCCGAAAAAATCGTCTTTTGCTTTTGGCTTCAACTGCTTGGACATATATCTTGATACACTTTGAGGGCCGCGCTGGCGGCGAATCGGTTAGGCCGACTATGCCACGGCTGGCCTGCAAAGGTCATCGCAGGTCCGCCGGGCGGGTGTGGGTGGGAGCCAATCCCGGCGATTTTACGCCGCAGGCCCACCAATTCCCGGCAATTTGACACCTGGGCCCGGCTCAGGCCCGGCTTTGTGACTTGATGTCACACAAGTCCTTGGCTTACCAGTCCTTTTATCTGACAGGACCGTGACGGGGCGGGGAAGGCAATCTGGAATGGAGCAGTACGCGCACGCACTGGCCGATTTCGTGCGTGCTCACCAGGCCTGGGCGGCTCCGATCGTGTTCCTGCTCGCCTTCGGGGAGTCGCTGGCCTTCATCTCGCTGCTGATCCCGGCTTGGGGGGCGCTGGTTGCGATCGGCGCGCTGATCGGAGCGAGCGGCATCAGCTTCTATCCGGTCTGGATCGCCGGCGGCATCGGTGCTGCACTCGGCGACTGGGTCTCCTACTGGTTCGGCTATCGCTACAAGGAGCAGGTCGCGCAGATGTGGCCGCTCTCGCGCTACCCGGAACTGCTGCCCAGGGGCGAAGCCTTCGTGCGGAGCTGGGGCGTGCCCAGCATCTTCATCGGCCGCTTCTTTGGCCCCTTGCGCGCCTCGGTGCCGCTCGCAGCCGGCATTTTCGAGATGCCCTATTGGAGTTTTCAGGCCGCCAATTTCGTCTCGGCGCTGGTCTGGTCCGCGGCGCTGCTGCTGTTCGGCGACGTGATCGCGACGATCATGGAATGGATCTGGCGCCTGATCTGACCGGGCAGCTCGGTCGCCCGGTCAGCGCATATGGCAGAGCCTAAAGCGAAGCGTTCCAGATCGACGGAATCCAGCGATAGCCCGAACCATCCTTCTCCTTCTCGACGCGGACGAGACCGGGGAAGGCGGCATGGAAGGCCTGGATCGGCATCTTCTCGGCAATCGCCATGTCGTAGAGCCTCCGCCGCGTCTCTTGCGCCAGCGGCTTGTCGACGTCGGAGGCGATGTTCCATTCAGGGTGCTTCACGAACAGGAACGCTGCGCCGGCGGTGATGTCGACCTGCACAAGTACCTTTTCCGCGCCGGACGCAACGATGAAGGAGTTGTGTCCCGGCGTGTGGCCCGGGCTCGCCACCGAGGTGATTCCGGGCGCGACTTCCTTGCCGGACTCGTACTGCGTGACCTTGCGGCCGAGCGCATCGAACACGCGGCGGATGTTCTTGAAGTTGGCTTTGAGGATCGGATTGCCGGTCCCCTTGCTCATCTCGCCGTCATCCATCCAGAACTTCCATTCCACCGCCGGCACCATGATCTCGGCGTTGGGGAAGGCCGGCTTGTTCTCGGCCGCGAGCAGGCCGTTGATGTGGTCGCCGTGGAAGTGCGAGATGATGACGGTGTCGACTGCCGCGCGGTCGATGCTGGCCGCCGCAAGGTTATTGTGGAACTGGCCGACCTTGCCTTTGGTCTGTGTGAACTGGTCGGGCCCGAGACCGGTATCGATCAGCACGAGCTTCGGCCCGGTGTTGACGACGACCGGATTGAAGGTGTGGGTGACCTTGTCGGTCGGCAGATGGTTCTCGGCGAAGATCTTGCTGATGTCGTCCTTGCTGGCGCCGGCCGCGTAATTGTCCGTCAGGTTGACGGTGGCGACGCCGTCGCAGACCACCGTGATCTGGTGGGTGCCGACATTGTAGCGGTAGAAGCTCGCATTCTGGTTCGCGGCCGGCGGCGCGGCGGCGCTTGCGGGCGAGGTCTTCACGAAGGGCAGGAGCGCCGAGGCGGCGGCGCCGGCCAGCGTTGCGCGACGGGTGATCTCGGTCATAGCGATGTCCTGGGGCTGGGTTGCGAACGAAAGGCACGGACCGGCGGGGTTGTGGCGCGCCGGTCTTTGTCGGGAACCCCCATGCTTATGGGAAATTCCGCTGCGACCCGATGACACCAGTGCGGCATCGTGCCGTCACCCGTGCGGCAGCCGTCACGCCCCATCGATTTGGACTTGACCCTGGAACCCGCCGGCCTTATAGCCGCGCGCCATGATCAACGCCGCGACCATCCTGTTCGCCCGTCGCCGCCGCCGCTCTTTAGCGGTTTGGGCGGTCGATCGCGTTTGAGATCATCGTCTTTGCCGCTGGATCCGATCCGCGGCATTCTCTCTCCTGTCAGCGCGATCTGATCCGGCGGCCCCCCGAGGAGGCCCAGCAGGAGACCACGATGTACACGCCACCCTTTTTCAAGCAGGACCGCGCCGCGAGCCTGAAATTCGCCGAGGAGCGCGGCTTCGGCACGATGTGCGCCTTTGACGGCCACAAGCCGGTCGCCTCGCCGCTGCCGTTCTACCTGACTTACGCCGCTGACGGCACGCCGCAGGCCGCCTTTCATGTCGCCCGTCACAATCCGCTGCTAAAGCTGGCGGACGGCGCGACCTCCTGGCTGCTCGCGGTCAACGGCCCCGATGCCTATGTATCGCCCGACTGGTACGTCTCGCCGGATCAGGTGCCGACCTGGCTCTACCAGTCGGTGCATCTGAGCGGGCCGGTGCGCCTGTTGTCGGACGATCAGCTGGCGGTGCAGATCGACACGCTGAGCGACAAGTTCGAGAGCTGGCTGTTGCCGAAAGCGCCGTGGACATCGGCGAAGATGACGGCAGGCCGGCTGGAAGCGTTGAAGAAGGGAATCGTGGGGCTGGTCATGACGGTTGAAGAGGTCGAAGGCAGCTTCAAGCTCAACCAGCACAAATCGGACGCCGACTATACCGCGATCGCCAACGCGCTCGGTGCGCAACCCGCCGCCGACGCCAGGGAGATTGCACAGCTGATGCAGGACGTGAGGCCGGAGGCCTTCGCGAACGAAACCAACATGCTCGAAAGGAGCGCGCCATGAGCCTCACCGAAACCACCAAGGCCCCGACCACCGGCGCGGCCACGAAGCCCGCCACCGTCTTCGTCGACGGCGGCTCCGGCACCACCGGGCTCGGCATCAATGAGCGGCTGAAGCTCCAGAGCGACGTCACCGTGAAGACGATCGCCGACGACAAGCGCAAGGACCCCGCGGCCAAGAAGGCGCTGATGGAGGAGGTCGATCTCGTGATCCTCTGCCTGCCTGACGACGCCGCGAAGGAAACAGTGGCGCTGGTCGACAGCATGGGCACCGCAGGGCCGAAGGTGCTGGACGCTTCCACCGCGTACCGGGTCGCGCCCGACTGGGCCTACGGCTTTCCCGAGCTGACGCCGGACCAGGCCGGCAAGATCAAGGCCGCGAAGAAGGTCTCCAATCCCGGCTGCTATCCGACCGGTGCGATCGCGCTACTGCGGCCGATCGTCGATGCCGGTCTGTTGCCGCCCGATTATCCCGTCACCGTCAACGCGGTGAGCGGCTATTCCGGCGGCGGCAAGTCGATGATCGCGAGCTTCGAAGACGGCAGCGCGCCGTCCTTCGAGCTCTACGGCCTCGGCTTCGAGCACAAGCATTTGCCGGAGATGCAGCTCTATTCGAAACTGACGCGGCGGCCGATCTTCATTCCCTCGGTCGCGAACTACCGGCAGGGCATGCTGGTCTCGGTGCCGCTCCAGCTCGACGCGCTGCCCGGCAAGCCCAGCGGTGCGGACCTTCAGGCCGCGCTGGCTAAGCGTTACGCCGGCTCAAAATATGTCTCGGTGATGCCGCTCCAGAACGAGGCGACCAAGGGCGGCAAGCTCGAGCCGGAGGCGCTCAACGAGACCAACACGCTGGAGCTCCACGTCTTCGCCAGCGACAAATATCACCAGGCGGTACTGATCGCCCGGCTCGACAATCTCGGCAAGGGCGCGTCAGGCGCAGCCGTGCAGAACATGCGGCTGATGTTGGGCCTTGCCGACAATAGCTGATCGAACGTTGCTCGGGAGGCCAGCCCGGTGGACGAAGCGACGCTGCGACTTTCGACCCCGGCAAGACGATCAAATGACGCCTGAAAGGTACGCGTGATGAGCTCGAAGAAGATCGGCATTCTCGGCGCCTCCGGTTACACCGGGGCCGATGCGGTGCGCCTGTTGGCCCGGCATCCGAATGCCGAGATCGTCGCGCTCACCGCCAACACCCATGCCGGCAAGTCGATGGGCGACGTGTTTCCGCATTTTTTCATGCTGGACCTGCCGAAACTCGTGGAATGGGAAAAGGTCGACTGGAGCAAGCTCGATGCGGTGTTCTGCGGACTGCCGCACGGCACCACGCAGGAAATCATCGCCGCGGTCCTCAAGGCAAATCCCAAAATCAAGGTCCTCGACATGTCCGCCGATTTCAGGCTGCGGGACAAGAGCACCTATGCGCAATGGTACGGCCATGAGCACCGGGCGCTCGAACTGCAGGGCGAAGCGGTCTACGGTCTCACCGAATTCTATCGCGAGAAGATCACGTCGGCGCGGCTGGTCGCCTGTCCCGGCTGCTATCCCACGGCGGCGCTGCTCGCGCTGGTGCCGCTTGCGAAAGCCAAGCTGATCGACGTCGACGACATCGTCATCGACGCGAAATCGGGCGTCACCGGCGCCGGCCGCGGGCTGAAACAGAACACGTTGTTCAGCGAGGCGGGCGAGGGGCTGTCGCCCTATTCGGTCGGCACCCACCGGCACGCGCCCGAGATCGAGCAGGAGATCGGCGTCGCCGCCGGTTCCGCAGTGACGATCAACTTCACGCCGCATCTTATTCCGATGGCGCGCGGCGAACTCTGCACCTCCTACGTCAAGCTCAACGGCGCGACGCCGGACGATCTGCGAAGCGCGCTGGAGCAGGCTTATGCCAACGAGCCCTTCGTGCATGTCGCCAGGAAGGGCGTGCTGCCGCAGACCCAGAATGTGCGCGGCTCCAACTATGTGCAGATCGGCGTCGTCGCCGACCGCATCAAGAACCGGGCGATCGTGATTTCCACGCTCGACAATCTGGTGAAGGGTTCGGCCGGGCAAGCGATCCAGAACATGAACCTGATGTTCGGGCTGCCCGAGACGGCGGGGTTGGAGCAGATCGCGCTGTTTCCATGACACGAGGTACTGCGGTGGACGAAGCGACCTTGCATTTCTACCGGCAGAACCCCGAGGTCTATGCCGGCTGGGCGAAGGCCGTATCGACGCGGTTGCGGGGCTTTCTCGCCCTGCTGCCGCCGGGAGGCGCGATCCTCGAGCTCGGTTGCGGTGCCGGCAATCATTCCGCAGTGATGCTCGCCGAAGGTTTTTCAGTGCGTGCGACCGATGGCTCGCCCGAAATGGCCGAGATCGCCTCGCGCCGGCTTGGTCATCCCGTCGAGGCGATGCGGTTCGACCAGCTGGATGCGCACGAGGCCTATGACGGCGTCTGGGCGAGCGCCTGTCTGCTGCATGTGCCACGCGACGAACTCGCCGGCATCCTTGGAAAGATCCACCGTGCGCTCAAGCCATCAGGCGTGTTCTACGCCAGCTACAAGATGGGTGAGGACGATGGCCGCGACAGCCTCGGACGCTACTACAGCTACGTCTCGCGGGAGTGGCTCGAGATGACTTACGCCAGCGCAGGTTCGTGGATCACGCTGTCGTCGGACACCAACGTGATCCAGAGTTTCGACGAGACGCCAGCCAACATGCTGAACCTCGTCGTACGCAGGGCCTGATCCCTAAGAGACCCGATTTCTAGAGCACCTTGAAGATTGCCAGCGCAAGCACGGCCTGGGCGAGGAAGCCGACGGTGAAGGCGAGAGTCCGGAACACCGGGATTCCGAGCGCATAGACGATCAGATGCGCGACACGCGACCAGAAATAGACCGCGCAGGCGAGCACGGTCCATTTCGAGGAATAGTCGATCGCGTTCAGGATCAGCACCAGCGGCGCGAAGAGCACGAGGTTTTCGACGGCGTTGTCATGCGCGAACATCAGGCGGTTCGCCCACTCCGCCTGCGGCTTGTCGCCGCGCGAGGGATTGGCCAAGGCGCCACTGAGCCCCCGAACCTGGCAGCGGTTGATGGTGTAGGGAATCCAGAGGATCCCGGTCAGGATCACCGTCAGTGTCAGCCAGAACAATTCGCGCGTCATAACCCGGTCCCCTCTGTCGTCGCTGTGTTGAACGCGAGATTATACAAGCGCGCAGGATTGCGCCATGCGCAAAGAAATCCCGCTAGGCGCGAACCCTGACATAGCTGCCGGGCGCGTCCTCGATCGCGGGCAGGGCCTCGCTGCCGACTACGCGCGCCGGGACTTCCTCGGGATCGAGCCCGCCCAGCCATTCGCGCCAGTCCGGCCACCACGAGCCCTTGTGCTCCACCGCGCCCTTCATCCATTCGGCGACGTTGACGTCCTTGACGTTGTCGTTGGTCCAGTACTGGTACTTGTTCGAGGCGGGCGGGTTGACCACGCCGGCGATGTGGCCCGAGCCGGACAGGACGTATTTCACCGGGCCGCCGAAGAACTGCGAGCCGTACAGCACCGATTCGGCCGGCGCGATGTGGTCCTCGCGGGTGGCGAGGTTGTAGACCGGCACCTTGACCTTGGAGAGGTCGAGCAGCGTGTTGTCGAGCACCATGGTGCCGGTGGAGAGCCGGTTCTCCAGGTAGCAGTTGCGCAGGTAATAGGAATGGTTCGACGCGGTCATGCGCGTCGCATCCGAATTCCAGTGCAAGAGGTCGAACGCGCTCGGCTGCTGGCCCTTCAGATAGTTGCTGACGACATAGGACCAGATCAGATCGTTGGAGCGCAGCATGTTGAAGGCCATCGCCATCTTCGAGCCTTCGAGCACGCCGGCGGCCTTCATGTCCTGCTCGAGGGCTGCGATCTGCTCCTCGTCGACGAACACGAGGAGATCACCGGCATGGGTGAAGTCGACCTGCGCCGCGAAGAATGTCGCCGAGGCCACGCGCTGGCGGCGCTTCTCGGCGAGCCAGGCCAGCGTGGTCGCGAGCATGGTGCCGCCGACGCAATAGCCGGCGGTGTGCACCTTCAACTCGCCGGTGACCTTCTCGATCACGTCCATCGCCGTGAGCGGGCCTTCCTTCATGTAGTCTTCCCAGCTCTTGGTGCCGAGCCGCTTGTCGGGATTGACCCATGAGATCACGAACACGGTGATGCCCTGGTCGACGCACCACTTGATGTAGGATTTCTCCGGCTTGAGATCGAGGATGTAGAACTTGTTGATCCAGGGCGGCACGATCAGGAGCGGCGTGCGCAGCACGTTCTCCGTGGTCGGCGAATACTGGATGAGCTGCATCATCTCGTTCTGGTAGATCACCTTGCCCGGCGTCGTCGCCATGTTGACGCCGACGACGAGGTTGTCCGGATTGGACTGGCGGATCTTCAGCATGCCCTTGCCGGCCGCGATGTCCTCGGCCAGCATCTTCAGGCCGCGTGCGAGATTTTCGCCGCTGCTCGCCACCGTCTCGCGCAGCACTTCCGGATTGGTCAGCACGAAGTTCGACGGCGAGATCGCATTGGTGACCTGCTGGACGTAGAACTCCGCCTTGCGGCGGGTCTGCGGATCGAGCTCGGCGTCCTGCACCAGCTCTTGCGCCCATTTGGCTGTGAGCAGATAGAGCTGCATCACGAAATCGAAGAACTGGTTCGACTTCCATTCCGGATCGGCAAAGCGCTTGTCGCGCGGCGAGGGCGCGATCGCGGGTGAAGCGTCCTGGCCAGCCATGCGGCGTGCCGCCGAGCCCCAGAGGTCGAGATAATCCTTGGCGAGCTTGGTCTGCAGATCCGACGCGCGGGACGTATCCGCCAGCCAGTATTCGGCGACCGACGTGAAGGTCTTGACCACTTCCGTCAGCTCGGCCGGCGGGCGATCCTGCACCTCGCCGCTCTCGCGTGGCTTCAGATACGCGGCGAGCGCCTTGCCGCCGCTCTCCATCGCCCGCGCGACATTCATCGCGAAGGCTTCCGCATCGAACTTCGTTTCGGATTTGGTTGTGTCGGTCGTGGCGCTACTCATGAGCAGAACAGTAACGATTCATTCCGTATTCGTCACCGCGAAGCTCGCATGTTTGGCGTTAAACAAGCTCCAACATGTGCTGCACTGCGACAAAGCCCCTTGGTTTTGTCACAATCAGCGTGCACCTCTTCCACCGTGGGCCTTGGCAGTATTCTCGCTCGTACCATTTGTGGGCAGCAATGGTTTGAGCTTGGGCAGGTTGTCGGGTTAAGCTCCGGCAGCCTTGCGTTGGGATGAGTAGGGGATTTCCCAAGTGTTGGCGTTGAGGGACCTGCAAAAGTCGCTGCCGATCTGTGGCGCGCTGCTGATGGCGGCGCTTGCCTTGGGCGGCTGCTCGAGTCAGCTGGCTGACTATACGCCCACCGACGCGCAGGCCCATCCCAGGGAGCCCGGCTCCTACCTTCCGGTGCACGATCTGCCGCCGGATCGTGATCAGGCGATCATCCCGCCGGACCAGCGCGCCAAGATCGAAGCCGAGCTGGCCGCCGCGCGCGAGCGCCAATCGGTTGCCGCAAAAGACGCCAAGTAACGCGGCGTAATCGCTGGCGCCCCCGCCATGCCGTGCTAAAAGACCTCAGTTCAGCCGAGAGTCAGGGCGAACGACCTCAGCTCCTGCCGTCGAATATTGCTCTAAGCGTTTGATTTTGAGTGATTTTCGCGAGGGGGCGAGAGCTTTCCCGAGCGGCTGTCATGGCCGGTCGATTCTGTCCTGACCGGATGCCCGGAGCCCAGAGAGCCATGGAAGAGTTTTACCGCATCCGCCGCCTTCCGCCTTACGTGTTCGAGCAGGTCAACCGGGCCAAGGCGGCCGCGCGGAATGCCGGCGCCGACATCATCGACCTCGGCATGGGCAATCCGGACCTGCCGGCGCCGGCGCATGTGCTGGAGAAGCTGAAGGAGACGCTGGGCAAGCCGCGCACCGACCGCTACTCGGCCTCCCGCGGCATCCCCGGGCTGCGCCGGGCCCAGGCCGCTTATTACGCCCGCCGCTTCGGCGTGAAGCTCAACCCCGACACCCAGGTCGTCGCGACACTCGGTTCGAAGGAGGGCTTTGCCAATGTGGCGCAGGCGATCACCGCGCCCGGCGACGTCATCCTCTGTCCGAACCCGAGCTACCCGATTCACGCCTTCGGCTTCCTGATGGCGGGCGGCGTTATCCGCTCGGTGCCCTCGGAGCCGACGCCGCAATTCTTCGAGGCGGTGGAACGGGCGATCGTGCATTCGATCCCGAAGCCGCTCGCGCTCGTCGTCTGCTACCCCTCGAACCCGACCGCCTATGTCGCGAGCCTCGACTTCTACAAGGACCTCGTCGCGTTCGCGAAGAAGCACGAGATCCTGATCCTGTCCGATCTCGCCTATGCCGAAGTCTATTTCGACGAGAACAACCCGCCGCCCTCGGTGCTCCAGGTGCCTGGCGCGATCGACGTCACGGTCGAGTTCACCTCGATGTCGAAGACCTATTCGATGGCGGGCTGGCGCATGGGCTTTGCGGTCGGCAACGAGCGCGTGATCGCCGCGCTCGCCCGCGTCAAATCCTACCTCGACTACGGCGCCTTCACGCCGGTGCAGGTCGCGGCGACCGCCGCGCTGAACGGCCCCGACGATTGCATCAAGGAGATGCGCGACACCTACCGCAAGCGCCGCGACGCGCTTGTGGAATCATTCGGCCGTGCCGGCTGGGAGATCCCGCCGCCGGAAGCGTCCATGTTCGCATGGGTGCCGCTGCCGGAGGCCTTCCGCAGCGTCGGCAGCATGCAGTTCGCAACCCTGATGGTGGAGAAATCCGGCGTCGCGGTCTCGCCCGGCGTCGGCTTCGGCGAGCACGGTGAAGGATATGTCCGCATCGCCATGGTGGAAAACGAGCAACGGATCAGGCAGGCCGCGCGCGGCGTGCGCCGCTTCCTTGAAAGCGGCATCGAAACGTTGCACAACGTCGTTCCGCTCGCCAATCGGCGTTAAGTTTCTCTTCGGCAGGTTTTCTAAAGCATCATGGTTGCACCCCTGAAAGTGGGCATAGCGGGGCTCGGCACCGTGGGCGCCGAAGTTGTCCGTTTAATCGAGACCCAGGCCCGCGTGCTCGCGGGCCGCAGCGGCCGCGGCATTCGCGTCGTCGCCGTCACCGCGCGTTCGAAGGCGAAGAAGCGCGGCGTCGACCTGCGCGGCGTCGAATGGGCCAGGGACCCCATGGCACTGGCCACGCATCCCGGCATCGACTGCTTCGTCGAGCTGATGGGCGGCGCCGGTGATCCCGCTCTCTCTGCGGTCGAAGCGGCACTGAATGCGGGCAAGTCGGTCGTCACCGCCAACAAGGCGCTGCTCGCCAAGCACGGCCTGAAGCTTGCCAAGGCCGCCGAAAAGCACGGCGGCGCGCTGAATTTCGAGGCAGCGGTCGGCGCCGCGATCCCTGTCATCAAAACGTTACGCGAAGGGCTTGCCGGAACCGGGGTCACCCGCGTCTACGGCATCCTTAACGGCACCTGCAATTACATCCTGACGCGGATGGAGCAGGAGGGGCTGTCGTTCGCCGAATGCCTCAAGGATGCGCAGCGGCTCGGCTACGCCGAGGCCAATCCGTCCTTCGACGTCGATGGCCATGACACCGCGCAAAAACTTGCCATTCTCGCCAGCCTCGCTTTCGGCACGAAAGTTGCTCAAAGCGCGGTGTATGTCGAAGGTATCTCATCCATCGCGCCGGAAGATCTGCGCGCGGCCGACGATCTCGGTTACCGGCTCAAGCTGCTCGGTGTTGCGGTTCGCACCGCCAAGGGGATCGAGCAGCGCGTGCACCCGACCATGGTTCCAAAATCCTCCTCGATCGCGCAGGTGATGGGTGTCACCAATGCGGTCACGATCGATGGCGAGGGCATCCCTCCGATCACGCTGGTCGGCCCCGGCGCCGGCGGTGCTGCGACCGCATCCGCCGTCGTCGCCGACATCGCCGACGTTGCGCGCGGCATCCGCGCCAATCCGTTCGGCCGGCCGATCTCGCATCTGCGCGACACCAAGAAGGCGCCGATGGAGCGGCATGAGGGCGGCTACTATATCCGCCTGCTGGCGCGGGATTTCCCGGGCACTGCGGCCGCGATCGCGACCCGGCTCGCGGAGCAGAAGATTTCGATCGAGTCGATCGTGCAGCGTCATCCCAATGGCGGCGCTGCGCCGGCGAACGGCAAGGCGGTGCCCGTGCCCGTCATCCTGATCACCTATGCGACGCATGAGGACGCCGTGCGCCGCGCGCTCTCCGCCGTGCAGAAGGACAAGGTGATCAGCGGACGGCCGCAGGTGATCCGGATCGAGAAGAACTGAGCATGCCCCGGAAAAATGTGAAGCGGTTTTCCGGAAAGGTCATGCTCAAACAATAAGACGCGGTTCGAACGAACTGTGGGTGTTACGAGTTGATGCGGACGGAGATTTCCGTCCAAAACTGTTCCGAAGGAGTTAGCCGATGTCGACCCATATTTCAGTCCCGCCGCACGCGTTGCTCGAGCGCATTCTCACGCTGGAGATCGTGCGGGTGACGGAGCGGGCGGCGGTGTCTTCGGCGCGGCTGCGCGGGCACGGCAACGAAAAGGCGGCCGACCAGGCCGCCGTGGACGCCATGCGGCGCGAGCTCAACAAGCTGCCGATCGAGGGCACCATCGTGATCGGAGAGGGCGAGCGCGACGAAGCGCCGATGCTGTTCATCGGCGAGAAGGTCGGCATGAACGCCGGCCCGCAGGTCGACATCGCGGTCGACCCGCTCGAAGGCACCACGCTGTGCGCCAAGAACATGCCGGGCTCGATTGCCACCATGGCGATGGCCGACGGCGGCACGCTGCTGCACGCGCCCGACGTCTACATGCAGAAGCTTGCGATCGGGCCGGGCTACGACAAGGGCGTCGTCGATCTCGATGCGACGCCGGCTGACAACGTCCGCCGCCTCGCCAAGGCCAAGGGCGTCCAGCCGGATGGCATCACCGTTCTCGTGCTCGACCGTCCGCGCCATGCCAGCATCATCGAGAGCGTGCGCTCGACCGGCGCCGCCGTCCGCCTCATCACCGACGGCGACGTTGCCGGCGTGATCCACTGTGCCGACCCTGACAACACCGGCGTCGACATGTATCTCGGCACCGGCGGCGCGCCGGAAGGCGTGCTCGCGGCCGTGGCGCTGCGCTGCATCGGTGGCCAGATGCAGTGCCGCCTGATCCTGGATTCCGACGAGAAGCGCGAGCGCGCCGCCAAGATGGGCGTCAACGATCCCAAGATGATCTACGGCATCGAGGACATGGCGCGCGGCGACTGCCTTTTCGCCGCCACCGGCGTCACCACCGGCTCGCTGCTGTCGGGCGTCAAGTTCCGCAAGGACGGCGTGATCGAGACCGAGACGGTCGTGATGCGCTCCGTCACCGGCACCGTGCGCTACATCAAGGCCGAGCATCGTGAGTTGGCGAAGTTCCATCTGGACTGACGCCCTCCGTCATTCCGGGGCTCGGGAAGCGAGAACCCGGAATCTTGCGCAACAACTTCTGGATTCCGGGCTCGATGTGGAGCTGTCATCGGGCTGGCCGAAGGCCGGCCCCGGTGCCATCGCCCCGGAATGACAACAAGAACAATCAGGGGAAGCGCCCATGTCCGATCTCTCCGCCGTCAAAGCCCTCGTGTTCGACGTGTTCGGCACCGTAGTCGACTGGCGCACCAGCCTGATCACCGACTTCATGTGGTGGGCGAAGGGCCGCGGGATCAGCGCCGACTGGACCGCTCTGGTCGACGGCTGGCGCGGCATGTACATGGCCTCGATGGACGACGTGCGCAAACATCCCGAGCGCGGCTATGTCATGCTCGACGATCTGCACCGCCGCTCGCTGGAAAAGCTGGTCGCGCAATTCTCGATCAAGGGCCTCACCGACGCCGATCTCGACTATCTCACCAAGGGCTGGCACCGCCTCAATCCCTGGCCCGACAGCGTCGCCGGCCTGACCCGCCTCAAGACCAAATTCGTGATCTCGCCGCTGTCGAACGGCAACGTCGCGCTGCTCACCAACATGGCGAAATTCGCAGGCCTGCCGTGGGACCTCATCATGTCGGCCGAGCTGTTCGAGCACTACAAGCCCGATCCCGAGACCTATCTCGGCGCCGCGCGCCTGCTCGGCCTCAAGCCGGAGCAGGTGATGATGGTCGCCGCCCACAACGGCGATCTCGCCGCCGCCCAGAAGAACGGGCTGAAGACCGCGTTCGTGGCGCGGCCGACCGAATACGGTCCGCTCCAGAAGGTCGATTTCGAGGCGACCGGCAATTGGGACATCGTCGCCAAGGATTTTGGCGGGGTCGCCGACAGGCTCGGGTGCTGAGCGGCACTCCTTCAATTTGACATCCTTCAAGACAGCGCCTTTCATATCGACAATGTCGATGTGTGAGGTGCGCCCCTGGATACCGAGCTCGCGCGTACATTCCTGACCGTGGTCGCGACCGGCAATTTCATCACGGCCGCCGAGCGCCTTCACGTCAGCCAGTCCACCGTCAGCACGCGGATCCACAGCCTCGAAGAACTGCTCGGTTGCACGCTGTTCGTACGCAACAAGGCCGGTGCCGCGCTGACGGCGGCCGGGCGACAGTTCCAGCGCCACGCTTCGACGCTTGTTCGCACCGTCGAGCAGGCCCGCCACGACGTCGGCGTCCCCAAGGGATTTAGCGGGGCGCTGGTGGTCGGAGGCCGCATCGGCCTGTGGGAGGAGTTCCTGCTGCTTTGGGTACCGCGCATGCAGGAGGCCAATCCGCAAATCTCCATCCGCGCCGAGAGCGCGCTCGAGCCGGAATTGATGCAGGGGCTGGTCGAGGGCCGCATCGACATCGGCGTGATGTACACCCCGCAAAGCCGCCCCGGCCTCAAGGTCGAGTTGCTGATCGAGGAGCAGCTCGTGCTGGTCTCGACCAATCCCAGGAGCGATCCGGAGCCGCAGGACGGCTACGTCTATGTCGACTGGGGGCCCGAATTCTACGCCCGGCACAGTGCCGTCTTTCCCAATTTCGCCGGGCCTGCGCTGACCGCCAACATCGGCTGGCTCGGGCTGCAGCACGTTCTCGCCAACGGCGGCTCCGGCTATTTTGCGCACCGGATCGTCGAGCCGCTGCTGAAGGCGCGGCGGCTGCACTTGGTGGTGGGAGCGCCGAAATTCTCGATGCCGGCCTATGTCGTCTATTCGGTCGACCAGCCCGACGACCACGTGCAGAGCGCGATAGCGATCATGCGCGATCTCGCGGTCGAACAGAGCCGGCGCGTGACGGAAACGCCGGCGCGCGGCGCCCGCAAGCGCCGCTGACGGCTGGTTTACGCCCCCGAGGGATTGTTGCTCGCCGCGGCCGCGGCCGCGATTTCGCCAGCGCGGTGCACCGGCGCGATTGCCGCCATCGTTTGTGCCAACCGATAGGTGACCCAGCGGAGCAGCAGGTGGAAGAATGACGCTTCGCCCTGTGATGTCGTAATCATGATCACTCCTGGTGTGCGTGAGGCGTCTGCAGGAAGCGGCCTTCGCGGGCAACCGGCGATGCCACGCTGCCCAAGCTACGCAGAAGAGTGATTTTGACAAACGAATAATATTGGCGGTTACAATCGAATTATTCGATATTAGGAAACGCAGAAATTGTATTGTGTATTTGGCCAATGGTCCGGTCGGCATGCGCCGCCCGGACCCGATTTGAAGAACGACATTGGCTTGGACGGCTAATGTCACTTCGCCGCGATCGCACTCGCTGCCTTACGGATCACGTCCAAAACCACATCCGGCTTCGACAGCATGGGGACGTGGGACGACGGCACTTCGGTCACGGTGGCGTTCATGCGCTTCGAGACGAAGTGCTGCAGATCGGGGTGAACCGTCTGGTCCTTGCTGGCGAGGATGTACCAGCTCGGTTTCGCGTTCCACGCGGTGCCATCGGCCTTCTGGGTAAGGAGATCCGCAACCGGCGCCCCTTGCGTCGCGTAGACCAGCTTCTGCTCGGCCTCGGGCAGGTCGCCGGCAAAGTGCGTCAGGCCGCTTGGCTTGAGCCAGACACGGCCCGCCGGCGCGTCGATGTGGCCAAACACCTGCGTCGTCGGAAATTTTGCAATCTGGCTCTGCGAGGTTTCATCGGCATCGGGCGCGAGCGCTGCGATGTAGACCAGCGCGGCCACCCGCGGATCGGTGCCGGCGTGCGTGATCAGCGTGCCACCATAGGAATGGCCGACGAGGACCACGGGTCCGGGAACACGGCCAAAACACGCCGTCACGCAGGCGACATCTGTTGCGAGTGAATCGAGCCCGTGCTGGCTCGCCATGACCTCATGGCCTTCGGCTTGCAGCGTCGGGATCAGCTTGCCGAAGCACGATCCGTCGGCCCAAAGGCCGTGTGCGAAAACGATGCTGGGTTTGGTCATGATGGTCTCCGTTGGCTGCGCAAGGGCGAGCGGACTTGCTCGCAGAGCGTGAAGCAGGGACGCTTCACGTCTAACGCGCTACCGATTCAGCCGACAGAGGGCGGCGAGGATAATCGGGCGAAAGTGAAATCGGACGGTTCGGATGTTCGAGGCGGTTATCGCGGCGAAGCGGCGCGAAGGCCAGAGGCGGAATGAATGAATGCTCGCCGGGCGAGCCCGCCTCACGCGATCCGCAGTGCCGGGTCGTTTCCTTCCGTTTCGGCAAAGCCCGCCTGCAAGACCTCTTCGCGCTTGTGGCGCAGATGCGCGCGCAGGATGTGGGAGAGGCCGGCGCCGTCGCGCCGCTGCAGCGCGTTCAGGATCGCCTCGTGCTCCTTCACGGCGAACGCCCAGCGCTGCGGTGTCATCGGCGTGACGTAGCGCGCGCGGCGGATGCGCGCGGTCACGGAGGCATAGAGCCCGGTCAGCGCGGGATTTTCGGCTGCGGCGACGATGGCCTCGTGAATGGCGCGGTTGCCGCGATAATACTGGATCAGATCGCCCTCGCGATAATGCCGAACCATGTCGTCATGCGCGGCGGCGATTTCGCCGATCCCGGCGTCGCTGATGCGCTCGCAGGCGAGCTCGCCGGCGAGCGCCTCGAGACCCTGGCAGACCTCGAACAGGTCGCGCATGTCCTTGTCAGTCAGCTTTGCCGCGCGCGAGCCGCGATGGGGCAGGAGCTGCACGAGCCCTTCGGCGGCGAGCACCTTGAGCGCCTCGCGCAGCGGCGTGCGCGAGATCTGGAGTCGGTCGCACAGCTCGCGCTCGGGAATCCGCGCGCCCGGCGGGATTTCACCGTCGAGCAGGATGGCGCGGATGCGGCCGACAACCTCCTCGTGAAGCATGGGCAAACGCTCCAGTTTGAATGCAAAAATGAAGTTATACGCCACTATTCGGAAGTTCCAGCTTGAAAATTGCAAATTTTGCATTCAAAAATGCAAAAAACAGAAGGACACGAGGAAATGGACCATGCCGCGGAGACGGACGACCTCGTTTTTGAATGCAAGGACAGTATCGGGTGGATCACTTTCAACCGCCCGCAGGCGCGCAATGCCTTCACCTTCGCCATGTACGAGCGGCTGGCGGCGATCTGCGAAGAGGTCAACGACGATCATTCGATCAAGGTGCTGGTGCTGCGCGGGGCCGGCGACAAGGCCTTTGCCTCGGGCACCGACATCAATCAGTTCCGCGAATTCAAGACGCCTCAGGACGCCATCGACTACGAGAACCGGATCGATCGCGTGCTCACGACCCTCGAGCAGTGCCGCGTGCCCACGATCGCGGCGATCAACGGGTTCTGCACGGGCGGCGGCGCCGGCATTGCCGCGGCCTGCGACCTGCGCATCGGCACCAGCAGCACGAAAATCGGATTTCCCATCGCTCGGACCCTCGGCAATTGCCTGTCGATGTCCAATGTCAGCCGTCTCACCGCGCTGATCGGCGCTGCGCGCGTCAAGGATCTGATCTTCACCGCGCGCCTCGTTGACGCCGCCGAAGCCGCCAGCGTCGGGCTGCTCGGCGAGGTCGTCGATGACATCGCAGCGCTCGACCAGCGAGCCGATGAACTTGCCCGGCTCTTGGCCAGCCACGCGCCGCTGACATTGACCGCGACCAAGCAGGCCGTGGCCCGCCTGCAAAGGCGGCTGACGCGGGACGAGGGGGAAGACCTCATCCTGATGTGTTACACGAGCCAGGATTTTCGCGAAGGGCTCGATGCTTTCCTCAACAAGCGCGCGCCGCAATGGCGCGGCCAATAGGACGCCCCGATGCAAAGCGATCGAGCACAAACCAACTCCGGCCGTCCGGGGCCGCTTGCCGGCCTCAAGGTCATCGATCTCACCCATGTCATGGCGGGGCCGACCTGCACCCTGATGCTCGCTGACATGGGCGCCGACGTCATCAAGATCGAGAAATCGCCGAACGGCGACGACACTCGCCATTCGGTGCCGCCGAAGATCGGCGAGGAGGCGGCCTCCTTCCTGATGATGAACCGCAACAAGCGCGGCATCGTGCTGGACCTCAAGACCGAAGGTGGTAAAGCGGTGCTGCGACGGCTGATCGCGGGCGCTGACGTACTGGTCGAGAACTTTGCGCCAGGGGCCATGGAACGCCTGGGCTTCGGCTACGAAGACCTGCACAAGCAGCATCCGACGTTGATCTACTGCTCGCTGTCGGGCTTCGGCCGCACCGGCCCCTACAAGCATCGCCGCGGTTTTGACCTCGTCGCGCAGGCCATGAGCGGCATCATGAGCTTTACCGGCGAACGCCCGGATGGGCCGCCGGTCAAATGCGGCCCGCCGCTGTCCGACATCACCGCCGGCCTGCTCGCGAGCATGGGTATCCTCGCCGCCTATACGCACCGCCTCAAGACCGGCGAGGGGCAGTGGGTCGAGACGTCGCTCTATGAGGCGGCGCTGGTGCAGACCTACTGGCAGTCCACGATCGCGCTGGCCGCAGGCACGGCGCCGCGCGCGATGGGCTCGGCCCATCCGCTCAACGCGCCATACCAGGCTTTTGAAGCTTCGGACGGCTGGCTCGTGGTCGGTGGTGCCAACAAGAAGCATTGGCTGTTGATGTTGGAAGCACTCGGTGCGAGCGAACTGGCCGCCGATCCGCGCTTCGCCAACGGCTCCGACCGCATGGCGAACCTGAAGGAGCTCGAGGCGGTCCTGGGCGAGCGTTTCCGCACCAAATCGCGGGCTCATTGGCTGGCAGCACTGGACGAAAAGGGCGTGCCGTGCGGACCCGTGCACGACATGCTGGAGGCGCTCAGCGATCCCCAGACGCTGGCGCGCGAGATGGTCGTCGAGGTCGAGCACTCCACGCTCGGCCCCGTGAAGACGATCGGGCTTCCCGTCAAGTTTTCGGAGACCCCAGGCAAAGTGCTGTCGGGCGCGCCGGTCTATGGTGAGCACACAAGCGAGGTTTTGGCCGAGCACGGGTTCGACCAGAAGCAGATCGAAGCGCTCGAGAAAGAAGGCGCAATCGTTCTGGGCTTAGCGAGGCGCGAGGAACGCGTCGCCTGACCGGACGTCGGTAGAACAAAAAAACATAAAAGCTGGAGGAAATCATGGGTGGGACGTCAAGGCTTCTGCTATCCGCGGCTGCGGCCGTACTCGCCGGCACCATGCCGGCGCTCGCCGCCTGGCAACCGCAAAAGCCGATCGAGTTCGTGGCCACGGCAGGGCCGGGCGGCGGCACCGACAATCTCGCCCGCGCTGTGCAGAACATCATCACCAAGTACAAGCTGACGGAGCAGCCGATCGTCGTCGTCAACAAGGGCGGCGGCAGCGGCGCGGAAGGCTATGTCTACGGCAAGGCTTCCGCCGGCGATCCCTACAAGGTGATCTTCGGCACCTCGAACGCCTGGCAGCAGCCGCTCGTCTCCAAGGTCGCCTTCAACTACACCGATCTCACCCCGATCGCGGCGATGGCGCAGGACGAGTTCCTGCTCTGGGTCAAGCAGGATGCGCCGTACAAGACGGCGGGTGACTATCTGAAGGCGGCCGCATCCGGCGAATTCAAGATGGGCGGCGCGCAGTCAAAGGACACCGACGAGGTGCTGACCCGCATGATCGAGAAGGCCGGTCACGTCAAGCTGACCTACATCCCGTTCAAGAGCGGCGCGGAGACCGCGGTGCAGCTCGCCGGCGGACACCTCGATTCCCACGTCAACAATCCCAGCGAAAGCCTCGGGCAATGGCGCGGTGGGACGCAGCGCCCGCTTTGCGTGTTCAGCCCGAAGCGGCTGGCGCCGGGCGCCAAGGTCACGGCGACCGAAGGCTGGGGCGACGTTCCAACCTGCGTCGAGCAGGGTCTCGACATCAAGCAATACGAACAGCCGCGCACGGTGTGGCTGCCCGGCAAGGTCACTCCGGAGCAGGCCGCGTTCTACGTCGACTTGATGAAGAAGGTGCAGGCGACGCCGGAATGGAAGGACTACATCGAGAAGACCTCCCAGGTCGACACGTTCCTGACCGGGGCCGAGTTCGACAAGTTCATCAAGGAGGACCTCGAGCACGTCAAACAGGTCGCGGGCGAGCAGGGCTGGCTGGTCAAGTAAAGCGGAAGGTCCCGCACCATGATATCGCGCCGCGCTCTTGAACTTGCGACCGCCGTCCTCACCGGGAGCTTTGGTGCGGCCGTCGTCGTCTCCAGCCTCGACAACGGCATCGGCTGGTCGAGCGCGGGCGTCGACGCCGGCACGTTCCCGTTCCTGACCGGCATCATCATCGTGCTCGGAAGCCTCTACAATCTGGTGCGGGGCGTGCTGCCGGCTGCGACGCTTGCAAATGTCCCCATCGCGATCACGCCGATCGAGCTGCGCCGGCTTGCCGGCCTGTTCGTGCCGGCCGCGATCTTCGTTGCCGCGATCCCGCTGGCCGGGATGTACATCGCCTCGGCCCTGTATGTCTTCGCGGTGCTGGCGATGCCCCGGCATCAATCCGTGCCACGTGCGCTGGCGATGGCGGCGGCCACGACGCTCGCCCTCTACGTCGTGTTCGAGCGCATGTTCCAGGTCAGTCTGCCGCATGGCGCGCTGGCCGCCGCATTCGGCTTCTGAGGGCGGGGCCGATGGATAATCTCGGAGAACTCCTGCACGGCTTCACCATCGCGGTCACCGTGCCGCATCTGGCCCTGATGGTCGTCGGCGTGTTGCTCGGCATTCTCGTCGGCGTGCTGCCGGGGCTGGGTGCGCCGAACGGGGTGTCGCTGCTGCTGCCGCTGACGTTCGGCATGCAGCCGGTGTCGGCGATCATCCTGCTCTCCAGCATGTACTGGGGGGCCCTGTTCGGCGGCTCGGTCACCTCGATCCTGTTCAACATTCCGGGCGAGCCATCGTCGGTCGCGACCACCTTCGACGGCTATCCCATGGCTCGTGATGGCCGGCCGACGACGGCGCTCGCCACTGCCTTCGGCTCGGCGGCGTTCGGCGCGCTGATCGGCGTCATCCTGATCACCTTCCTCGCATCCTGGGTGGCGCAGGTCGCGCTCGCCTTCGGGCCGCCGGAATATTTCGCGGTCTATTTCCTCGCCTTTGCGAGCTTCGTCGGCATGGGCGGCGCGGCGCCCATCAAGACCGTCGTGGCGCTGGCGATCGGCTTCGCGATCGCCGCGATCGGAATCGACACCGTCTCCGGCAGCGTCCGCCTCACCATGGGCATCGACGAGCTGGTGAAGGGCGTGAACTTCGTCGTCGCGGTGATGGGCCTGTTCGGCATCGGCGAGCTGCTGGTCGCGGTCGAAGAGGAGTTTCATGCCCGCGCGGTCTCCTCGAAGATCGATTGGCGCGAGGTGTTTCGTGCTGTCGGCCGACTGCCGCGGCACAGCGTTGCATTGTTGCGGAGTGCCGCGATCGGATGCTGGATGGGGATCACGCCGGGCGGCCCGACCGCGGCGTCCTTCATGAGCTACGGCATCGCCCGCCGCTTCTCGCGCCGTGGCCGGTACTTCGGCACGGGTGAGGTCGAAGGCATCATCTCGCCGGAGACGGCCGATCATGCCGCCGGCACCAGCGCGCTGCTGCCGATGCTCTCGCTCGGCATTCCCGGTTCGGCGACCGCCGCCGTCATGATGGGCGGGCTGATGATCTGGGGCCTCAATCCCGGGCCGATGCTGTTCGTCGACCAGAAGGACTTTGTCTGGGGGCTGATTGCCTCGATGTATGTCGGCAACATCGTCGCCGTCGCGCTGGTTCTGCTGACCGTCCCCGTATTCGCGGCCTTGATGCGGATTCCCTTCGTGGTGATCGCGCCCCTGATCGTGATCATCTGCGTCGTTGGTGCCTATTCGGTGTCGAACTCCTATCTCGACGTGGTCATGATGCTCGGCTTCGGGATCGTCGGCTATCTCTTCAAGAAGCTGTTCTATCCGCTGGCGCCGCTGGTGCTCGCGATCGTCATCGGCGACAAGGCCGAGGATGCGTTCCGGCAATCGATGCTGATGTCGAAGGGATCGCTCGGGATCTTCTTTGCGAACAAGCTGGTGACGTGCCTGATCGTGGCCGGCATCGCACTGCTGCTGCTTCCGCTCGCATTGCAGCTCGCGCGCCCCTGGCGCAAACCCATATCCCCAACGGCTGAGACGACGGCCCAGGAGAAGGTGATCATATGACTGCAAAGCCGCTCATTGCGCTGGCGATGGGAGATCCCGCCGGCATCAGCCCGGAGTTGACCGCCAAGCTCGTGGCGCAGGACGACATCCGCGCCCGCAGCCGTCTCGTCGTGATCGGCGACCGCCGCATCTTCGACGAAGGCGCGCGCGTCGCCGGCATCAAGCCGGAGCTGAAGACAGTGGAGCAGGGAGCCGACTTTCGCGCGACGGAGGGCGATGCGCTGTTCGTCGATCTCGGGCATCTCGATCTTAAAGAGGTCGAACCGAAAACCGCGACCCTTTCCGGCGGCAGCTTCGCGCTCGCCAACTACAAGCATGCGCTCGAACTCGGTCGCGACGGCCGCGTCGATGCCGTCTGCTTCACCCCCTTCAACAAGCAGGCGATGCGGCTCGCCCGCGCCGAATATGACGACGAGATCGCATTTTCAGCCGAGGTGGTCGGGCTCAAGACGGCGGCGAGCGAATTCAACGTTCTGGATCAGCTCTGGAACGCACGGGTCACCTCCCACATTCCGCTCAAGGACGTCGCCGCGCGGCTGTCCAGCGATCGCATCCATCGCGCGCTCAAGCTGACCGACGCCTGCATGCGCAATGCCGGCTTCGCGCGACCGCGCATCGCGGTCGCGGGTCTCAATCCACATGCCGGCGATGGCGGCAATTTTGGCCGCGAAGAGATCGATGTCATCGCGCCCGTGGTCGCGGCCGGCCAGCGCGAGGGCATCGCTGCCGAGGGGCCGTTCCCGGCCGACACCGTGTTTCTGCGCGCCAAGGGCGGCGCCTTCGATGCGGTGCTGACGATGTATCACGACCAGGGCCAGATCGCGATGAAGCTGATGGGCTTCGATCGCGGCGTCACCTTGCTCGGTGGCTTCCCATTCCCGATCTGCACGCCCGCGCACGGCACCGCCTACGACATCGCAGGGCGAGGCATCGCGTCGATCGGCGCCAGCCGCGCCGCGTTGTTGCTCGCCGCGGAGATGGCCGCGCGCCGCGCTGCGTGACGGCCAGTGCTACTTCGTGATCGGCGTGACCAGCTCCTTGTCTGCTGAATCCACGACGAAGACGGCCAGCAGCTTCGCAGGTTCGGTATCGCTGGCATTCGCACTTATGGCGTGACGGTCGCCGGGCTTTTCGAAGAAATTCTCTCCTTTGCGATAGACCTTGGCGGGGTCGTCATTGACCTGACTGCGGATCGCTCCTTCCAGGATGGTCGCATAGATGAATGCGGAGCGCGGATGCATGTGGGCCGGCGAGGAGCCGCCGGGACCATACTCGACCAGCACGCCCTTCATGCTCTTGCCTGGGACGTTCGGCAGCGCCTGGTCGAACACGACCGTCACTTTGGCCAGAGGTGCCGGTTCGGCCGCATGGCCCGTCAGGACTGATGCGGCATAAACCGCCGTTGCGATCAGCAATCTGCGCATGGGATTTCCTTCATTGCAGTGGTTGTCGTGATGGAAGGTCCGGCGGACCCTCAGAGCCTTGCGAGCCATGTTGCGAGCGACGTTTTTCCAAGCCGCGCCTCGCCGAGCGGGTTCAGCGATGTGTCGTCGATGGGGGCGCCGTAGTACGGTGCCTTCGGGTCTCCCACCACCGGTCGGGCGTCGCCGGACGCCTTCAGGCGCCGCGCAATGAATTCATTGAAGGGGGCCTTCTCGGGTCCTGCGATATCGATGGTGCCGTTGAGCGGCCGGCCCATGGCGACCTCCGCGAGGCGATCAGCTACGTCTTCGGCGGCGATCGGCTGAAACAGTGCGGACGGGACGACGATCTTTCCTTCGACCACAGCCGTATCGGCGATGGCGCCGAGGAATTCGAAGAACTGGGTGGCACGAACGATGGAGTAGGGGACGGAAGACGATTTGATGATGGTCTCCTGGGCGAGCTTGGCCCGAAAATAGCCGTTGTCGGGCGACCGTTCGGTCCCCACGATCGACAGCGCCACGTGATGATTCACGGCTGCTGCCGCCTCTGCCGCGATGAGGTTTGTGCTCGAGCGCTGGAAGAAATCGAGCACGGCGGCGGGCTCCCAGGACGGCGCGTTGGCGACGTCGACGACAACATCCGCGCCAGCCAGCGCTGCTGCGAGGCCTTCCCCGGTCACGGCGTTCACGCCTGATTTCGGCGAGGCTGCAACGGCCTCGTGGCCGTGTTGGTTCAACTTCGTCACGAGCTTGGATCCGATCAATCCGGTCCCGCCGATCACGACGATCTTCATGGCATGTCTCCTCGGCATGTGACGAGCGTGAGTGATCCAGGTCCGTGAACCGATCACGTCACGTCGCCCAACGTGATGCGAAGCGCAGCTTAGCCGAGCAATGCGGCGAGCTCTTGCCTGTAACCGGCCTGCTTTGCCGGAAAATGCTTCAGAGACTCGTTGCGACGGGGGGACGCCGCGCCTGCCGCGGTCGGATCGAAGCCCAACGCAAAAGTTTGCTGCATCTGCTCTGCTCGTGCGGAGGCGGCTAAATTGCACCGAGATCAATGTTCTTATTGTACTGAGATATGTACCGGTTCATATTGCGCCGCACCGACCCTCAAATGCACCGAGAGGTGGTCGCGCTCGACAAAGCGGAGCAACAGAATGAGCATGAATTATCTTGATGTGTTTCTGGCATTCCTCGGAATGACCTTTGGCCTGCCTTCAGTGCTGCCCGGCCTCTTTTTCCAGCGGAAGGCCGAGCCGCCTCGAACCTCGCAAGCGACGTCGACCGACGCCGGCCCACCAGCAACCGATGACGACGTCAGGACTACCTGAGCCGAGTCTCGCCCGCGATGTTTCGACGTGACGCGGCGCCGAGGCGCGAGCGTGACGATCATGGAGATGCGCAGATGGATTTGACGGTCGCCACGGTGATCATCGCCTTTTCCGGCGTCTTCCTGATCTGCTTCATGAAGGGCGCATTCGGCGGCGGCTTCTCCATCGTCGGCATTCCGTTGCTGTCGTGCGTGATGGATCCGGTCACGGCGGGCGGCCTGCTCGCGCCGCTCTTCATCGCCATGGACCTGTTCGCGCTGCGCTACTGGAAGCCCTCGACATGGTCGAAGCCGGACCTGGTGCTGCTGTTGCCCGGGCTCGTGATCGGCATTGCCCTCGGCTACCTCTTGTTCCGTGTATTGGACCATCGCGCCGTCGCGATCGTGATGGCAGTCGTGACGTTGAGCTTCGTTGGCATATGGCTCGTGCGTGATCCGAAGGTGGTAATTCGTCCGCGCTCCTCGCCGAAGGCGGTTGCTGCCGGTCTTGCCTCGGGTGTCACGACCATGGTAGCGCATTCCGGCGGACCGCCGCTGGCGATGTACCTCCTGCCGCTTGGCCTCAGCAAGGAGGTCTACGCGGGAACGACGAGCCTGTTCTTCACCGTCGGCAACGCGATCAAGGCGGTACCTTGGCTGTTGCTGGTGCGGCCGGCGGGCAACGTCTGGATCGTGATGGCGGCGTGCCTCCTTGCCATTCCCAGCGGCGTCTGGCTCGGCTGGCGGCTGCACGGAAAGCTGGACCAGCGGCAGATCTACCGGGCGTGCCATGGCTTGCTGGCCGTGACGGCGTTGAAGCTGTTGTGGGACGGCGTGTCTGGTTATCTCGGATAGGCCGCAAGTCGCTCCGCATCACGGCACGACCATCATTCGACGGTCACGCTGCCCCGCTCACAGATCACGCGATGATGTCGTCATGCTCCGCAGACGATCACGCCGTACCAGCCGAGGCCGCGATAAGTCTCGTAGCCTGGGGTCGCATGGAACGCGACCAGCGCGCCCGTGCGGTCGTGATAGAATCCGGAGCGCTGGCCGTTAAGCGAGATCGAGATGCGCTCGCTCAAAATTCCCTGGCCGTCGGAAGCCGCGATGACACGCAGATTGGAGTCGACCAGCAACACGCGCGCCTTGTCGCTGTCGCCGACGCGCACGCCCTGCACGATGGCGCGGGCCTGTGCCTCCCAGTCGAAATGGATGGCGAGCACGCCGATCGGCGCGCCGTTGGCCTGGCCGCCGGCGCGGACGCTGGCACAATAGGTCGCGACCTGCGCATTGCCGAGCAGCGGCTGGTTCTCGACGTCACCGGCGACATAGTCGTCGCCGGAGCGCAAGGTTCGCGCCTCGCGAAACCACTTTGTGTGGGCGACGTTCTGGCCGACGACGCGAAAGCGGTCGGAGCGGCCGTTGGCGATGACATTGCCGTCGAGATCGCAGAGCCAGAGGTCGAGATAGACGGTGTAGGCGCCGAGGATCACGCCGAGGCGCTGCGAGGCATGGGAGACGGCTACGGCGCTCGGCGAGGCCGCGCAATCGACCACGGCGGAGTCGGTTGCCCACCAGCGCACGTCGCAGGTGCGTTCATAGAGATTGCGATCGATCAGCTCGATGGCGTTGAGCGACAGGTCGACCATGCGCTCGCCGCGCGAGCGCTGGCTCATGCGGTCGATCGAGGCGACGAGATCGCCGGTGCGCTTCGTCAGCTGGCTCTCGAGCTCGCGCGCGATGGTTTCGACCTGCTGGCCGACGCCGCGCACCTCCTGCGCCACCACAGCGAAGCCCGCGCCCTGCGCGCCGGCGCGCGAGCTCTCGATCAGCGCGTTGAGCGCCAGCATTTTCATCTGGTTGGTGATCTGCTGGATCGCCTTGGTCTTGTCGACCGCGATCTGGTTGACCTCCGCGGTGAGGCGATTGATCAGCGCGGAGATGTCGGAATCATCATCTGCGGGTTCGGAGGCGATCGGCTTGGCTTTCAGACCCAGCGCAGCAGACATCGGGGACTTCCCTTGGCAATGAGGCCAGATCTGCAACGAACCCGGAACAACAAATTACAGATCGAATACGAGTCTTTTTCGAAGATTCCGCCTAACGCCTGCTTAATTTGCTGTTCCACGGAATGCCCAAATGATAGTCAGTCCGCGCAGCAAAGCGGCAATCCACCGCTTTGTGCGCGGCGGACATTGCAAATCCCGGGGGATTCCAGGTCAATCGTCATTGCCGGCCGATCGCCGCAACGCCCAGTCCGAATCCCGGGTTCCTCAAGCCAGTCTCGACTCATGACGCCGCCCGCAACCGCCTTGCCCGTCGAAGTGCCCCAGGCGTTTCTGGGCGTCGCGCGCTCACTCACCGACAAGCTCTGGCTCGACCGGCTGGATGCGCGCGGAGCGGCCAAGGCGCTCGCCATCGTGCAGCGGCACCAGCTGCCGGAGTTGCTGGCGCGGGTGCTGGCGGGCCGCGGCATCGACATCGATGGCGTCAGCGACTTCCTGGATCCGACCATCCGCAAGCTGTTGCCGGACCCGTACACTGTGACCGAGATGGAGGCCGCCGCGAAGCGGATCGCGGACGCAGCGGGGCGCGGCGAGAAGGTTGCGATCTTCGGCGATTACGACGTCGACGGCGCCACCTCGGCGGCGCTGCTGGCCTGGCATCTGCGCCATTGCGGGCTCGATCCGCTGATCCATATTCCCGACCGAATTTTCGAAGGCTACGGCCCGAACACGGAAGCGATCCGCGCGCTGGCCGCGAAGGGCGCCACGCTGCTCGTCACGGTCGATTGCGGTACCACCAGCATCGAGCCGCTCGCGGAAGCCAAGCGCCTCGGCATGTCCGTCGTCGTGATCGATCATCACCAGGCCGGCACGGAGCTGCCGGAGGTCGATGCGCTGGTCAATCCGAACCGGCTCGACGATCTCTCGGGCCTTGGCCATCTCGCCGCCGTCGGCCTCGTGCTGGTGACGCTGGTCGCCGTCAACCGCGAGCTGCGCCAGCGCGGCTTCTGGACGAGCGAGATGCCCGAGCCCGATCTGCTCGGCATGCTGCATCACGTCGCGCTCGGCACGGTTGCGGATGTCGCGCCGCTGATCGGGCTCAATCGTGCTTTCGTCGCAAAAGGCCTGATCGCGATGCGGCGGCGCGACCATGTCGGCCACACCGCGCTGATGGACGTGGCGCGGCTCAACGGCCCGCCGGAGGCCTGGCATCTCGGCTTCATGCTGGGGCCGCGCGTCAATGCCGGCGGCCGCATCGGCCGCGCCGATCTTGGCGTGCGGCTCTTGCTCGAAGGCGACAGCGTCGAGGCGGCGCGGATTGCGGCCGAGCTCGATCGCCTCAACAGCGAGCGCCGCGTCATCGAGCAGGCGGCCGAAGCCCAGGCCGAAGCCGAGGCGCTGGCCTCGATCGGGCTCGAGGACAAGATTGGCGTCATCGTCACGGCCTCCGAAGGCTGGCATCCCGGCGTGGTCGGCCTCGTCGCGTCCCGCCTGAAGGAGAAGTTTTCGCGGCCGGCCTTTGCGATTGCACTGGAGCCCGGCGGCATCGGCACCGGCTCGGGCCGCTCCATCGCCGGCGTCGATCTCGGCAAGGCTGTGCGGCAGGCGGTGACTGACGGCATCTTGCTGAAGGGCGGCGGCCACGCGATGGCCGCGGGCGTGACGCTGCGGAAGGAGAAGCTCGCCGAATTCCGCGCCTATCTCGAAAATGCGCTGGCGCGGGACGTTGCCGAGGCGCGCCATGTCAACGAGCTCTATGTCGACGGCGCGGTGTCCGCGCGCGCCGTGACAACGGAGCTTGCGACCACGCTCAACCGCGCCGGTCCGTTCGGCAGTGGCAACCCGGAAGTCGTGCTGGCGCTGCCATCGCATCAGCTCGTCTATGCCGATGAGGTCGGACAGGCGCATTTGAGGCTGCGCTTCAAGTCGGGCGACGGCTCGATCGTCAACGGCATCGCATTCCGCTCGGTCGGCCAGAAGCTTGGCAATGCGCTTCTTGCCAATCGCGGTCAGCAATTGCATGTCGCGGGATCGTTGTCGGTCGACCGGTATCAGGGCGCCGAGCGCGTGCAATTCCGCGTCGTCGACGTCGCGCTACCGGACCAGGGGCCATCCGTGATTAGATAACGGCCCTAAACAACAAAAAAGAAAGGGAGTGAATATGGCAGGGCAGGTTGAGGGCAAGGTCGCGTTGGTCACAGGCGGCGCCTCCGGCATTGGCGAGGCCATCGTCGAGCTGTTCGCGCGCGAGGGCGCTACCGTCGTCATCACCGACATCGACGAACTGCGCGGGCCCGAACTCGCCAAGCGCGTGACAAAAGCCGGCGGCAAGGCGATCTTCCTGGAGCAGGACGTCACCAGCGAGGAGCGCTGGATCGAGATCGTCGCCGAGATCGCCAAGCGCTACGGCCGGCTCGACATCATGGTCTCCAATGCCGGCATCGGCATTGCCGTGCCCTCGATCGTCGATATGACGCTCGCTGACTGGCACAAGCAGAACGCCATCAATCTCGACGGCGTGTTTCTGTCGGTGAAGCATTGCCTGCCGCCGATGCGCAAGACCGGCGGCGGCTCGATCGTGATGATGTCGTCGCTTGCAGGCCTGCGCGGCTCGCCGGGCCTCTCGGCCTATTCGCTGACCAAGGGCGGCGTGCGGCTGTTCGCAAAGTCGATCGCGATGGAGTGCGCGGCCGCCGGCGACGGCATCCGCGTCAACTCCGTTCATCCCGGCATCATCGACACGCCGATCTGGGGCAAGATCCCGACCGGTGCAGCTGGTGCCGGCCAGAACGCGCCGATCGATCCCGAGGAGCGCGCCCGGCTTGTCACGCCGCTCGCCCGTGCCGGGCAGGCCGCGGAGATCGCCTCCGGCGTGCTGTATCTGGCCTCCGATGCCTCGCGTTACGTCACCGGCAGCGAGCTCGTGATCGACGGCGGCATGAACGCCGGCGGCGTGCCGCGGCGGCAATAAGCCGCCGCGCAAGACGCGAAGGGCAGGGTGGCGCCCGCAGGGGCTGACGCAGAGGCGTCGGCCCTGTACAACGCGGGCCTCTTCCGGCCGAAAGAGGTTTCCTTCGCCATGGCGCACAGCCTTCAATCTTCCTCATCCGCACCTGCGCCGTTCCGCTCGAACCGGCCTGATCTCGCCACCGACGCGATCCGCACCGCGCGCGAGGACCTCGCAGCCTGCTTCCGCATGGCCGCGCGCAATGGTTTTGAGGAGGGCATCTGCAACCATTTCTCGGCCGTGGTGCCCGGCCATGACGATCTCTTCCTGGTCAATCCATACGGCTACGCCTTCCGCGAGCTGACGGCGTCAAAGCTCCTGATCTGCGATTTCCACGGCAACGTGCTCGACGGCGATGGCGCACCCGAGGCAACCGCGTTCTACATCCACGCCGAGATGCACAAGCGCCTGCCGCGCGCGAGGGTCGCCTTCCACACCCACATGCCCTACGCCACGGCGTTGTCGATGACCGAGGGTGATCCCCTGATCTGGGCCGGCCAGACCGCGCTGAAATTCTACGGCCGCACCGCGGTGGATCGCGATTACAACGGCCTTGCCCTCGACAACCGCGAAGGCGCGCGGATCGCATCCGCCGTCGGCGATGCCGACATCGTCTTCATGAAGCATCATGGCGTGATGGTGCTGGCGCCGACCATCGCGGAGGCCTGGGACGATCTCTATTATCTCGAGCGCGCCGCCGAGGTGCAGGTGCTGGCGATGTCGACGGGACGAAAGGTGCTGCCGGTCGATCCCGCGATCGCGGCGGAAACCTACAGGCAGATGCGCGACGGCGATTCCGAATCCGCGCGATTGCATCTCGCTGCGGTTCGGAGGCAGCTTGACGCGGAAGAGCCGCAGTACCGGCACTAGGGTTGTTGCCGTAGCCCGGATGGAGCGAAGCGCAATCCGGGGCCGTCAACCACGGATGCGGCGCTCCCGGATTACGCTGCGCTTCATCCGGGCTACGGGCTCGCGGCCTACGACCCCTGCCGCAACTTCGCCAGCACCTTCAGCCCGCCATAGCCATCGGCGGGCGTGATCCCCGCGCGCTGCTGGAAATCCTTGATCGCCTTCATGGTGTCGTTGCCGACACGGCCGTCGGTGCCGCCGGTGTCGAACCCGGCCTTGGTGAGCCGCGTCTGCATTTCCTGCACCTCGGCGAGCGTCAGCGCGCGCTCTGAGCCGGGGAAGGGCTGGATGAAGGGCGGCGCGCCGAGGCAGCGGTCGCCGAGATGGCAGATTGCGAGCGCATAGTTCATCGAGGGATTGTAGCTCTTCACCGAATAGAAATTCGGTCCCAGCAGGAACGTCGGCCCACCCGCAACCGGCGTCCACATCTGCGCGGATGCATTCGGTTGCGGAAACGGCTGGCCGTCGGCGCGGGTGACGCCAGCCGATGCCCACGCCGCGTAGGTGCGGTTGCCGCTCGCCTCTCCGGACGCGCGGACCTCGTAGCCCCAATGCTCGCCACGGCGCCACTTGCCGCGATTGACCAGATACTTTGCCGTTGAACCCAGTGCATCGTCGGGCTTGCCGAACGGCGACACCTTGCCGTCACCGTCATAGTCGATGCCGACATTGAGCCAGACTTCCGGCATCCATTGCGAATGGCCCATCGCGCCGGCCCAGGACCCCTGCATCTGCTCCGGCGTGCTCCAGCCCTTGTCGACGATGCGCAGCGCGTTGATCAGCTCGGTCTCCCAATAGGCTTTTCGCCGCGGCTCGTTCCAGGCGAGCGCGGCGAGCGAGGGGAATACCGGCGTCATGTGGTTTTGTTGCACTAGCGGATCGCCGTAGGCCGACTCCACGCCCCACAGCGCCAGCAGGGTGCCGCGCTCGACGCCGAAATCGCGCTCGATGCGCGCGAGCAGCGCCTCGTTGTTTTTCAGCGCGATCTTGCCGTTGATGATGCGCCAGTCCGAGACGCGGCGGTTGATGTATTGCCAGACCTGCTCGTGGAATTCGGGCTGGTTGCGCATCTGCTTGAACACGCTCATGTCGGGCTCGACCCGCGCCATCGCGCGCTGCCAGGTCGCGGCCGAAATGCCCTTCGCCATGGCGCGTGCACGAAAACCCTCGCGCCATTCGTCGAAGCCCGGAGGCGCGGCGAGAACCTGCGTAGGGAATGTGATGAATGCGGCTGCGCCGAGCGTGGATCGAAGCAGGGCGCGGCGGCTGTGATTGGCCGAGGAATCAGCTTGTTTCATGGACCCATTCTAGCGGGAAACACGGCTGCTGTGGGCCGGTTCCTGGAACACCGGGAACAGGCTCGGGCCCGCGTTCCGCCGGAACAAAGTGTCGCAGTCCCGCATTCCCTCCGCACACACTGGAGGATGAAGATGAAAAGATATCTGTTTGCCGCCGCCATGGTCACGGCCATCGCCGCCCCTGCATTCGCCGATGAAGTCGGCGTTCACGTCGGCCCGGTCGGTGCCGGCGTGACGGTCGGACAGTCCCACGAATATCGTGAGCGGGACCGCGATCGCGATCGCACCACGGTCATCAAGGAGCGCGAGCCAGCCGACCGCACCACGGTGATCAAGAAGGAAGATGAATTCGGCAATCGCAGCAAGACCGTGATTCATCACGACAACGACTGACGGAGCTGGGCCCCGGCCGATCGCCGGGGCCCGCCTTCTGCACGCAGTCTGCTCATCGAGAATTCGGGGTGGAATGAAGATACGGGCACATGCGGAAAGCCATGTCGTCGAACTCGACGACGGATCGCGATGGCGGATCTATCCCGCCGATCTCGCGACCACGTTGAGCTGGAAGCCCGAAACCGATTTGCGTATCGAGCCGAGCGGGGATCGGACGAGTTCGCATGTGCTGGTGAATGCTGCCGATCAGAGCCGCGTGCGCGTGAGCGCGGCGGGCGATGCCTGGCCCGACGGCGAGGTTAAGAAAGCGTTGAAGGGCGGCTGAGCGTCCCTGCGCTCGCCAGGATATCCACAATTTTAAGCCTGTCGCTTTACGGTCGGTTTGCTTCCGTCTGCGTAAGAATGCGCGCATGCGGGAGCTGTTGGACATCATCCGTACAAATCCTTGGCCGTTCGGCGCCGGGCTGTTTGTCGTGATCCTGATGATCATCGCCGAGAACTTCGGTCGTGGCATTCAGGGCGACGGCGCCGTCAGCGATTTCTCGGATACCGATGGAGGCGACGGCGGCTGCGGTGGTGACGGAGGCGGCGGCGACTAGGGCCGGTTAATCCTCCTGCAAATCGGCGGCGATGCCGGCGAGCCAGCGCCGGATCGCGGCTTCTGCCTTGGCGTCCAGATTTGCGGCAAGGCGCTTCTCCAGCGCGATCACGCGCTCCCTGCAAGCCTTCAACAGCGTCGTTCCCCGCTGCGTCAGCGCCCATTGCTGGATCCGGCCGTGGACCGGATGAGGCGTCATCACGATCGCACCGTCGCGAGCGAGGTTGCGAATGATCACGCCGACCGTCTGCGGGGTCAGGAAAGTCAGCCGGGCGACGTCGGCGCCGGAGAGACCCGGATAGGCGTTCAGCATGGTCAGCACGGCAAATTGCGGCGACGTCACGCCGAGGTCGGCGAGCGTCCGTTCCATCGTCAGGCGGACCGCGGCGTGGGCCTGTCGCAGCAGATAGCCGAGATAACCTTGCTCGCCGCGCTTGCCTTCTCCGGGCGCGGGCACCCGAACGGCAACGATTTCGGCAGGCGCGGTCGGCTTCCGCGAGGCCTTCGATTTCGTGATGGCAGCGGTCTTGCGCGTCATGTAAGAGCTCTTATAATATGTAAGTGGTCTTACAATACACGAGGTGAACGCCAATGTCACACGCCCGCAGCGAATACGAGGATTTCAAGAAGATCGCGCCCGATGCGTATGAGCTTGTGCTGGCGCTCGGCCAGGTGGCGGCCAAGGCGGGCCTCGACAAGCAGCTGCTCGAGCTGGTCAAGCTGCGCGCCTCGCAGATCAACGGCTGCGCCTTCTGCGTGCAGCACCACGTCCTGTTGTCGGAGCGGATCGGTGTGCCCGTGGACAAGCTCAATCTGGTCGCGGTCTGGCGCGAGGCGCCGGTCTTTTCCGCGCGCGAGCGCGCCGCGCTGGCCTGGGCGGAGGCGCTGACCTTCCTGCCCGATGGCGTCAGTGAAGAGGTCTATGCGGACGCTTCCGGCGAATTCTCCGAGACCGAGCTGATGTACCTGACCTCGGCGGTCGCCTCGATCAACGTCTGGAACCGCTTTGGCGCCGCGTATCGCTGGACGCCGGCGAAGCGGCCGGTCGCAGCCAGCGCTGCGGCATCTTGATTGCAACAACGAGAAAACAAGGGGAGGTTGTCATGACTGCAATGAGTTTGGCCCATGCGCAGCGTCCGGTGCCATCGCGCTCGATGGCGCTGGCCGTCGTCGGCGGGCTCGCCTGCGCGCTTGCGATCGGCAAGGCGTTGCCGGTGACGATGGACACCATATCCGGCGCGTTGGCGCCGCTTTGCGCGACCGCGGCGGAGAGTTCGCCGCTCGACAAGGTCGAGCCGATCGGCTCCTACGCGCTGCCGAACGTCCCGGGCAAGCGCGTCACCATCGTGCGTGTGTTCTACGGTCCCGGCGGATTCTCGCGGCCGCATCGTCACGCGGGTTCGGTGACCGCCTACATCACCAAGGGTGAAATCCGTTCCCAGCTTGGCGGCGGTCCTGTCGAGACATTTGGTGTCGGCCAGTCCTTCTTCGAGCCGCCGGGATCGACGCATCTGGTCTCGGCCAATGCCAGCGCGACCGAGCCGGCGGAATTGATCGCGGTGTTCGTGGCGGACGAGGGCGCGCAGCTGACGACGCTGTTGGAGTAGTCCGTCGCGGCCCTATGAGCGAACTCGCCCCTCAATTCTCCTCGCCGCTCGATCCCTCCCGCAGGTCCGGCTTGATCACGTCCTCCGGCAACGCGTGCGCCACCGGCTGCGGCGTGCCGGCGATCTCCGGGCCGACTTCGCGGCCGCGGGCGTGGATCAGGCGTTCATAGGCCGAGACCAGCGTGAGGTAAGGACTGACCCAGATCCAGCCGTCGCGGGTAAAGACCTGCACGTCGAAATGCAGATGCATCGATGTGCCGGCGGGATGGTCGAGATAGTTGGAGACCACGCCGATCTTCTCGCCTTCGGTGACGATGCGGCCGTTGAGCATGCCGTCGGCGGTCAGCGCCTGCGGGTTCATGTGCATATAGCGGAAGCGGATATG
The DNA here is from genome assembly GCF_059512345.1 of Bradyrhizobium sp. Unk1. Taxonomy (NCBI): domain Bacteria; kingdom Pseudomonadati; phylum Pseudomonadota; class Alphaproteobacteria; order Hyphomicrobiales; family Nitrobacteraceae; genus Bradyrhizobium; species Bradyrhizobium sp. Unk1. Next base: position 54,807 of record NZ_JCAMOP010000020.1, read on the forward strand.
CTCGGTGCGGCTGTTGACCTCGAGCGTCGCGGCCTGATCCCTGGCGCCGCGGATCACGATGGCGTCGCGCACCGCGACGACGCCGCGCTGCTTGGGATCGCAGGGTTCGCGGCCTTCGCCGGACGGTGGGCACCCGGCGGCGCGGATGTCCTCGCCCTGGTGACCATAACCGCCGCCGCACTGCCAGACCTCGAAACTGCGGGACTCGCAGAAATTGTCGCGCCAGGGATAGGCCGTCGGGCCGTCGCTCTTGTCGCGCTTGCCGTAGGATTGCGAACGCACGAAGGCGGGCGCCTTTTCGAGCGGAAAACGGATCTGCGCATAGGCCATCACATCCGGATGGCCGGCCTTGTTGCGATAACCGGTGTTCGGGATGATGTCGCCGCTCGGTCGGTAGGTGAAATCCGGCGAACGCGCTGAAGGACGATCGATGATGCTGGAGGCCATGTCCGTCAGCGGCCGCATGCGCTGGCCGCCGGCGATGCGCAGCCCTTTCAGGAAACGCTCGGCAACCGGATAGGCTTCCTTGCAGGCGAGCCTCCGCGGCTTTGCGATGCTGTCCAGGCACTGGATGGAGACGACATAGGCAACGCCGAAGCGGGTGAAGGCGTAGCGCACATAGCCTTCCCGGATGAACCTGCGCAGGTCCGGATAGGTTGCCGCAAGCGGCTTGACCTGCTCGCCCTTGCCGCCGGCGGGATCGGCGACGTCGTAAACGAGTGCCGAGCCCGTGATCTGCACCTCGACCGGCCTTGCGTAGACGCGGCTCGGCGTGCCGTCGCCGGCGCCGGGTTCGAGCGAGAAGCTGGCACTGTAGCCTGAGGGGCCCGCATCGAACATGTCGACGGGATTGAAATCGGCCTGGTAGCGCGAGAGCGCGAGTGTCCCCGGCGCGCGGTTGCGCTGCGCCTCGAGATATGCGGCAGCATCGAACGGCAGCAGCACGGGCACGGAGCTGCGGGCGATACCGGTGAAGAATTGCGATGAGACCGCGTTGAGCTGCACCAGCGCAGGCATCGCGCGCGGATCGTAGCGTGGCACCGAACGGCGGGGTACGAAGATGAAGTCGCCCGCGATCTGGGGACGGGTGTTGACCTCGGTGCGGAGCTGGTCGAGCGCTGCGCGCCAATCGACGCGCAGGGCCGTGAGCGAAGGGCTGCGGATCTCATCCGCAGCGAGCGGTGTGGCAGGGAGGAGCGACAGCGACGCCAGAAGCAGCAAGACGAAGCGGAAACTCTTCCCAACCACTGTCTCGCCCCCCGGCGGCACCTGCTCTGATCCCTCGCTTAGTCTTTGGCGCGCTCGGAGTAGGAGCCGTCTTCGGTCATGACGACGATGCGGGTGCCGACCGCGATGTGCGGCGGCACGGTGGTCCGCACGCCGTTGGAGAGCACCGCGGGCTTGTACGAGGACGAAGCGGTCTGACCCTTGGTCACCGGCTCGGTCTCGACCACTTCCAGCGTCACGCGCTGCGGTAGCGCGAGCGAGACCACGTTGACGTCGTGGGTCGACAGCTTGACGGTCATCTCTGGCTGAAGATAGGCGGCCGAGTCGCCAACCACGTCCTTGGAAACCTGGACCTGGTCGTAGGTCTCGGGGTTCATGAAGTGGTAGCCGTCACCATCTTCATAGAGAAAGGTGAAGTTGCGCTCTTCGATCGTGGCCTTCTCGACCTGGTCGGTGGTCTTGTAGCGCTCGGAGATCTTTACCCCGTCCGAGATTCGGCGCATTTCGATCTGGCTGACCGGCGTGCCCTTGCCGGGATGGATGTTCTCGGCGCTCACGACGACATAGAGCTTGCCGTCTTGCTCGATCACGTTGCCCTTGCGAATAGAACTGGCGATGACTCTCAAAGCTATATTTCCTGCTTGCTTGGCCCGGCTCGGGCCAGGACGTGGTCAAATCTCGGGGGGACTCGGGGTCTCAAATCGGACCGCAGCGCCCGTTTCGGGGCGCAACATACTGATTTTGCCGTTCGATGCCAGCACTTTGCTGGGCCGGGGAGCGGTCGGTTGATGGTTGGGGACAAGCCGATTTCGCCGTTCTGGTCGCCCGGGCGGCACCTCGACCGGCGGCCGTTCCTTCAGGCCAGGGGGGCCATTACCGGGTCTCTCAGGGGCTTTTTCGCCGAGCAGGGGTTCCTCGAGGTCGAAACCTCGGTCCTTCAGGTCTCCCCGGGCAACGAAACCCATCTGCACGCCCCCCGCACCGAGATCATGCGGCCCGATGGCAGCCGCGCCAGCCGGTACTTACGGACCTCGCCGGAATTCGCCTGCAAGAAGCTGCTGGCGGCGGGCGAGGAGCGGATTTTCGAATTCGCACGAGTGTTCCGTGATCGCGAGCGCGGTGACCTGCATCTGCCCGAATTCACCATGCTGGAATGGTATCGGGCTCGGGCCCCCTACGATGCCATCATGGCGGACACCGTCGTGGTCATCGCCCGCGCCGCGGAGGCGACCGGAATCGGGACGTTCTCCTTCCGCGGTCGGACAGCGGATCCCTTCGCTGAGCCGGAGCTTGTGACGGTCGCCGGCGCCTTCGAACGGTTCGCAGGGATCGACCTGCTATCGACAATTTCGGGCGGCGAGGGTAACCGTGCCGCGCTCGCGCAGGCGGCCGGCGGCAAGGTCCGCGTCGCCGAGGACGACACCTGGTCCGACATCTTTAGCAAGGTCCTGGTCGAGCATGTCGAGCCGCATATGGGGCAGGGACGTTTGACCATTCTGTTCGAATACCCATCTCCAGAGGCGGCGTTGGCGCGCGTGAAGGCCGATGACCCGCGGGTCGCCGAGCGGTTCGAGGTCTATGCCTGCGGCGTCGAGCTCGCCAACGGCTTTGGCGAGTTGACCGACGCCGAGGAACAGCGCAAGCGCTTCACGGAATCGATGGCGGAGAAGCAACGCCGCTATGGCGAGGCCTATCCGCTGGACGAGGATTTTCTGGCCGCGGTCGCCGAAATGCCGGAGGCGAGCGGTGTCGCGCTCGGCTTTGACCGGCTGGTGATGCTGGCGAGCGGTGCAACGCGGATCGATCAGGTGGTGTGGACTCCGCCTGCAAATGAAACGTTAAGTGAAACATGACGAAGACCAACCTTGCACGCACCCTGCGTGAGCCGGCCGAACTTGTGGCAGCGCAGCTTGCGCATGCCGAAGCGCTGCCCGCGCTCGAGCGTGTCGCCGCGCGCTATGCGGTGGCGATCACGCCGGCGCTGGTCGAGCTGATCGACACGTCCGATCCCGACGATCCGATCGCGCGGCAATTCGTTCCGACCGTCGCGGAGCTGGAGATGCAGCCAGGCGAGAGCGCCGATCCGATCGGCGATCACCCGCACTCGCCGGTTCCGGGCATCGTGCATCGCTATCCCGACCGCGTGCTGTTCAAGCTCGTTCACGTCTGTGCGGTCTATTGCCGCTTCTGCTTCCGCCGCGAGATGGTCGGGCCCGGCAAGGAGAACGCGCTCTCGGACGGCGCCTATCGCGCGGCGATCGACTACATCCGTTCGCACAGCGAGATCTGGGAAGTGATCCTGACCGGCGGCGACCCCTTGATGCTGTCGCCGCGCCGGATGGGCGAGATCATGGCCGAGCTCGCGGCAATCGATCACGTCAAGATCATCCGCCTTCACACCCGCGTGCCGGTAGCCGATCCCGGGCGGATCAGCGACGAGATGGTGGCCGCGTTGAAGGTCGAGGGCGCGACCACCTGGGTCGCGGTGCATGCCAATCATGCGCGCGAGTTGACGGGGCCTGCGCGCGCGGCCTGCGCACGGCTTGCCGATGCCGGGATTCCCATGGTGAGCCAGTCCGTGCTTTTGCGCGGCGTCAACGACAGCATTGCCACCTTGTCGGATTTGATGCGAGCTTTCGTCGAATGCCGGATCAAGCCCTACTATCTGCATCACGGCGATCTCGCGCCGGGCACCGTGCATTTGCGAACGACGCTGGCCCAGGGGCAGGATTTGATGCGGCAGTTGCGCGGACGAGTGTCAGGACTGTGTCAGCCCGACTATGTCATCGACATTCCCGGCGGCGCCGGCAAATCCCCGGTGGGGCCGAATTATGTGTTGGCGGTGCAAAATACCGCAGCTGACACGCGTGAAGCGGAGACGGAAACGCGCTATCGTATCGTGGATTATTGCGGCGACGTTCACCTCTATCCGCCCGAGACATGAGCGGCGATGCAGAGAACGTGGGTTTGAGAACGGAGGAACGGACATGAAGAAGATCATGGTGGTGGCAGCGTCGCTCGTGGTCTTGCTTGGCGGGGCGGCGGTTGCACAGCCCAGCGGCTCCAAGGGGTCGACATCCAGCGGCGCGACGTCCGGGTCGGTGCCGCAAGCGCCGATCGGGCATCGCCAGCCGCGCGCCGGCGACGTACCGAACGAGAAAAATCTGAGCGATCCGAATAATCCCGTAAACAAGGAAGACGCGGCGCTCGACAAGAAGATCAAGAGCATCTGCCGCGGCTGTTAGCTTGTGGCTAGCGGCGGGCAGGGCGCGACAGCTCGCCCCGCCCGCTTTGGCTTTGGCCTTACGCCGAGCGCTCGTGCAGCCCCGCGCGCTGCGTGTTGCGCCGGATCTCGACCGCGTCAGCGAGCTGCTCGAGCGCGGTTGCCGTGGTCGCCCAGTCGATGCATCCGTCCGTGATGCTCTGCCCGTAGTTCAGCGGCTTGCCCGGCACCACGTCCTGGCGGCCGGCAACGAGATTGCTCTCGATCATCACGCCCATGATGCGGTTCTCGCCGCCCGAGATCTGGCCGGCGATGTCGGCCACGACCAGCGGCTGGTTTTCCGGCTTCTTGCTCGAATTGGCGTGGCTCGCATCCACCATCACCAGCGGCGCGACGCCGGATTTGGCCAGATCGTTGCAGGCCGCCGCGACGCTTGCCGCATCGTAGTTCGGCTTGCTGCCGCCGCGCAGGATGATGTGGCAGTCCTCGTTGCCCGCGGTCGAGGCGATCGCCGAGCGGCCGAGCTTGGTCACCGCCATGAAATGATGCGGATGCGAGGCCGACTTCACCGCGTCCGCCGCAATGCGCACATTGCCGTCGGTGCCGTTCTTGAACCCGACCGGGCACGACAGCCCCGAAGCCAGCTCGCGATGGATCTGGCTCTCGGTCGTGCGCGCGCCGATCGCGGCCCAGGACACGAGGTCCGCAATGTATTGCGGCGTCGTCATGTCCAGAAATTCTGCGCCGGCGGGCAGACCGAGATTGTTCACCGCGGACAGCACATTGCGCGCCAGCCGCAGGCCCTTGTTGATGTCGAAGCTGCCGTCCAGGTCGGGATCGTTGATCAGGCCCTTCCAGCCGACGGTGGTGCGCGGCTTCTCGAAATAGACCCGCATCACGATCTCGAGCTGGTCGGCAAGGTCTTCGCGCAGGCTCGCGAGGCGCTCGGCATATTCGAGCGCGGCCTTGGGATCGTGCACCGAGCAGGGGCCGACCACGACCAGCAGGCGGTCGTCCTGGCCGTTGAGGATGGCATGGATGGCGTTGCGCGCCGCCATCACCACACGCGTTGCGGTGAGCGTGCGCGGGACTTCCCGCATCACCTCTTCCGGCGTGCTCAGCTCTTTCAGTTCGCGGATACGAAGATCGTCGGTCGTGCTCAGCACGGCAGGCTCCTGTTTGGTTGAACCTGCCGGCAATAAAAAAGCCGCCAGGTCTGGCGGCTTGTTCGGACGTTTGCTTCAATATTCAGATTGAGCGCGATCCTCCTGCCGCCAGCGAGCTGTCGTAGCTAAAGTACCAAAAATAGCTGGTGACGAGGGTGATCATGGCCGCTGATATAGCGTGCGATTGGCGGGTTGTCACCCCCCAATCGGCGCGAGGGGCCACGAGGCGCCTCAACTGTTGCTATTGCGTGCCGCCAGCGCCATGCCGATCAGGGTGGCGCCGCCGAACAGCAAATTGATACCGACGAGGATGCCGATCGCCCATTCCGCCGAGCTCGGCAGCCCCGTGATCACCATGAACGCGATGGCGATGTCGACGAGGCCCGAGATCAGGAGCCAGGACCATCGGCTGTTCAGCTCGCGGCGGTGCTCCAGCGCATACATGATGGTGGCGACGCCCTCGGCGAGGAAGTAGGCGCCGAGCACGATGGTCAGCGTCAGCACGGCCTGCATCGGCCGGGCCAGCAGGAGCATGCCGGCGAGCACGGCCAGCGCGGCCGAGATCAGCGACCACCAGAAGCCCGGCGTGCTGCGCGCCCAATAGGTCACGATCAGTCCGCCGATGCCGCTGATCAGGAACATCCAGCCGAGAAAGATCGCGATCGCAAGGCTTGCGAGCGGCGGCAGGATCAGCGCGGCGATACCGAGAACGGCAAGCAGGATGCCTTCGAACAGGAAGGCCTTCCAATGCGCCTTGACCGTTTCGCTCATGGCGGATTGCAGCCGGGAAAAATCCTCAGGCGATGTCATCGGCAGGCTCCAGATCGAAAGCTGTGTGCTCAATCTAGTATGCACACACTCAGCTTGCCATCCCGTGGCTCAACCGCCGCCGTGCGCTGACGAAAAACCTTCGCCGCTGGTGCGAACGCGGTTGCGGCCGAGAACGTAGATCGCGATCGTGACGATCAGGAGCGCGAGGCCGAGCAGGATCGAGACGAAGCCGATCGGGATCAGGGCCAATGTCAGATTACGCTCGGGATTGATCAGCCAGTGATGGATCGAGGTCAGCACGAAGGCGAGGCCGAGAAAGCCGACGCCGCCGCCGGCGAGCAGCAGCGCCCACATCCGGCGCAGCTGGCTGAGCCGCTCCCGCGCGATATCGGTCCGCGGCGCGTGATGGCGCGCGACCCGCCGCACCAGGCGGATGGCGAAGGCGATCGAGCTGAAGCCGATCAGCAGGCTCGCTCCGCCCAGCCACATCCGCAGCGTCGGATCGAGATCGGGCATCCGCTGCAGGGTCAGCAGCGGGAAGTCGAAGGCCGAATGCAGCGCGAGCGGGCCGGCGAAGATCAGCAGGCGGCTGGACAGGCGGGCCCAGTCGCGATGGTGGCGGTTCGCACCCAGCGCCGTGCCCGCGCGTGCGATCGTCAGGTAGGCACCGGCGATGATGCCGAGCGCGCCGTGGAACGGCACGGTCAGCACGCTGCGCAGCGCTGCCAGCGAGCGCCACATCTCGGCATGCTGGACGAGGTAGGCGAGGTTCTCGTAGGCGGCGAAGCCGAGGCCGACCGCGGCGCCGTAGACCACAGTATCCATGGGGTTCGCAAAGGTCCGCCGCTTGGTCGAGGAGACCAGCACGATGGCGATCACCTTGACGGCTTCCTCGGGCAGCGCGACCCCGAAGACCGAATGCATGGCGAGCGCCGCCCAGGGGTTGTCAGGGGCTGCAACCATCTTGGCGAAGGGCGCGCGGGCAAGGCCGAGCAGCGAAATGCTGGCCGCGCCGAGCAGGAACGCAGTCCAGACCTGGGCCGGCGGTCCCGGGCGCTCCTCGGCCGCAATGACGAGCCACAGCATCAGCAGCGCCGGGGCGATGGCGGCAGTTCCGATGACGGTGGGCAAAGCTTCAATCAGGTACATCGGCGCCGAAAATAGGTTCCCTTGGTCCGCTTATCTACGTCTACCGATGCGACCATGTGTCATGCATTCGCTGTCGCGTCACTTAACAGGCGCGACAGCCAGCGTTCATCGGGATCGGCGCCGAACGTGTAGAAGACGAGCGCAATCAAGCGCATGACAGAACCAATCGTCATCGATGGCAGCGGTCCGCGGCCGCCACGGGATCGCGATTGGTAAGTCAGATCAAGGCACTGCGCAGGTTTCTTCGATTCACGATGCACGTGGCTGAGCGGCGAGTCCAGAGGCGGCGTGGCTGCCGCCTGGACGACGCTCGGCCGGGCCAACCGGCCTAGTCACGCTTCGTTGTGCGCCCACGGGGCGGCGCAGCGACCCAGCGTGCGCGCACCTGCTCCAGCTCCCAGAAGGCGCGTACGAGGCACGTGCCAAGGCAGAAGACAATGAGCAGCAGCAGGAAGGCCTGGTCGACGGCGGGGATATGTATCATGACGTTGATTAAGCAACGTGCATGCCATGTGTTCCCGCAGTCGCCTGCGCCGGGGGCGCAGCCCGCAGGGCGATTGGGCCGGTGTTTCCCGCGCTTCAATGCGTGGTGAACGGCGGCGGTTCGTCCGGGGCGATGTCGAAGGCGCCGAGACGGAATTCCTCGCCGACGGCCTCGTCCGGCTCGGCGTGGTGCGCGAGCAGCGTGAAGGCGGCTTGCGGATATTGCTTCCAGATATCGAGGTCGCCGGCCGTAATCGTCAGCCAGCCAAAGGTGTACATATAGCGTCCGGGCTCGGTGACCCGGCCAACCCTGTCCCAGGTGATCTTATCAACCGTAATCTTGTTGACTGCCATTCGGTCCCCCGATCGCAAGTCTGCAAATGAGGTCCGGCACGAGGCACAGACCCTCAAAAGCTGATCCCGCAATGGGGCCGCGATAGGGCAGCGGAGCGGAGGCAAGGCGGCTGGAGGAACGGCCGCCGCCTGTCGCCTTAGCGCGCCGTCGTGGCTGCCTGCGCCTCCGCTTCGGACGCCAGCTCGAGCTGACGGTGCGAGGCGTGGAAGACGTCGTGGACGAGGCCGATCTTCTCCATGCCCAGAATGATCAGGCCGTTGAGATCGATCTCCCACCAGGCGTGCGAGATATAGGCGTCCCGCGGGAAGCGGTGATGGTTGTTGTGCAGACCCTCGCCGAAGGTGAGGATCGTGGTCACGAACTCGTTGGTCGAGGCGTCCTCGACCTCGAAGCGGCGATAGCCGTAGGCATGACAGACCGAGCCGGTGAGCTGGCTGGTGAGGATCAGCAGATACGCACGCAGCAGGCCGGAGAACAGCACGCAGCCGATCATGGTGTGCACGCCGCCGAAAACGTAACCGATCATGCCGGGGATGAAGACGGCCGACATCCCGTACCAGACCCAGCGCGTGCGCACGAAGAACATCGCAATGGGATCGGCGAGGATGTCCTTGGCGTAATATTCGTTCTCGGTCGTCGCCTGGTCGAACACCCAGCTGCCCTGGGCGTGCAGGAAACCCTTGAGCGCGCTGACATAGCGATTGCCGAAGCCGTCGAATTGCGGGCTGTGGGGATCGCCGACGTCATCGGCATAAAAGTGATGGCGGCGGTGGTTGGCGACCCATTTCGCGATCGAGCCCTGCACCGCCATCTGGGCAATGGCGCAGAAGAACACGCGCATGATCGGGCCGGTGCGGAAGCTGCGATGGACGAACAGGCGGTGCATGCCGGCGCCGATGCCGAATGTCGTCAGCGCGAACATCCAGGCGAAGGTAAACAGCTCCACCTTGCCGACGCCTTGCGTGATGGCCCAGATGATGCCCGCGACAGCGCCGACATAGAGAATGCCGAGGAGGAGATAGCTTTCGCGCAACTTGGCCTGAACGAGCGGTCCTTCAGTGACGACGCCGGGCGGGAGCTGTGGCTTTGCGGCGGGCGCGTTTTGGGCGGTCTCTGCCGGGGCGAACTCAGCGATGGACATTCCGGGACTTCCAATAACTCGGGGCCCGCAGTGATTGCGGACGTACTGGGTCACACCCTACCGCGCGGGGATCAGCACCTCCAGTATTTAGTTAAAATTGAGTTAAAATCGATCGGGCCGATTCAGGCCGATTGCAGCATGGGCGTACGGACGACGAGGCGGACGAGGTCGTCCCGCTGCTGCTTTTCGGCGAACTTGACGGCAAAGCCGTTGTCGAATTTGCGAATGACGCGCCCGACGCAGGCGCCGACCGCAAGCGGGGTTCCGATCGGCGGGTCGTATTCGCAGGATATCGCGACGCCGGCCGTGGAGACGTCGATGATGAAGCAGGCATGGGTGCTGCCGTCGGCGAGCGTCAGAAAGGTGTGCGAGACCTGGGGAACGAAGCGCGCGTCATTGCGCAGTTCTAGAATGCTGGCGTCCTTCTGCTTCTTCTCCAGCCAGGTCAGCTTTTCCGACATCCAGGCGCGCCGCTCCCGCGTCATGTCGAGTTCCATCAGGAAGCCCGCCTTCAGCGTCGCGCTGATGGTGCACTGGAATTCGCCAAAGTCCTGGAAATAGGAGGTCACGCGCTCGCCGACCTTGCCGACGACAGGCACGTCGACGATCATGCGGAACGGAGAGACACGCTTGGTGCGGCAGGCGAAGGTGCGTAGCTGGCCCTCGCAATCGTACCAGCGCGGCAGCGAGTAGCTGCCGCTCACGCTGACTTCCACTGCGCGCTGCCTGAGGAACTCTGAGACGGACATGACGCCAATCGTGTTTCGGAGTGTTTCCGTAAAATCACGTAGCGGGCAACGTCTAAGCAAACGATACGCCGATCAAATAGCGGGGGTAAATTTTCGGTAAATGGACGTGGCGTGTCACGACAGTGTGCCGCTCAGAGAGATCCGAGCAGCACCAGCAAGGCGAGCAGGCCGACGGCCATGAGGAGCTTGATCGCCGTCGCAGTCAGGCTGTCCGGCCTGATCTGAAATCCGAACCACGGCAATGCGTGCCGCATCGCCAACCCCGCAGACGCTTCGACGGTCGCGAACACGAATGCGATGCCGGCAATCGCGGACCAGGATGTGTCCGGCGGCATCCATGCCGCAAGCGAGGCCGGGACGGAGCCTTGCAAGGACGCGAGCAGCGCGAACCACCCGAACAGGGATGCGAAGCCCTTGATGATGTCGGGGCCGACCGTATCCCGCTCGAGCCGGATGCCGATCGTTCCAAGCGCGTGCTCGATGCGCTCGCCGTCGGTGAGGAAGAGGAAGGCACCGAGATTGAGCGGAATGCGCGACTGGAAGAACAGGGCGATGACACCGAACAAAACTAAGTAGCCGAAGGCATCGCCGAGAATGTCCAGGCCGCTCGTGCGCGACGGCGTCGGCGCCGTCGCGGCCTGGGGCTGCGGAAGCGATCGGGCCCGCGCCATGTGCTCCAACATTCCGGCGCGCCGCTCCGGCGCGTAGGCCGCGGTACGGTGCATCCAGGACGGCGGAGCCGGCGAGGCGGCGCCGATCTGGCGGTCCGAGGGGGATTTATGCAGCACCATGGCCTGTACCGGTTCCAACGGGACATTGGTCGTCGGTCAGGGGCGGGGAGGTTCATGCGGGGCAGCGGATTTCGCCGCATCAGCGGCCGCCGGTTCACGCTGGCGGGCTCCAGCCTTGTTGCATGCGCTAATCATTCGTGAATTGCCCACCCCTGACGCCGTGGAAATACTGATCCAGCTATGATGGCGGTGGTGTTGATTACCGGCTGTGTCAGCGTTTTGGCTCTAGGCGCCACATTCGCGGTGGTCATCTATTTCGATGCTAGAGCTGATCGCAGGCGCCAACAGTAAGGCCGCGCCGGAAGGTGATTGCCTGATGAACAGGATCACTCGAACGTTGGGCCGGACGGGGATGTCTCTTGTTGTCGTTTCTCTTGTCTCTGCCTGCTCCAGCTCAGAACATGCCGCTCCGAAGTCAGTTGCTCGATCTGGCGCGCAGTGGGCCCGAGACCTCAATGAGCCGCCCCCAAATCGAGAGCCCGCGAGTGCCGCAACTGCGCAGACAAAGGCAGACCTGAACGCGGCGCGCCAGAAGGCGGTTACCGGGCGGTAGGGGTCTTTCGCGCTGAGTCGTCCGCAAGCTTACCGGTGCGGGCAGAACTTCACGAGCCGCGGGGCTTTGGTCCCGCCCTAGATCAGCGGAAAATGGTTGTTCTTATATTGAAGGGCTGACGGATCCGCAGGGCTCATGGGTTAGGAGCACGTGCCCGTGCCAACATTCATGGTGCGTTTGGGCGAAGCCAATCAAGGCCAGGATAATCAAAGCCACTGCGACGCATCCGGCTACAACGTTCTGCATCATGGCTGCCACTCCAGGTAAACTGTGACTGGCTTACTCGGCCAGGCACCGGCGAGCAGGCCTTCGAAGTCCGCGCTGGGCGCCCGGTCACCGAGGGTCCACCGCGGAGGACCGGGCGGACAAGCTATCTGGCGAAACCGGAGTCTAGAAGCTTCAGAGTCGAAATCGGCCACTTGCCGTCGTGGCCACCGATCGAGATCCGGAGCCCGTGCACCTCGTCAAGGAAGACGTGATCAACCGTCCCCGCCTTACCGTCGGTCAGGATAACACCCCTGCCGATTAGCTCCGTCTCGGCAGCATGAAGTTCTCGAAGGATGTTCGTCGCTCGTTTGGTCCAGTCATCGGACATGGTCATGCCCTACGCGGCTGGCGGATTAGTGAAGATCAGTCAGAGCGGCAGATGCATTGAGGCCATCGCCGCTTCGCGCGAGTGAGTGCCGCCAGCCGTCCTTGTCGAGCTCGACCCTGAAACCTTCCGGCAGCCGCGGCTTCTCGCCTTCGGTCACGACTTGCAGCGCGGGTTACTTCGGTGGGTGCAAATCGCCTTGAAGCCAGCGGCCATTGGAATGCATGGGATCTTCATGCGCTGCGAAGGTCGTAAGTGCGTGATTGCAGACAGCGCAGCGAAACATGTGCAAGTCCACGCTTAGGCTTTTTGGCTCGATGCTGACGAGCATCATCTGGGCCTTGCAGCTCGGACAGGCTGGGCGCGCAAATGGAGCCGGCGGAATGGGCCGCGCGAATCTGGCGGCCCACCGTTGTTCGAACTTTCTTTCGAGGTCCGCAGGGATCGTGCTCATGATCCGAACTCCGGGGTTCGCGATCCTGCCCCGGTGCTAACGCCTCAACGCTCACCGCGCCCTAAAGGTCCCAAACAGCACCGGAGGGAACCATCGCGTCCGCAGCGGCGCGGTAGTCGGCCGCCAGCGCGTTCAGGCCGTCGCGCGCGAGAACGAGATCGTCATCGTCCGCCCAATCCGAGCAAAGGCGCTCCATCTCGCGCAGCTCCGCGACCCGGCGCTGTGAACGAGTCCATACCCGTATATTGGACAGGTGTTGGACACGGCGGCGGAGGAGGCGGCAAGTGATTGATTTTGTTGGCGCTCCCTAGCGGAATCGAACCGCTCTCTCCACCGTGAAAGGGTGGCGTCCTAACCGATAGACGAAGGGAGCAAACACAAGGCCCCGCCGCTTTTCGCGGCACGGCCGCCGGCCACCCGAGTCGAGCCCGGCGGCTGCAGCGGGCGAACGTATAGTGGCCTTTGGCGCCGTGGGCAAGCCGTTCGGGAACGGTCTTTTGACACCGGTGGATAGCCCACAGCCCCGTTACATTCGCAGGCGATTTCAACGGTTTCTTAGGCCCCCTGAGCTAGCGCTGGAACCGGAGAGATTTTGTCCATGCCCCAGCCCAAGAAGCGCGCAGCCCGCAAATCGCTGTCGCGGCACGCCTGGATCACGCTCGACGGAGGGTTCGCGGCGCGGCATTGCCTGGTCCAGGACATCTCCGATACCGGCGCGAAGATCACGATGGACGAGGACGCGACCCAGCTCCCGGGCGTGATCCGGATGGCGTTCGCGCGCGATGCCCGCACCGGGCGGAGCTGCCAGGTGGTCTGGCGCCGCGGCAAATCGGCCGGCGTCAAGTTCATCTGATCCCGGACGAGGCGACCCGGATGGCGCGTGGCGCCGGTCCGGGCTAGAACGGCTGCATGCGCGCGCCGCTCCTCATCCTCATCCCGTTGCTGGCCACCTCCGCGGCCGCAGCCGAGGCCCTGCGCCTTCCGCCTGCCGAGCGGCCGCAGGCCGGCAAGGCGCTGCCGCTGAAGGGCGCGGGCGGTGCAGCCAAGGCCGGCTCCTGCGCCGCCTATGGCCCGCGCTTCGTCATGGTCGAGAGCACCGGCACCTGCGTGAAGATCGGCGGCTCGGTCAGCGTCGAGACCACGGTCAGGCGCTGAAGCCGATGCCGCCGGATCTCATGCGGCCCGACATCATCGTCCCCTTCGTGATGTATTGCGCGCTGCTGTTGTGGGTCGGCCGCGGCCTGAGCTGGACGGCCAAGCTCGCCACCGCCGCCGTGACGCTGGTGCTGATCATCTGCGTGCTGCTGGTCGAGCGCGGCTGGCGCTAGGCACCACCTAAAACAAAAAAACGCTAAAACAACCCCATGCACAGTAGCCGTCAAGTCCCGGCGCGGCGCTTGATGCGTGCGTCATGACGACGATTCATCGCGCGTTCAGCGCAGCTTAGGCCGCGCCGCCGGCTCACGACATCGGCGGTGCGACAAACTGGGCAAATCCGGGCCGCTTGCCGAGCTCGGCGAGCCAGCGCGTCAGATGCGGCTGGGCCGGGCGGGTGATGCCCTCGACGCCGAGCCAGCGCCGCGCATAGGCGCCGACCGCGATGTCGGCCAGCGTGAACTGGTCGCCGTCGATGAAGCGGCGCGACGAGAGCAGGCGGTCGGCGATGGCCCAGACCTCGGCGGCGGCATCGGCATCCCGCTGCACCTGGATCATGTCGCGCTCGGCGGGCGGCGTGCGCACGATGCCCCAGAACACCGGGCGGTCGACCGGCTGCACCATCGACAGCGTCCAGTCGAGCCAGCGGTCGACGCTGGTGCGCAGCTTCGCGGCTTCGGGATAGAGCGGCGTGCCGCGGCCATGCGCGAGGCAGAGATAGCGCATGATGGAGTTCGATTCCCACAGCACGAAGTCGCCCTCGACCAGCGTCGGGATCCGCGCATTGGGATTCATCGCGAGATAGTCGGCCTCGCGGGTCTTGCCGAAACTCATGCCGGCATCGATGCGCTCATAGGGCAGGTCGAGCTCGGCGAGGCACCACAGCACCTTCTGCACGTTGACCGAGTTGGCGCGGCCCCAGATCGTCCGCTTGGTGTCCGGCATGAAGTTCTCCCGCGGCGTTTTCGGTTTCGTAGCCCGGATGGAGCGAAGCGAAATCCGGGGTGCTTCGGCTGCAGCGGTCCCGGATTACGCTTCGCTCCATCCGGGCTACGAGCAAGCTCGCGCGCGTGATAGCCGAATTCCTCAGGCGGAGCGACGGCGATTGCGGCGCGCCCCTCATGCAAAAAGCTCCGCCGTCGGCGGAGCTTTCATTGCAAGCCAAACTCGGCAAATCGAACTTGGCAAATCGAATCTGGCAGATCGAGCCCGATGATCAGTGGCCGAAGAACAGCCACAGCAGAATGATCACAGGAATCGGCACGCCAAGCATCCACAGCAACAGTCCTCGTCCCATTGTGTCCTCCTCCAATCGTTATGTCGGAGGGACAACACCGGTCGCGAGGGCTGGTTCCTGTGGCGCGGCCCTACCAATGGCCGGTATTCGGCATCGACGACCACGGCTCGGCCGGCGCCTTCGGCTCGCCCTTCTGCAGCAGCTCGATCGAGTGCAGATCCGGCGAGCGGACGAAGGCCATGTTGCCGTCGCGCGGGGGACGGTTGATGGTGACGCCGGCCTTCATCAGCTGCGCGCAGGTGGCGTAGATGTCGTCGACCTCATAGGCGAGATGGCCGAAGAAGCGGTCCTCGCCGTAGGTCTCCTCGTCCCAATTGTAAGTGAGCTCGACCAGCGGCGCGCCGCGCGTTTGCGGCTGCTTCTTCAGCGCCTCGAGATCGTCCGCCGAGCACAGGAAGACGAGCGTGAAGCGCCCCTTGTCATTCTCGATCCGCCGTACCTCCTTCAAGCCCAGCGCATCCTGGTAAAACTTCAGCGCGGCATCGAGATTGCGCACGCGCAGCATGGTGTGGAGGTATCGCATGGTTGTTGCTCCCTTGAACGGATGGGGTTTTGCTTTGGGCCGGGGCGGCGGGGGTAGGAGATAGCAGGAAAGTGGGGCGAGGGGCAGGGGGCGCAGGCACATCTGCGTGAGGGAGAGACGCTGGGCGCGGCAAGCTAGGACGTGTACTCATTAAACGGTTGGCCGACTGATGTCCGCTCAACCCCCAACAGCGGCGGAAGAGCGGACGTTGTCCAAGGTCGCACAAGGGCCAAAGTCGGACTCAGGCGGCTACTAGGATGGGCTGTCCGAGTCTACCGGAACCGTGAAGTGAAAAATGGCGCCGCGGCCTTTATCGGCGGTCACCCATACTTGTCCTTCATGCGCCTCGATGATCGACCGGCAGATTGACAGCCCCATGCCCATGCCATCCGTTTTGGTCGTGAACATCGGGTTGAATATCCGATCCACGGCGCCGCCGGGCTCTAGACCCTCCCCCGTGTCTTCTACCGATACCATCACGTGTCTGGAGTGATGGACTTCAGACCTTATGGATAGGACCCGCTCCCCATTCTTCTTGGCCATGGAGTCAATTGCGTTCGTAATCAAATTCACCAGCACTTGCTGGAGCTGAACCTGTTCGCCTCTTATCCGCGGCAGCCGTTTGTTAACGTCGGCTTGAACGGCGACCCGATGTCTCCGCAATTGGTCACGGACGACGGTCAGAGCTTCCTGGATGACATCGTCGATATCGAGCGAAGTCCGGGTCCGTGCACCCGTCTTGAAATGCATCCGGATATTTTCAATCACGGCATCCGCACGGTGTCCGGTGGTCACGACGCGCCGAAATGCATTCCTGGCACTATCGAGGTCAGGCTCGACACGATCAAGCCAGTGCAATCCCGCGTTGGCACTGGCTATGATCGCCGTTAATGGCTGTTTGATTTCGTGGGCAATTGAAGCCGAGACGGCGTCGCCGGTCATCAGCCGCGCCTCACGTTCGCGACGTTGCGCCAGGACCGCGCCGAGCAGCTGCGCGTGAAGCGTCGTTATCTCATACAGCAGGACAAAGAGTACAAGAATGCTGGACACGAACCCGAAGACCCGGCCAGCATACCAGCCGGCGCTGAACCGGGCAAAACCGGGAAACGAGACCAGATAGATCTCAATTGCATATGCGCAAACAACCACCATCAGCCACAGATCGAGCACCGAACGCTGGCGCATCCAGAGCAAAGTGAGCGCAACTACGTTCCACAGGATTAGACAACTGGCAATATAGAGCGCGAGGTTAGAAAAATGGACCGGGTCGAGCATGATGCGGGGCAAGTATGCCTCACCCACTGTGACAAGAACTGTCACGGCACACACAACGGCTGACGTCATCGCAACACTCGAAAGAATCGTCGCGCCCACTGAGCCCTCCCACAATCGCTTGGGCGGATCGGCAACCTTCAAAAGGGTATATGCGATGACGAACGTAGGAAAACCGGCGTACCTCAGAGCGTTGAGCCAATCCGTGCTCTGTAGCCCCGCGCCAAGCAGGCCAACTGGCGCGAACGCCCCTGGAAAGACCAGCATCCAGGGGACAAGCATGAGCCCCGTGAAGAGATACCCGGTTGAGATTGCGAGGAGGGCACTCGAACGCAGGGTGGCGAACTGGTTGAACAGCAGGACCGCGGTGATCATGTCATTCACGAACATCGCCGTGCCGTAGGCCGGGACGAAGCTATCGATCCTCGCCAGCTGGACGTTCGAGAGCGCCCCTGCCAAGATTAAGACGACGCCCAGGAAAGCGAGCATGACCGCAAGGGCAAGCCGTTTCTGCGCCCGGCCGGGCGGTACGGTCGCAAGGGCGAAAGACTGATCCTCCGGGACAATGACGGCGGGTTTCATCATCGGAGCGAATCTTCCCAGCGGCTGGAACGCGCGGCACGAAGCTGCCCTGAGTTTCGTCTGGACGGAGCGTATGTTTTCGAGACGATGTTTTCAACTTGCCGAAGACGCGCTTGCAGGGTTTCAGTGGCCTGCTGCTAGTCCGGACCGGGCGGCACTTAAAGGTCCGCTTCGGGTCAAAACCGGTGATGCTCTGATCGATCCGAATATTTCCGCTTAGTCCCAAGATCGGACATCTGCGAGTTAATGAGTACACGCCCTAGCTAAGCGTGGACGGCCGAGCCGCAGCGTCGGCCGGGACTCGCGGATGAGTTCAATGCACTGTCACCGCTTTTCGTAAATGAGCAAGCCCGGTCCTGCCGATGAACCATCCTCAATGTCACGGTCACTAATGCCCATATCTGGAAGGTATTTCGCCGTGAAATGGTTCAAGCGATATGCAATTGGCTGCCTGATCTGGTTGATCCTCGGCGGCATCAACGATGGCTACAGACGGCCCGGCGAAGACATGCGTTGGGGCGCTATCGTCATGGTGGCGGGTTTTTGGCCAATCGTGACCGCCGTCATCGTTGGCAGCTCTGTTGGCGAGGTTGCGCACAAGATCAATGAAGGGAATCTGGGGTGACTGACGTGTCCGACACCCAGAAACTGATGCCCGCACTCTCGACGCCTAGGCGCGACCTGCTGAGGCGAGAAATATATAGGCAATTCGGAGTTGATGGTCGAAAGACGCTCTTCTTGCTCCTTCTCCTTTTCGCGATCCCCGCGGACGACTGCTCCGCGCAGACACCGCCGCCCCCAGTCGACGAACATGCGTTCGAGCGCGTGCCGCCGACAGTCGTGAAGAGATTGGCGACCCGCTTTTCGCTAGGCGCATTCGCCGGCCGCTTCGAAGAGACGCGGCTCGGCGCGGTTCGCGAAGCCGTGGGCGAAGGGACCATCCGACACCAAGGCGACGCTGGAGATAGCATCTATTGGCTGTGTTATCGGCGCGCGCAGCATCGATTATGGGTGGTGTCCAGCGGAGAGATGGGCGGCCCGGACCATCTCGTCACGGAGATCGTTGAAGAGCTCACCGAGAACGACGCCGGGGCCTCGGCCGATTGCGCCATCATCCCGGAAAAGTTCTCGCCCGTCGTCCTCGACAGCAAGCTGCATTTAGGTATGTCGCGTCAGGAGGTCATCACGGCGTTGGGACCGCCGTCGAAGTCGGAAGCTGCTCAGATCGTGTATTCTCACGAGGGAAAGCTCGCAGACGGTTTCGATGAGACCGCTTGGCTCATTCTCGGATTTGGTGAGGACAAGCTCGTGTCCATGCGCGGCGGCAAGACCACGACGAATTGAAGTGGCTGGAGTTACGGTGACAGTGCACTCAATTGGCGCTAGCACCAAGCTGTCGGCCGAAGCCCCAGAGTCAGTAGGGCTGGCGATCGGGAATCAATTTAGTGCACTGTCACCGCAACGCGCGCTGACGCTGATCAGGGACCGCTTCTCGTGTTCGCCGACCTGCTCGACAGTTCGCCGGAGGTAGGCCTGTTCACTCAGGAGCGCGCCGCGGAGAGTACCGGTCGTCCACTGGGAGACGACCGCTTCATCGCCCGCCTCGAGCGACTGACCGGGCGGCTCTAAGCGTGGACCGAAGCCGCAGGGCGGTCGGCGACGCCGAATGAATTTGATGCGCTGTCACCGCAATTGTCAGCAAGCGGGAGCAGTTGATAGCCAGCTACGCCCGGTAGCATAACCCACGGAGTTGGTTAGAATAGTGCTCTCCGGGGCGTTTTTTCTTTGAGAACAACATGGTGTTCGATACGGACTATCTCGGCCGCTCTCTCGACAATCGGTTACCCGATGTCCACGAAGCGGTAACACGCGACGTGAAGGCGCTGCAGAACAAGCACGCCGCTGCGGGAAGATTGAAGAGCGGGGCAACCCTTATTGCCTTTGAGGACATCGCGACGAACCTGCTCAAATCGACGATCACGGATGCGTCGAAATTCACCTTTGAGTTCACTGGGGGCCACGAGCCTGGAGCCTTAGTGTATCTCAAGAACTTCGCTGACCGGGTGCAGCACCTGATCTGGGCGGAGATCACTGAAAAGGCCGAACGACTGGGATTGGGAGAGGTTAGCACCAACCATCTCGAAATGGTCCGTGGTAAACTGGACCGGTTCAAACAGCAAGCTTTGGACGATTTCTCACACGGGATGCAAGGGAGTGAGCGGTTGAAGAAAGATCCTGTGGTCAACGCGGTCATCAATCAGTCCAATAGTCCAGGTGCGGTGGCGCAGGTGGGAGCGGGGACGTTTTCCCAATCGGCATTTGTTCAACAACAGCATCAGCTAATTGAGGCCATCGACCAAGCGATAAACTCCCCAGAGTTCGCCGCCCTGAACCCCGATCAACAGCAAGGCTTTCGGGACATCGCTGATGTCCTCAAAGCGGAAGCATCAACTGCAAAGCCGGACACCGGCAAACTTCAGCGATGGGGCAAGACCCTCGTTACGTTCGCGGCCGATATCGGGATGAAGGCTGCAAGCAGCACGATTGCACAAGTGTTGACCAAGATATTCACCTAGGGGCGCCCAGTGACTACGCGATAAGTCGGCGTCCCGACGTTGGAAATTACGGTGACAGTGCACTCAATTGATGCTGTCCGCCAAACGCGGTCCGAAGCCGCAAGCCAACAGGGTGCCGATGGCGAATGAATTTGATGCACTGTCACCGCAATTCCGCCTATCGCTTGTCTCCCGTCACCTGTTCGCCCGGCAGGTTAGGCACGGCTTTCCGGATCCAGTCTGCATAGGACGACACGCGAGTGTAGACACCGAGGCCCGCCTTGGGGCTGTTGCAATCCTCGCCCAAACTGACGATCCCGACTTGATATTTCCGGCCCGCGCTGTTCAGCAGCACTGCCGGTCCTCCGGCACCCCGGTGCGCACATGCAACGGCGCCACCGTGTTCGAAGCCAGCGCAAAAGGTCCCCTCGGGCATGACCTTGCCTGGATACATTGCGGCACACATTGCGGCGTTGGCGATCGGGACCGGACTCTGCAGAAGGCTTGCCGGTTGCGATTTGAAGTCGAACCCTGCGACCAGGGTCAGTTCGCCAATTCTCGGATCAGCCGATTTCTGGGTTGCAATCGTGATGAAGGGCGGCGGCAATGCCGTGCCGATTTCAAGAATGGCGATGTCATCCCGCGCGGTGTCCTCCGAAAACGTGGGATGAACGACGAACTTGGTGACCGGAATCCGCCGGCCAATTCTGACGTTTGGTCCATTATCGGTCGCGGTGGCCACCTCGAACTTGCCGCGCCGTTCACCGGACATGCAGTTGGCGGCCGACAGCACCGCCTTCGGAGCAATCACGGTCCCGTTGCAAATGAACGTGCCGTCCTCAAAGACGGACACCAGCCAGGGCCATTCCGCAGCGGACGTGCCGGTTCCCCCGAGTATCGCCGGCGAAACGGACGATGGCAGCGGCGCACGCTGCTTGGAGAGAATCTCGACTTCTTCGTCGGGAACGGAGACCGGCGAGAGCTTGAACAGCACCCGGTAGGCCCAGTTCGTAATAACAATGTTGGCATCCGGTGTTACGCTGGACGCGACGTCCTTCGCGATCTTGACGTACTCCAGGTCGATCTTCTTTTTCTCGATCTCGCCCTGTCGATTATTGAGGATCTCGTTGCCGAAATATCCGATGAGCGCCACCACGATCGGGATCAGGAGCGGGACCGATATGCGCGAGATTTGCTCGAGCGTGTCGAGCGGTTGCCGATTCCGGGCCGGCGCTTTCTCAGTCGCAACCTGAGAATCGTCCTTGGGGGTCGCCATCGATCCGGGCTCCTGTACGGAACACCTTCTCCACCCCAGCCCAACGCCGCGCCCTGCGGAACATGAATAGCTTAACGACCGCATCTTCTGGTCGCAAGCGGCGAAGTAGCCTGCGGGACTTTCTACCTATGGGCCTACCAGCCCGTCACCGGCGCCGGTGGACTCGGCGCCGATCGCGGCTTCGGAATTACGGTGACAGTGCACTTAATTGCGCTGCCGCCGAGCACCGACCGAAGCCGCGAGCCAGCTAGGTGGCGATCGCGAATGAATTCAGTGCACTATCACCGCAATTCGCGCGTCAACCAGGCCCCAGGGGATCTGGTCCGGCAATTCATAGGTGACGGCGGCGGTTGCGAAGGCAACGCGCGGGCCGCGCATGCGTGACCGTCTGTCCGCGCGAGGACATGACACGACGCGGCTGCAATATCAAAAAGGAGGATTGCGATGTGCGCGCGACAGCTAGCTCACTTGGCTAGCTCACTTGGCGTAACCTTGGGAACGGAGCCATGCGATCTTGCGATCGCCGTTGATCCAGTCGTCGGCATCTGCCTTGCTGGCGAATCCGGTGATTTCGCGCTGTTCGTGGTCGGGGTAGTCCGCCAGTATCTTCCAGTCGCTGTCTGAGAGGCGGACGGTTTTGAAGGTCACTCTTGCTTTGGCCATGCCGCACTATGCAGGGAATTCTCTCAAAAGAGAACCCGCCTTGCGGTGGGCTTTCCGTCAATCCGCATCGGCATCACTCACGGTGACGGAAAACCAATCCGGCCCGATCGGCCCGTTCCTCGGCGGTGATGGCTGTTTATGAGTGTCGAGCAGTGACCACGCCAGCAACCTATCAAACCGGCGCCCTCAATGGTCAAATCCTCGGCAGTTGAACCCCGGCAGAAGCGGGGGCGACTAAACGCCATGGCCGCTTTCCTTGCAGAACTTCTGTTTGATCTCGTCGGAAGCCTCGTCGGTAGCTGGCTGAGACAGGCTGCGGCGGCGGTTTGTGCGTGGCTCGATACGAAGATTCACGGCCGCGCGGCGCGCTTTGTCGTGGGCGGCCTTCTCGGGCTCGCCGCCTATTTCCTCGTTCCTGTTATCGCCGGGCTGCTGGGGTTTTGATGCTCTCCGTGAAAGCCAACTTCATCATCGCATTGGCTATCGGGGCGCTCATCTCCTCAGTGCTCCTCGCCATCGAGCCGCTGACCGACTTCGCTTTTCTTTCGCTGGAATGGCCCGGCATCACCGTAGCGTATTTGTTCTGGGGAGCGGTCGGAGGCTCCAGCTTCGCAGGGATCGCCATATCCTGGGTCGTGAATGCACTCACCTACGGTCTTTGTGCTTTCGCCATTCTCAGTGTTCTCAGCGCTCTCAGGCTGCTGGCCGGGCCGAAGACTTGAGAAGCGTGGCTGCCTCCTGGAGTTTATGAAGGCTGTTCCGGACAAAGGCGCAGCGGAGATCCACGCCATGATGAGGGCGGCATGAAGCGCTGGCTTCAAAGCATCGGAAAGATTGCGAGGATTGCTGCGCTTTGCGGGACCGTTGCGTGGCTTGTGCTTTTGACTGTCTCACCCCAGCAGCCGGATGCCGCGCATCCTGAACGCTACGCGCACCGACACGATGTCCGGTATGTGAGCCAGGAGATGGGATCGACTCTGCGAATTCTGCTCGGCTCGACGTTTGCTCTGGTCCTGGTGGCGTTCGGATGTCACTTCGCGACCAGGGACATGCGAGATGGGACGTAGCCGCGGCGTGTTCGTCGCTGCTGGACCCTGCTTCGCATCGCGCCGAGGAGCGCTGCGTCCGGGCAGGAGCGCACATGAAAAGCCGCCCCTGACATGGCCAGGGGCGGTCTTCGAAAAGTCGGTCTAGTGACCGGTGCCGGGCTTCGTCGTCTTCGGCGGCTTGCCGTCTTCGACGCGGCCTTCGTTCCTGAGGTCACGACCCTCCTGAGCCTTCTTCTGGCTCTCGGGCGACTTGCCGTGCTCGTTCAGCTCTTCCTTGATGTAGCCGGCGGCTTCCTTGGCTTTACCTTCAACGCTCATTGCAATCTCCTCATCTGGAGATGGGTCAATGTGCGGGAGAGCCAACCGTTCCTATGCGCCGGTCATCGTGAGGATGCGCTTGCCGTCGGCAACTACGCAGCAATCCGTCGTTCGACAGGCGCAGTCAGATATCTGAGCATCTGCGCATGCTCGAGGTCGGGAACCGCAGCCGCCGTATTCGGGCGAAGTTGAAATAGATCATCCTTGATGATGTGCATAGTCGATACCGGAAAATGTTGCTTGCAGTCTCTTCGGTAGGAAAGAGCCGCAAAGGATAGTCAGTCGTTCAATCATTGACACATAAGGAGACGCGCAAATGAGGAAGCTTGCTTCGGTAGGATTGATCGCCGCGGCCATGTTCGCTAATCCGGCCATGGCCGCGTGGTACGACCAGAACGGCGCAGCCGTCCATCCGTCCCGCGTCGTTCACTGCATCCGGGCTCCAGACGTTGGCAGTTTTGCCGGAGCTCCGTTCAATAAGCCTCCCTGCGAACCGGCAACCTGGCGTCGGGCGGCGTGGCACGACAAAACCGGTGCAGTCGTCCCTGCCTCCAACGTCGTTCACTGTGTCCGGGCTCCAGACGTTGGCAGTTATGCCGGAGGTCCGTTCAATAAGCCTCCCTGCGAACCGGCAATTTGGCGCTGAGGGGCCAGGTAACACAAAAAAGCGCTTATGGCTGGGCGAAGTCCGACGCTGCCTTCTTCGACCTCTACACCGACTTGCTCGAAGGGAGCGGCAAGATGCCGCCAACGTTCCCTGCGAAGTGAATGTTCAATGTCGGGACGGTTCGTTGACGCTGCGCGCTGGCGCCAAAATCGCCGAGCGCAGACAAGAGAGCAACTGGCTGCCCGCGAGTGGCCAGTTCTCGCTTTACATTCGCGTCTACTGGGCAGGCGTATCATCCGTTCGGCAGGCGCCGTCAGATATCTGAGCATCTGCGCATGCTCGAGGTCGGGAACCGCAATCGCCGTGTGGCTGTAGATCAATTACCGTTTCTACAGCTTCCCGAACTCATCCAGAGTTCTGATGACCAAAGGCATGAACTCATTGCCGCCGCCGTGGCCGGCGTCTCCGAGAATATGCAGCCTGGAAGTCGTCCATCGCTTGTGCAGTTGCCACGCCGTGGACAACGGTCCGCTGACGTCGAAACGGCCATGGATCAGGGCGCCGGGAATGCCGTTCAATCTCGATGCGTCGCGGATCAATTGATCCTCCTCGAGAAATGCGGCGTGGCGCCAATAGTGAGTGACCAGACGCGCAAATCGTAATCGAAACTCCGCGTCGTCAAATCGGGGATTTGGCCGATGTCCCGGGGTGAGCGAGACGTGCGCATCCTCCCACTCGCACCATGCCCGGGCGGCTCTGTCACGAACGGTCTCGTCGGCATCGGCAAGCAGGATTGCGTAGGCATCGACGAGCGGCATGCCGCGGAGATGCCGGGGGACAGTCTTGGAAAGGCGCTCCCATTCCCTTGGAAAGATGCGCCCGACATCCCTGGTGATCCATTGCACCTCTGCGCGCGATGTCGTCGTCACGAATCCGAGCGCCATCGCTTTGACGCGTCCCGGATGAGCTTGTGCGTAGGCCAGGCCAAGCGTGGTTCCCCAGGACAAGCCCAGGATGATCCAGCTTTCGACACCGAGCAGCTCGCGCAGCCTCTCGATGTCTGCGACAAGGTGAGAGGTGGTATTGCTTGCCAGGCTCGAACTCAACTGACTTGCGAGTGGAAGGCTGCGACCGGAGCCACGCTGATCGAACAGCACGGCTCTATAGACGTTCGGATCGAAAAATCGTCTTTGACCAACAGAGCAGCCCGTGCCCGGGCCGCCATGCAGGAAAAGCGCCGGCCTGCCCGTGGGATTGCCGCAACATTCCCAATATATCTGGTGGCCGTCCCCCACATCCAGCAAGCCAGTCTCATATGGCTCGATAGGCTGGAACTGAGCCATCGCTTTCTCCTGATGCCTTTTGGCAGCCCTTCTCTATGCGGCAATAGCGGGCTTTGGCAGGCCGGATCCATAGGGTGAACGAATTGAGTGCGCGGTCGCCGGGGCGCACGAGCTGAACCGCCCCGGCATTGCCGAGAGCTATCGCGTATGAAGAAAACGCTGCTGGACGCTCGCCTGCAGCTAGGCTGCGACCCGCTGCTCGACGGGGGCCGTCAGATATTTGAGCACTTCGGCATGCTCCAGGTCAGGGACCGCAATCGCGGTATGACTGTAGGTCGTATGGGTCCGTGAGTTCGCGATTCTGTTCAGGATCTCTTTGCCCTTGATGACGTGGAGGCCCATGCCCTCCTGCGAGGGGAAGATCGCCAGCACCACGTCGTAGGCCGCGATGACGGCCTTGAGCGCTTCGGCCTTGTCCTCGGCGATGTCAACAAACACGCGAACATCTGCCGCGAGTTCACGCAGCTCGTCAAAATTCAGCACTGTGGGTTTACTCCAACGCAACGATACTGGCGGGGAGAGTGGATGGGTTAGGTTACCGAAGTCTCAACAAGGTGTGCCGGGCCGCAGGTTTCACGATGAGGTGACGCGTTGGCTGGGGATAACCGGATTGCGATGACGGTCCGCTCATTTCGGCGCAGCGCGGCTAGCGCTTGGCTTCGTCGTTGCGAAGCCTGTTATCCCAGGCCTCGTCCACGAGCTTCAAGGCGTTTCCGTCGTAGCTCAGCTTGAGCCCACGGCCGACGATCCACGTCCATCCCCCGCCGGCGTCCCTGGTCGGCCGGGCGTTGAACTGGTCGGAGATCGATTTGACGGCCGCGTCCTGCGGCCCCGGATTGTTCAACTCGGCATTGACGCGCCGGATGGGGTGGCCGGCGTCGACGTCGTCATTATAGACCGTGACCTTGGCGCCGTTGATTTCGCATTCGAGGATGTACGAAGCTCGACCCTGTCGGCAGCGGTAGTGACGTTGCGTGACGAGCTTGTTGGTCTCCTCGAATGTCATCCCGGGCGAAAAGCCGAAGATGTCGGATTTCTTGACCTGCGCCAGAGACGCAGGCTTCAAAAACTCCGGCTGGATGGCGACCAGGGCGGCGACCGCAACGACGATCAGGCCGGCGATAACAATGGCAATCTTCATCAGCCCCTCACGAGAAACATCCGACCATATACCAGCCGGCGCGCTCCACGAGGCAACCAAAAGCGAAAGCCCCGCCTGGGGGAAGCGGGGCTCGCTGATGGGGGTGAAGCTTGGGGACTTCAATTAGTTAGACGCGCCAGCGGCAGAATGGTTCAAAGCCAGCGCGGCAGCATGCCGCGACACTTTCACGGTAAGGGGTGGAACCCCCGCACAAGGCATGCTTGTGTTTTGGGCCTCAATGGGTTCTAAGCCCCGTGACTTCATGACCTCCGGCGTGAATCGGCATCACACTTGCGTGGTTCAGCCGCGTCCTGAGCAGGATTTGCTCGCCCGCACAAAAGGAATTCAGACATGGCGAAGATGACGAAAACTCAATTGATTGATGCAATTGCCGAGGGCACGCAGCTGTCGAAGAACGACGTGAAGTCGGTCATCGAGTACATGGCGACGGTCGGCTACAAGGAGCTCAACGAGTCCGGCGAGTTCGTCATTCCCGGCTTCGTCAAGATGTCGGTCGTGAACAAGCCGGCGACCGAAGCCCGCATGGGCGTCAATCCCTTCACCAAGGAGCCGATGCAGTTCGCGGCGAAGCCGGCGAGCAAGTCGGTGAAGGCCTCGCCGCTGAAGGTGGCCAAGGACTCCGTCTAAGCGGCCCGCGACGTCGTCGCGGCGCGGAGCGCCGCAACGACCGCCGGCTGGTGTGCTGGACACGGACAAGGAACTCTCGGGCGTCGTCAGGCTTTGCTTCCCAAAGGGAGACGTCACATGGCCAGTCTGAGCGAGGAACAGATCCGGGACCGCGCCTATCATCTCTGGCGGGAAGCCGGCGAGCCCGCGGGGAGGATGGACACTTTCTGGTATGAGGCCGAAAAGATGCTTCTCGCTGAGCGGGCCGCGCAAGGCGAAGTCCCGCCGGGGCTGAACGACAATTTGCCGGTCTGACGGTCAACAAAGGCCGCACAGAAATTTGCCGCGCGCCGGAACGTTGCCCGGCGTCCGGCGGTTGAGATCACGGCGACGGAATCTTGCGCGGAGCTGACAGTCGTCAAAGCAGCCACCCGGTGTAACGCCCGTGTGGCTGCTTTGTTGTTTGCTGCCTTGTTGTTCGAGGCGCGACAAAGAAAAACCCCGGCGTTGGGGACCGGGGCTTTTCAAAGCTGGACAGCCGCGTCGCACAGCCGCCAGCACCACTGAACTCGGCCCGACAACGCGGGGCGGGGACATTCGTTCCGGCCGCTACTCCGGCGACACCGACACATCGATGATCGCCGGCGGATCGATCTGGCGCTCGCGCCAGACGATGAATTCGCATTTGGGATTGAGCCACTGATATTCGGAGCCGCGCGCCTTCAGGTGCGCAAGCGCCGCATCGTGCGCCGTGGTCTCATCCGGTGCCTCGACCATGATCTCCACGGTCTCCTCGATCTGACGAACCACCTCGACGGCGTAGAATTTCCTGATCACGGTCCCTCGCTCCGGAATGGCTAACGGCGAGGGCGACGGCGCGTTCCCAAAAGAAAAACCCCGCGCTTGCGCACGGGGCTCTCTTGGCCGGCGGCGATGGGATTTCAGCGCCTTGCCGCCAGCGCCTCGAACTTAAGGTTGAAAACCCAAAAAGCAACCGCGCTGTGGCGACGGAGTGTTCGTCAGACGGCTTTCCACGCGAGTGGGCGCGGAAATCCCCAGTTTCCACGCTCCGCGCTGCGCCCGTCGAGTTCAAGGCGATATGCGTGGGAAATCGCGCGCGAGGGGCTGGACTTTTTGTTCTCATTTTGTTCTAGTCGGTCATCACGTTGGAGGTGACGCATGACCATCGAGAAACAGCGCGAAGTGATCAGGCTCTGGAACCAGCTGAGGAAGGTCGAGGGGCCGGCCGCCGAAGAGCTCCGCATCCAGATCCTCGAATGTTTTTCCGAGAAGAGCAACGCCAAGCGAGCGGCGTGAGGCGCGCTGGCGGGCCACGACGGCGACCCAGTAAACGCGATCTCGCTCGCCGTTGAAAATCCTGCCGTTGAAAATCTTGCCGGTGAAGCCGTGACGGCGCGCGCCTTCATCGATCGTTAGGAGTCGCGCCGCGCTGATTTGCTCGACTCCGATTCGTTCTTTGCGAACGAAATGGAGTCGGATGCAGAACAAGGCGTGGCTTCTGTGTCGATGCGGGACAGGCCTCGTTGCCGCGCGTGCGCGTGATGCTTCGCACGATCCAGCCCTCATGTCCTCGCTATCGAATGAAGCGAGGGAGAGCGACATGGATGCGTGCTGGTTTCTTGCCGAGATCGTCAAAGTGTTCTGGTCCGACAGGCACACGCGGCTCCGCAAAGGCGGGCCCTCGGTGCCTCCCACCGAAGCCCGACGACACCGAGTGATCGGACCTTCGCTGCGATCGCGCGTTCGCTTTCGCGGCGATCCACACCACTTGTTAAGAGACGCTCCGCGCCGATTTCTTCGATTCCGATTCGTTCTTCGAGAACGAAATGCAGGCGAAGCTGGAACAAAGCCGTACCTGTCCAGGAGTTTTGGTGACGTGGTCTGAAGCGGCGCGCCGGGATCTCAAGAGCAGATGTCTCAAGCCTTGCGCAAACTCCTAACGAAAATTTGCGGGAAAGCCGATAACCCTATTCGGTTAGGTTAAAACCCCAATCGCGTTGCGCTTGCCGCTGCTTGGGATAGGTGTCTGACAAGGACAAGAAACGACTTTGCCAACGAGCACGTTTGCATGACACCTTTTTCAGAACCATCCTTTTTCCAGGGCGACCGCCACACCTACCGGCGCGTCGCCGTCGTCGGCTCGCTGTTCTGCCTCGCCTTCGTGGTGATCAGCTTCTCGCTGCGGCCGCAACTCGAGGACACGCGCGTCGCGGTCAAGGCCGACAGGCTGGTGCGCACGGCAGGCCACGCGCCTCACACCAATTAGCGCTCGTCACCATAGCTGCGATCGTCGGCGGAATGGCCCGGGCACGCGGTGCCGCGGCGCGCAAGCGCGACGAAGCCGGCATAGCCGGACAGGTTGAGCAGAATTTCAAGCCACGCGGGCATGTCGGGTCCCTTCTTGCGTGAAGAGGGCTCAACGTGCGCGCGAAACATTTGTTCCCTACCCGCGAGAAAACAAGCTGGCTTACAGCGGAGAGGAGGGGTCCAGCCGCCGGCCGAGGGTCGCAACCGACGCGCTCGACGGCTGCTCCTTGAGGAACTCGGCGATGGCCCGCGCCAGCTCGCCGTCGCTCATCGGCGTCGGCGGCGGGCGTAGCGCGCCGACGCCGAAGTTGCGGACGATCTCGTCGTAATGCTGGTCGCGCGATTTGGGAACGAGCCTGCGGATGCGCCCCAGCAAAGCGGATAGCGGCAATGTGTCCTCCTCGGCGTCCGTCCCGTTGGCAGCCATTGATGTCTGCTGCCATTTTCTTTCGCTGAAACCAAAAACCCCGCCAGCATCGCGGAGATGCTGACGGGGTCTTCATGCTGTCGCCTCTACCGGATAGCGGAGGCTTCCGCACTCAAAGAAGAAAACCGCGGAACGCGCATTCGTTCCACTCGTGCCGATATTTTTGTGCCGCCCGGGTTCCACTCCTGCGCGCAACCATCGCGGGCCCCCGACGTTGTCCCTGCGAGACGCGAAGGAGGAGAGTCATGAAGAAGACACTGGCAGTTCTGGCCACCGTTGCCGCCGTCGGCGTGACCGCGGTTGCGGCACCTGCGCCTGCAGAGGCGCGTGGTCGCGGCATTGGCCCGGGCCTCGCATTCGGCCTCGCCGCCGGCGCGATTACCGCAGGCGCGGTCGCAGCGTCGCATCCGTACGGCTACGGTCCGGGCTACGGCTATTATGGCGGGCCCGCCTATTACAGCCCTGGCCCGTACGCCTATTACGGCGATGGGCCGTACTACCACCGCCGCCACTACTATCGCGGCTGGTAACGGCTGACCAAGTGAAAAGCCCGGAGCGATGCTCCGGGCTTTTTTCATGCGTGGCGATCCGGAGATGGCTTAGGGCCAGAGCGAGGGCCGCTCAGCCTTGCGCGCATTGTCGAGCGTCGAGACGAAATACTCCTCGCGCTCGCGCTGGAATTTTTCCTGCGTGGCACGGAAGGCGGCGACACGGGCGGCGATCTCTTCGCGTTCGCGGATTTTGCGTTGTTCGTCTTCGGTCATGTCAAATCCCCTCTACACGTCAGTATGTGTGCACTTCAATATGTGTGCACGGCCGAACTCAAGCACTGCCGCCGCAATCACGTTGAGTCGCGTTAACACATGCATTGGCGCTTCTGATTGGGGCGTCAATGGGGAGGAGGCATTGCAGGATTGTGATAAGCGAAGGTCGGAAAAAATTACCCACCGCGGCTTGCGTGATTCTTGCGCGGCAGTGGATAACAGCGTCAACGATCTTGTCGCGGGCGCATGGTGCGGCTGGCGCAAGGTCAACCCGGGGGGCCGCAAGTGATTGCATCGGATCTTCGCAGCGGCGTCGAGCGACTCGGCGACATGATCGCCGACTCCAGGACCATCGTGCCGTTCACCGGCGCGGGCATCTCCACCAAATGCGGCATCCCGGACTTCCGCTCGCCGGGTGGAATTTGGACGCGCAACCGTCCGATCCCGTTCGACGAATTCGTCGCCAGCCAGGAAGCTCGCGACGAATCCTGGCGCCGCCGCTTTGCGATGGAATCTGTCTTTGCCGCGGCCAGGCCCGGCCGCGGTCATCGCGCGCTCGCCTCGCTCTACCGCGCCGGCAAGATTCCCGCCGTCATCACCCAGAACATCGACAATCTGCACCAGGCCTCGGGCTTTGCCGCCGAGCACGTCATCGAGCTTCACGGCAATACCACTTATGCGCGTTGCATCGGATGCGGGCAGGCCTATCAGCTCGACTGGGTGAAGCGCCGCTTCGACGAAGATGGCGGCGCACCCAACTGCACCGCGTGCGACGAGCCGGTGAAGACCGCGACGATCTCGTTCGGCCAGATGATGCCCGACGACGAAATGCAGCGCGCGACCGCGCTGTCGCAAGCCTGCGACCTCTTCATCGCGATCGGTTCCTCGCTCGTGGTGTGGCCGGCGGCAGGCTTTCCGATGATGGCGAAGAACGCCGGTGCGCGTCTGGTGATCATCAATCGCGAGCCGACCGATCAGGACGACATCGCCGATCTCGTCATCCGCCACGACATCGGCGAGACTCTCGGGCCCTTTGTCGCAAATTGAGGCATCAATTTGATTCGCGGCTGTGCAAGCTGTTCATAGGTTCCGGCGAATCTCTTTTTTATCTATGCCTCGCAACCGGGAGTGTTATCTTTTGAGTCGAAAGATTCGCATCGCGTCGAATTGAGAATATTCTCTTAAGACGCGTGATTCGACGCCGCCGCTGAGGCGGGTTGCAATGGGCAGTGTGGGGTCCGGGGTTATGGGGTCGTCGGACGGATTTGAGTCCAAGAAGATCGGAGTTCCCGCTGTGGGCGAGCACGGCGGCGGTGGTCGCGATAGCGCGCTAAGCCCGTTCAGCGGACTTGGTGAAGGCAGCGCCAACCTCGTCGAGGTCCACGGCGTCATCAAATGGTTCGACGCTTCAAAGGGCTACGGCTTCATCGTTCCCGACAATGGCTGGCCGGACGTGCTGCTGCACGTCACCGTGCTCAGGCGCGACGGTTTCCAGACCGCCTATGAGGGCGCCCGCATCGTCGTCGAGTGCATCCAGCGCGCCAAGGGGTACCAGGCCTTCCGGGTGGTCTCGATGGACGAGTCGACCGCGATCCATCCGGCGCAGATGCTGCCGCCGCGCACCCACGTCACGGTCACCGCGACCAGCGGGCTGGAGCGGGCCCAGGTCAAATGGTTCAACCGCCTGCGCGGCTTCGGCTTCCTGACCTGCGGCGAGGGCACGCCCGACATCTTCGTGCACATGGAGACGCTGCGCCGCTTCGGCATGACCGAACTCCGGCCCGGCCAATATGTCCTGGTCCGCTTCGGGCCCGGCTCCAAGGGCATGATGGCGGCCGAGATCCATCCCGAGACGGGATCGCCAGGGCTTTCTTCGCACTAGAAAGCTTGCAGTCGCACTAGCGGCCGCCGATCGCCAACTCCCGCAATCGTGACAAGAGGCGCGCAGGCCGTCCGGCGCGCCTCTGGCTTTTGTCACGGTCGCCGCGTAAGGACTGGTCCAGTCCCACGCCCCCTCGAGTACCGTCCCATGAATTTTGACCGAAAGGCCGTCTGGTCCATTGCAAGGGGCTGGCTGGCCGCCATCCTCGTCGTCGGCTGTGCCGTCGCGAGCGCGCCGGTGCGCGCCGCCAGTTTCCAGCCGCTCGAAATCGTCACCAGGAACGGCGTGCAGGTGTTCTCGGTTGAAATGGCCACGACCGAGGAGGAGAAGCAGACCGGGCTGATGTACCGCAAGGAACTGGCCGACGGCAAAGGCATGCTGTTCGACTTCAAACCCGAGCAGGAGGTGTCGATGTGGATGAAGAACACCTACGTCTCGCTCGACATGATCTTCATTCGCGCCGACGGCCGCATCCTGCGCATCGCCGAAAACACCGAGCCGCTGTCGACCAGGATCATCTCGTCCCAGGGGCCCGCGCGGGCCGTGCTGGAGGTGGTGGCGGGAACGGCGCAGAAATACGGCATCCGTCCCGGCGACCGGGTCGGCCACCCGCTGTTCGGCACCAAGTAGGGCGGGCGGGGTTATTGCCGCCTTGCTGGCGGCTTGAAAGCTTGCTGGCGCTTTGGGAAGCGTGTATCGACGGGGCTCGCCGGACATTCGGGGTATAGCGCAGCCTGGTAGCGCGGCAGTTTTGGGTACTGCAGGTCGTTGGTTCGAATCCAGCTGCCCCGACCAGTCCCGAGGTTGAAGCCCCTTCAATTCTCTCGATATTGCCCCGCGCTCATCCCGTTCCGTTGCCGCCGGCGACAGTGAAGTCGGCGAGGCGATCTCCGCGAAATTACACCAGACGCAACTTTTGCGTGCATTGGCGTTGCGACGGCGTTTCAATTTCAGAACAACAGCCAATCGACCAGGCGCCAGGCGATCCAGGCGAGGGCGCAGATCCAGCCCAGCATTGCGATCCCGGCGACGCCAAGCCCGCACAGTGCGAACAGCGAACTTTCAGTCTCCGGCGTGCCCGAGAGTTTCTCGGTCGTATCGATTTGACTCAATGCATCCCCTTGGTTTGCGGCCTGCTGTTCTTTGGTCTCTGCTCGCTCGTGAAAATTCACCGGCCGCGCTCCAGCTCACACGGTCGTGAGACGAGATGACCGTCCGTCCATCGCGCGGGCATGGATCGCAGCCACGCGGCTCCCCCGGACGGACGGGAAGAACCTGCAACTCTTGGCGCGGTGATTGGTTGCGACCGCACGGGCGGGAACTGTGCGCCGCAGCGACGGACCGACAATGCTCAGGGGCCGCTTGGCGCCTATGCGCAGAGCACGTCGCGCATCTGAGCCGGCGGGAGTGTTGGGGGGCAGGCGGCCTATAGCGATCTGAAGCGCGCGCGAACCTTGCTGAAGCCTTGCTTGAAGCTTTGGCGCTTGTTCTTCACCCAACGCCACTTCCGCGCGATTTTTCAAGGCATTGCGCCGGCCGGTCCGGCGCAGAATTCGCAAAATTGCTTCGAACCTTTGGCTGTCGCCATAGACATATGAGCATTGGGGATTTCAGCGCCCAATGCCTAAACGGACGCCGCCAAGCGATGATATTCCGCTTGAGCGGCGTCGCGCTATTCCGGGGATCAGTTCGTCGCGTACCAGCCGAGCGGAAACGGCAGGAACGGCCACGCCAGATGATTGTCGTTGGCCGCCTTCGGCGGTTCAGAGACGGATATCTTGACGCGCGGCGCAGGCGGCTCCGAGCGTACCGCCAGGCGCAAACGTCCACATTGCAAATTCATTGTGGTGCCCCAGTCAGCAAGTCATTTGAAAAATGAAAATCAGTTCGCAATTGCCACGCGTCCAGAACGGTACGCTCATTCTCAAATTGTGCATGCATCATAGAAAGATCGGCGCCGGCTTTCAACGGGTCTTGGCGGGTACCCACGAGGGGTAAGGTTGACCGGTTAGGTTAAGGACGAGTGGTTGTTGCGGCCGCATCCGTGGCTGATATCAGGTCGGCAAGGCTCGCGATGGGCTGCCTGCAATCGGTGCTCACACAGGTCACAGTTCGTCGCGGCGCTCATATCCTGTGAGTTTTGCGTCATGTCTTTCGATCGCAACGTCCGAACCGTCCATCCGCAGTCGAGCTGGACCGAGATCTGGCACCTCTGGACCGTGATCGTGCCGCGCCGCTCGATCAACGGGCAGCTGGTCTATGGAAAGGTCTGGCGCCGCCACGACGGCCGCGACTGGATCTACAAGAAGTTCACCGAGTACGACAGCGAGGCGGCCTGAGCCGGCTCCGCTGCCGCACCTAGAATCTAGCGCCCCGTTCCGATTTCGTCTGAAGTGGCTCTAGGCGGCCTTTGCAGGCGAGGCGGCCGCAGGCTTGGCCGGCGGCGGCTTGAGCGGCTTGTCCTGCTTCTTCGACCACGAGATGTAATAGGCCACCGTCGTCATGATCGCGATTCCGGCGATGCTGACGAAGATCTGTGCGAACAGCGAGCCCGAGCTCATCGACAGTTCGAAATGGCCGACGAAGGACAGGAACACGCCGACGCAGAACACGGCGAGCGACTGCTGGCCGCAGACGATCAAGGGATCGAACACCTTCCACTCCAGGCCCGGCCATTCCTTCGGCACGAAGCGGATCACCAGGATCACGATCACGACGAAATGGAGGAAGCGGTAGGGCGCAAGGTTGGTCTTGTCGTTGGGGTTGAAGGCCGAGAACAGCCATCCCGGGAACATGCCGCCGAGGGTGGGGAAGCGGCCGGCCATGGTCATGACCAGCGCGAAGGCGAGATAGCCGAGGCAAAGCCACAGCGTAACAGGCGAATTGATCACGGCTCCCGAACGCCGGGCGCCGCCCATCGCGCACCAGGCGCCGAACACGAACAGCACCTGCCAGGCATACGGATTGAAGTACCATTGGCCGGCCGGATAGGCGGTCAGGTTCAGGCCGTAATGGCGGGCGGCGAGCCACAGCACGATGGACAGCGCCATCGTCAGGTCGGGCTTGCGCAGCATGAACCACAGCACCGGCGGAAACAGCCCCATCAGCACGATGTAGAGCGGCAGCACGTCGAGATTGAGCGGCTTGAAGCGCAGGAACAGGCCCTGGCGCAAGGTCTCAGTGGCGTTGTCGACGAGGCCGGCGACGTTGAACTCGTTGATCATGTCGGAGTCGCCGAACCGCAGCGCCAGATAGCTGATCGAGGCGATGTAGATCACGAACAGGATGATGTGGGCGACGTAGAGCTGCCAGACCCGCTTGGTCAACCTCGTGGCGCCGACGATGAAGCCGCGCTCGAGCATCATTCGCGCATAGACGAAGGAAGCGGTGTAGCCGGAGATGAAGACGAACAGGTCGGCGGCGTCGGAAAAGCCGTAGTTGCGGGTGGTGATCCAGTTCACCACGTTGTCGGGGATATGGTCGAGAAAGATCGCCCAGTTCGCGATGCCGCGAAACAGGTCGAGCCTGAGGTCACGGCCCTTTTCGGGGAGCGTGGCGTTGATGTTCAGGAAGGCCATGCGACGGAAGCTTTCGGAGGGGGCGGATACGCTGGTGTCGGCGAGACAGGGCCGCCGGGCGGGATCCCGGCGCGGACAGCGGGTACGCAATTGTCACGGTGCAGCATAATGACTATACCCGTCGCCAAGGCACCCCGGGGACCGGAATCACCGATCAGTTCCCAAAAGGTGTCTCTATACTATGCCCGCGGTTTCGACCAACTGCTACCGTGACGCATCGGAATCGAACGAAAAGACGAAGAGGCCCGGACCACCCATGACCGCACGCATTTTCAAGCCCGCCAAGAACGCGATGCAATCCGGCCGGTCCAAGACCAAGGAATGGCAGCTGGATTACGAGCCGGAGCAGCCGCGTTCGGTCGAGCCGCTGATGGGCTGGACCTCGTCCGGCGACATGAAGCAGCAGATCACGCTGCGCTTCCACAGCAAGGAAGAGGCGGTCGCCTATTGCGAGCGCAAGGGCATCGCCTACCAGGTGATCGAGCCGCAGGATTCGATCCGCCGCCCGGTCGCCTATGCCGACAATTTCTCGTTCCGGCGCGGCGAACCCTGGACGCATTGAGGGGCGGCTGGCTGCTCCAACGTCATACGACGTGATTTACTCGTCATGCCCGGGCCTTGTCCCGCCTGCGCGGCCGAAGCCGCTTTCGCGAGGCGAAGGCCCGGGCATCCACGTCTTTGGCGCCGCGTGATAGAGCGCGGACGGCCGCGACGAGCCCTGGCATGACGGCGGGGGTACCCGCCCGCAGACATGACGTCGGGTCCGATGACCCCGGATCCACGGATCAGCTATTGCGCGGGGCTCCGGCCCCTTGGCAGCGATTCCGCCGCGTGCTTCGCTGACGTCATGACGGGGATCATGGCGAGGTGGGGGATGGCCGGGCGTGACCAGCTCGACGGCGTCGATCTGAAAATACTTTCCGAACTGCAGCAGGACGGGCGGGTGCGCAACAACGAGCTGGCGCTGCGGGTCGGCGTGTCCGCGCCCAACTGCCTGCGGCGGCTGAAACTGCTGTTCAGCCGCGGCGTGATCCGGGCGGTTCGCGCCGTCATCGACGAGCGGCTGCTCGGCTATGAGGTGGTCTCGTTCGTCTCGATCCAGCTCGGCAGCCAGGCCCAGCCGGTGCTGGAGGCGTTCGAGAGCTCGATCGCCGCGATTCCGCGCATCCAGCAGTGCTGGCGGATTTCGGGCGACACCGACTACCTGCTGAAATGCGTCGCGCCGAACGTCGAGAGCATGCGGCAGCAGCTGCTGCATTTCGCTGCGATGACTGATGTGAAGAACGTCCGCAGCTTTCCGGTACTGGGTGTCGCAAAGGACGTGCCGCTGCCGTTGCAGGAGGTCGTGGCGGCGTCGGCGGGCTAGGCCAGGGCAAGCACGTGGCAGGCGGTTTCGTTGTGGCCATCCTTCGAGACGCCCGCCTTTGGCGGGCTCCTCAGGATGAGGACTCGTTTCGCGGCGAAGCTCTAAATCCTCATGGTGAGGAGCGCCGCCTTGCGGCGCGTCTCGAACCATGAAGGCCGAGCATTTTCACATCATCCAACGCGATGGCGACACGGCTCGACCGGGCGGCGATTCACAAAAGCCGAATCAGCGGTTCACCATATAGCTTAGTAACTCACCTAACTGTGACATGTGATTTACGAAGCTCTGCAATGCGCTGAACCGTGATTGCCGGGATGGGGCGCTGGCCTACATGCGAGGTGTGAGCCTCAGCCTGCGTCGCACGCTGGGGATGCTTTTGTGGGACCCTGAAGCAGGAAAAGACAACATGACCTCGACCTCGAAGACGTTCGTCGCATCCGCTGCGACGCTGTTCGCCTCTGCGTTTCTCATGATCACCGCGCCCGCCGCGAAGGCGGACGACTACTGCATCACCAACGGCGCCCAGGCTGCGCACGGCTGCGGCTTTCCGACGATGGAAGCCTGCCGGGCCGCTTCCGGCGGCATCGGCGGCATGTGCTCGCAGGCCGCCGGCGCGAAGACCAGCAACGATGCGCTCGCCTTCCAGCCGAAGCAGACGCAGTCGCGTACCAAGGCCCGTCCGGGCAAGAATGCGTCCTCGAACTAAGTCACGATCGCCAATTCCGGCGTAAATGGTGCGGCCTCTGCGTTCGATCGCGGAGGCCGTGCTTGCTTGCAGGCCTCAGCGATACCGGTCGCGAAATTCGCGCGGGCTGGCGCCGGTCCAGGTGCGGAAGGCGCGCGAAAAGCTCTTCTCGTTGCGGAAGCCGGCGATCTCCGCGATCCGCTTGATCGGGGCGCGGCCGCGCATCAGCTCCTGCTTGGCGAGCTCGAACTTTGCCTCTTCCTTGAGATCGCGCAGCGAAGTCGCTTCCTCGCGCAGGCGCCGATGCATGGTGCGGGTGGAGAGTGCCAGCTCGCTTGCGACATCCTCGGCGCCGAGAAAGCGTCCGCGTGCATTGCGCAGCACGCGGCGGACCCGCTCGACCAGGAGCCGGTCGCGCCGGTAGGGCAGCACGGTGAGCCGCAGCGCGCCCTTGAGCATGCTGTCGAGATCGGCGGGGCTGCGGGTCAGCGGCAGTGAAAGATAGTGCTTGTCGAACACGATGCGGGCGCCGCCCGTATCAAAGCTCAAATGCCTGCAGAAGATCGTCGGATAGACCGAGACGTGGCCCGGCTCGGAATAGGGAAACTCGGCCGCACGCAGCGCGATCGCGGAATCGACGGCCCAGCAGGAAAAGCCGAGGACATAGCGGAGCAGGGTGACCAGGCAGAATTCACGCAAGGGGCCGAGGTCGCGCTGCTCGCGAATGGAGATGGTCGCGGTCTCATCACCAAGCGAGAGCTCGAACAGCACGTCCTCCGTCAGCAGGCGATGATGCCGGCACCAGCGTTTTAGCGCGACTTCGAGATTGGGGGCGGTGATCGAGGCGCGGCACAACATGCCATAGGTCCCCCAAGGCAGCCGGCGCGAGAACCAGCCGAGCGCCTCGTCGTCGAGCTCGCGCATGGCGTGGCCGGCCAGCGCCTCGAACTGGGCCGCCGTCACCCGTCCGTCCCGGGATCGAACGAGGTCCCCGGTGACCTGCCCCTTGCCCAAGGCTTCGGCCGGATCCCGTCCGTAAAGGGCATAAGCGGCAACCACGCCGCGCACGAAGGCGGCGGGGGTCATGGCGCGGCGGGGTGTCGCGGTCGCGGCTTGAAAAGGCATGAAAAATCCTCGCCAAACTTGGCGGAAAATGCAACCTTTTCGACCGCCAGGACGCCCGGGCAGGGGTAGGTTCGGACCCGACAAGAATACGGAGGAATCGCCTTGAACATCCCGAGCATCGATTTCGATCTGGGCGAAGACATCGGCATGCTGCGCGACACGCTGCGCGCCTTCGTGGAGGCGGAGATCGCCCCGCGCGCCGCCGAGATCGAGAAGGCCAATCTGTTCCCGGCCGACCTCTGGAAGCGCTTTGGCGATCTCGGCCTGCTTGGCATGACTGCGCCGGAGCAATATGGCGGCTCCAGCATGGGCTATCTCGCCCATATCGTCGCCATGGAGGAGATTTCGCGGGGCTCGGCCGCCGTGGGGCTGTCCTACGGCGCGCATTCCAACCTCTGCGTCAACCAGATCGGCCGCAACGGCAACGACGCGCAGCGCGCGCGCTATCTGCCAAAGCTGATCTCCGGCGAATATGTCGGCGCGCTCGCGATGTCCGAGCCCGGCGCGGGCTCCGACGTCGTTTCGATGAAGCTGCGCGCCGACAAGCGCGGCGACCGCTACGTCCTCAACGGCTCCAAGATGTGGATCACCAATGGTGGCGACGCCGACGTGCTGGTCGTCTATGCCAAGACCGATCCGGAGGCGGGCCCGCGCGGCATGACCGCGTTCCTGGTCGAGAAGGGTTTCAAGGGTTTCACCCACGGCCAGCATCTCGACAAGCTCGGCATGCGCGGCTCCAACACCTATCCCTTGTTCTTCGACGAGTGCGAGGTGCCGGAAGAGAACGTACTCGGCAAGGTCGGCGAGGGCGTCAAGGTGCTGATGTCCGGGCTCGATTACGAGCGCACGGTGCTGTCGGGCGGCCCGCTCGGCATCATGGCGGCCTGCATGGACGCTGTGGTGCCCTACATGCACGAGCGCAAGCAGTTCGGCCAGCCGATCGGCGACTTCCAGCTGATGCAGGGCAAGCTCGCCGACATGTATGCGACCTGGCAGTCGGCGCGCGCCTATGTCTATGCGGTCGGGCGCGCCTGCGACCGGGCCGACCACGCCCGTACGCTGCGCAAGGATGCGGCGGCCGCGATCCTCTATTCCGCGGAGAAGGCGACGTGGATGGCCGGCGAGGCGATCCAGGCGCTGGGCGGCGTCGGCTACACCTCCGAATTCCCGGTCGGACGTCTCTGGCGCGACGCAAAACTCTACGAGATCGGCGCCGGCACCTCGGAGGTGCGCCGCATGCTGATCGGCCGCGAGCTGATGTCCGAGACGGCCTAAAACCTTCACCTCATTGGAATCAACATGCCGCTCCATTCCAGCATCGATACGTCTTCATCGGACTTTGCGCGCAATTCCGAGGCCATGCGCGGGCTTGTCGCGGACTTGCGCGAAAAACTGAGCCAGGTCGCCGGCGGCGGTGGTGAGGTCTCGCGCAACCGCCACACCTCGCGCGGCAAGATGCTGGCGCGCGAGCGCGTCGACCTGCTGGTCGATCCCGGTACCTCGTTCATGGAGCTGTCGCCGCTGGCGGCGTACGGCCTCTATGGCGGTGACGTGCATTCGGCGAGCGTCATCACCGGTGTCGGGCGCATCGCGGGCCGCGAATGCGTGATCGTTGCCAACGATGCCACCATCAAGGGCGGCACCTATTATCCCATGACGGTGAAGAAGCATCTGCGCGCGCAGGACGTGGCGCGGCAGAACAATCTTCCCTGCGTCTACATGGTCGATTCCGGCGGCGCCTTCCTGCCGCTCCAGGACGAGATCTTTCCGGACGAACGCCATTTCGGCCGCATCTTCTACAACCAGGCCCAGATGTCGTCGCAGGGCATCCCGCAGATCGCGATCGTGATGGGCTCCTGCACCGCCGGCGGCGCCTACGTCCCCGCGATGTCGGACGAGAGCATCATCGTGCGCAATCAGGGCACCATCTTCCTCGGCGGCCCGCCGCTGGTGAAGGCCGCGACCGGAGAGGTGGTGAGTGCCGAGGAGCTCGGCGGCGCCGACGTGCATTCGCGGCAATCGGGCGTGACCGACCACTACGCCCAGAACGATGCCCATGCGATCGGCATCGCCCGGCGCATCGTCGGCACGCTGAAGCCGTCCACGCGGCCGAACCTCAACATGCACAAGCCGCGAGATCCGCTGTTTGCGGCGGAAGAGATCTACGGCGTGG
The DNA here is from genome assembly GCF_059512345.1 of Bradyrhizobium sp. Unk1. NCBI lineage: Bacteria > Pseudomonadati > Pseudomonadota > Alphaproteobacteria > Hyphomicrobiales > Nitrobacteraceae > Bradyrhizobium > Bradyrhizobium sp. Unk1. The sequence goes on from NZ_JCAMOP010000020.1 coordinate 96,197, forward strand.
TGCCGGTCGACGGCCGAAAGCCGTTCGACGTGCGCGACGTCATCGCCCGCATCGTCGACGGCTCGGAGTTCGACGAGTTCAAGAAGCTCTACGGCACGACGCTGGTCTGCGGCTTCGCCCACGTCTGGGGCTATCCGGTCGGCATCATCGCCAACAACGGCATCCTGTTCAGCGAGAGCTCGCTGAAAGGCGCGCATTTCATCGAGCTGTGCTGCCAGCGCGGCATTCCCTTGGTGTTCCTGCAGAACATCACCGGCTTCATGGTCGGCAAGAAGTACGAGGCCGGCGGCATCGCGCGCGACGGCGCCAAGCTCGTCACGGCGGTGGCGACCGCCTCGGTGCCGAAATTTACCGTCGTGATCGGCGGCTCTTACGGCGCCGGCAATTACGGCATGTGCGGCCGTGCCTACTCACCGCGCTTCCTGTGGATGTGGCCGAACGCGCGCATCTCGGTGATGGGCGGCGAGCAGGCCTCGATGGTGCTGAGCCAGGTCCGCCGCGACAACATCGAGGCCAAGGGCGATAGCTGGTCGAAAGAAGAGGAAGACAAGTTCCGCGAGCCTATCCGCGCGCAATATGAGAGCCAGGGGCATCCGTATTACGCGACCGCGCGTCTGTGGGACGACGGCGTGATCGACCCGGCCGACACCCGCCTCGTGCTCGGCCTCGGCCTTTCCGCGGCGTCGAATGCGCCGATTGAGCCTACGAAATTCGGCCTGTTCAGGATGTGATGCGATGGACCGCTCAATGCTCTACCGCCGTTTCCGCACGCTCCTGATCGCCAACCGCGGCGAGATCGCCTGCCGCGTCATCCGCACCGCGCGAGCCATGGGCCTGCGCACGGTCGCGGTCTATTCCGAGGCCGATCGCGACGCGATGCATGTCGCGCTCGCGGATGAGGCCGTGCTGCTCGGTCCGGCGCGGGCGCGCGACAGCTACCTCAGTGTCGAGCGGCTGATCGAGGCCGCGCGAAAGACCGGCGCGGAAGCCGTGCATCCCGGCTACGGTTTCCTGTCCGAAAATGCCGAGTTCGCGCGGGCCTGCCTGGAGGCGGGCCTGGTGTTCGTCGGCCCCACCGCCGCAATGATGACGGCCATGGGCTCGAAGTCCGGCTCCAAGGCGCTGATGGAGAAGGCCGGCGTGCCGCTGGTGCCCGGCTATCACGGCGAGGCCCAGGACGATGCGACGCTTTCGAAGGCGGCGGACAAGATCGGTTTCCCGATTCTCGTGAAGGCGTCCGCCGGCGGCGGCGGCCGCGGCATGCGCATCGTGCGCTCGGCAGACGAACTTGGACCGGCGATCGTCAGCGCCAAGCGCGAGGCCAAGGCCGCGTTCGGCGACGACCGCATGCTGATCGAAAAATATGTCGACAATCCCCGTCACATCGAGGTGCAGATCATCGGCGACAGCCACGGCAATCTGCTTTCGCTGTTCGAGCGCGAATGCACGTTGCAGCGCCGGCACCAGAAGGTGATCGAGGAGGCGCCGTCGCCGACGCTCAATCCGGCCCAGCGCGAGACCGTCTGCGCCGCCGCGCGAAAGGCGGCGGGCGCGGTGAACTATGTCGGCGCCGGCACGATCGAGTTCGTCTCCGACGGCAAGGACGTGTTCTTCATCGAGATGAACACGCGTCTTCAGGTCGAGCATCCAGTGACCGAGCTGATCACCGGGATCGACCTCGTCGAGTGGCAGCTGCGCGTCGCCTTCGGCGAGGCGCTGCCGCTGAAGCAGGACGAGATCAAGCTCAACGGCCATGCGGTCGAGGCGCGCGTCTACGCGGAAAATCCGACCAAGAACTTCATGCCGTCGGTCGGGAGGATCTCGACCTGGCGCTTGCCGGCGGAAACCGGCGGCTTGCGCATCGACGCCGGCTATCGCGAAGGCGATATTGTGTCGCCCTATTACGATGCCATGCTCGCAAAAATGATCGCGTGGGCGCCGACGCGGGATGTCGCGATCGAGCGGCTGAACCGCGGGCTGCAAGAGTCGGACGTCCGCGGCATCGTCACCAACATCCCGTTCCTGTCGGCGCTGATGACGCATCCGAAGGTGCGGACCAATGCGATCGACACCGGCTTCATCGAGCGCGAGCTGGCGGCCCTGACGCAGGCCTCGCCGGCGCCCGGCGAGCTCGAGCTTTGCGCAGCGGTCGCCGGTGTTATCAACGACGAGCGGCAGGCCGCGCAAGACGAGGCGAGTTCGCCCTGGCAGACTTTTGGCTGGATGCCGGTCGGCCGCCGCCAGCGCAGCTTTGCCTTCCGCGTCGGCCATGGGCCGGAGCAGAAGATCACACTGAACTACGGCAGTGGCCCGTCGACGCTGGTGATTGGCGAGCGCGAGCTGGCGTTCACGATCGCCCCGCGCGACGGCGGCTTCGATCTGACGCTCGATGGCGTCAAATCGCAGGTCGCAGCCGTGATCGACGGTCATGAGCTGTATTTGCGCACACGCAACGGCCGCTTCGACCTGCATTGGGTCGATCCGTTCGGCGGCGAGAGCGAAGAGCATGTCGGAGAGGACAAGATCGCGGCGCCGCTGCCGGGCACGGTCGTCGCCGTGCTGGCCGAGGAGGGCGCCAAGCTCGACAAGGGCGCGCCGATCCTCACGCTGGAAGTGATGAAGATGGAGCAGACGCTGCGCGCGCCCTATGCCGGCGTGCTGAAATCGATCAAATGCAAGGTCGGAGACATCGTCCAGGAGGGCGTCGAGCTCGCCGTGGTCGAGCCATCGGGAGAGTGACATGAGCGATCCCGTTCGCATCATCGAAATGGGGCCGCGCGACGGCCTCCAGAACGAGAAGACGCCGGTCAGCGTCGAGGCCCGCATCGCCTTCGTCGAGGCGCTCGTAGCCGCTGGCCTCACCACGGTCGAGGTCGGCGCCTTCGTCTCGCCCAAGGCGATCCCGCAAATGGCGAGCTCGGACGCCGTGCTGCGCGGTGTTGCCCACGTGAAGGGCGCCGAATTCCACGTGCTGGTGCCGAACGAGAAGGGCTATGACGCCGCGCGCACTGCCGGCGCGCAAGTCGTCTCCGTGTTCGCGGCGGCCTCGGAAGGCTTTTCGCGCGCCAATATCAACTGCACGGTCGCGGAGTCCATCGAACGGTTCAAGCCGGTGCTGGCGCGCGCCAAGGCGGATAGCGTCAGGGTCCGCGGCTATATCTCCTGCGTGCTGGGCTGCCCGTTCGACGGCGAGATCAAGCCAAAGGCGGTCGCCGATCTCGCCAACACGCTGTGGGAGCTCGGCTGCTACGAGATCTCGCTCGGCGACACCATCGGCGTCGGCACGCCTGATAAGGCCAAGGAGATGCTGCGCGCGGTGAGCGCCAACATCCCGCCCGCAAAACTCGCGATGCATTTCCACGACACCTACGGCCAGGCACTGGCCAATCTCTATGCCGGGATGGAGGAGGGCGTCCGCATCATCGACGCTGCCGCCGGCGGCCTTGGCGGCTGCCCCTACGCGCCGGGCGCAACCGGAAACGTCGCGACCGAGGACGTCGTCTACATGCTCGAAGGCATGGGCGTCAGGACCGGCGTGGATATGGAGAAGCTGCTGGCGGCGACGAACGAGATGAGCGGCGTGCTGGGCAAACCGCCTGTGAGCCGCGTGGCATCTGCGCTGAACGCGAAGAAGAAGCGGGCTGCTTCGTAAGCTTTCGTAGGGTGGGCAAAGGCGCGTAGCGCCGTGCCCACCATCCTTCCGCGATCCAATTTGCGAATGGTGGGCACGCTTTCGCTTTGCCCACCCTACGAGACCTTCGCTTAGGCCGCCTTCAGCCCGACATCCGGCAGGAGCGGCCGGTTCTTGAGCGCCTTCACCATCATGGCTTCGACCTCGGCCTTCTCCTGCGGCAGGAGCGCGAGGCGCGGCGGGCGGGTCAGCGCGGTGCCGCGGCCCATGATGTGCTCGCACAGCTTGATGCACTGAACGAGGTCCGGGCGCGCGTCCAGATGCAGCAGCGGCATAAACCATTCGTAGATCGGCATGGCCTCGGCAAGGCGGCCGGCCTTGGCCAGGCGAAACAGCGTCTCGCCTTCGCGCGGGAAGGCGTTCGACATGCCGGAGACCCAGCCCACCGCGCCCATGGCGATGCTCTCGACGATGACGTCGTCCAACCCTGCGAACAGCACGAAGCGGTCGCCGACCATGTTCCTGGTGTCGATGAAGCGCCGCGTGTCGCCCGAGGAATCCTTGAAGCAGACGACGGTCTCGACGTCGGCGAGCGAGGCCAGGATGTCGGGGGTGACGTCGTTCTTGTAGATCGGCGGGTTGTTGTAGAGCATCACGGGCAGGTCGGTCGCGCTGGCGACGGCGCGGAAATGCGCGGCGGTTTCGTGCGGCTTCGACGAATAGACCAGCGCCGGCATCACCATCACGCCGTCGATGCCGACGCGCGCGGCTTCCTTGGCGGTCTCGACCGCAAACGCCGTGGTGAATTCGGCGATGCCGCACAGCACGGGCACGCGGCCGGCCGCAACGGATTTCGCCGTCTCCATGATCGCGACCTTCTCCTTGCGCTCCAGCGAGGTGTTCTCGCCGACCGAGCCGCAGACGATCAGGCCGGAGACGCCGTCGCGGATCAACCCGTCCATCACCTTGGCGGTGGCGTCGATGTCGAGCGAGAGATCGTCGTGGAATTGCGTGGTGACGGCCGGGAAGACGCCTTCCCAGGAAACGCGGCGGCTCATGAATTGACTCCGAGTGAGTTTGCCGGCGGGGGGCTGGATCCGCCGGCTGTGGTGAAGAGGGTAGCGGATGGATCAGAGCGTCGCGCCGACCTTGCGCAGCTCGGCGAGGACAGGTGCCTTGGGCAGCCAGATCTTGTCGAACTCGGCGATGACGGCCTCGGTGTCGCCGGCCGGGACCTGGCGGATCGGGATCGGCGCGTTCTTGAAATTCTCGATCAGGGCGGGTTCGTTAGAGGCCAACTCGTCGATCTGCGCGTCCAGCGTCGACTTCACCGTCTTGGCGATCAGCTCCCGGTCGGCTGCGGGGAGCGTCTGCCAGACCCGGCCGGAAACGACCGCGGCCATCGGCATGAAGACGGCATTCATCTGCAGGATCACCTTCGACACCTTGTCGAAGCGCTGGTTCCAGGAGAATTCGAGATCGGCCTCGAGGCCATCGACCTGGCCGTTGGCCATCGCGTCGAACACCTGCGGGGTCGGGATCGGCGTCGGCGCGGCACCGAGCGAGGAATAGAAGTCGCGATAGACCGGCGTCGGGTTGATGCGGAGCTTCATGCCCTTGATGTCGGCGAGCGAGTTCAGGTCCTTGGACGAGAACACCGCGCGCATGCCGGTGATGCCCCAGCCAAGGCCGATGGTGCCGGTCTCCTGCGGCAGCACATCGAACAGCTTCACCGCTGCCGGATGCCGCACGAATTTCGCGACCGCAGGCGTCGAGCGGACGATGTAGGGCGCGTTGATCGCGGCGATGTGCGGCACGCGCGAGCCGAGCTCGGCTGCCTGGATGAAGCCCATGTCGAGCGCGCCGGACTGCAATTGCTGCATCATCGCGGGCTCGTTGCCGAGCTGGCCGGAATGGAACACGGTCAGGGTCAGGCGGCCGCTGGTGGCGGCCTTCAGCTCGTCGCCGAACTTGAGCGCTGCCTTGTTCCAGGAATGGCCGTTCGGCGTGATCAGGCCGAGGCGGAATTCCTTGGCCTGGGCGAGCGCCAGCGACGGCGCGAACACCGATGCGGCGGCGCTGGCGGCGAGAAAGCGGCGGCGTGAAAGCGGCATGGTCGGGCTTCCTTTTGAACGGGCCTATTTGATGAGGATCAGCGAGAGCGACGGGTAGAGCGAGAGCAGCACCAGCAGGACGCAGGAGATGACGAAGAACGGCAGCGTCACCATGAACATCTTGCCGGGCTTGGCGCCGGTGACGGCGGCCGCGACGAAGAAGCAGAGCCCGACCGGCGGTGACAACAGGCCGAGCACGAGATTGATCACCACCACGACGCCGAAATGCCGGGGATCGATATGGTAGACGTCGGTCGCGACAGGCAGCAGGATCGGCACAGTCATGATCAGGCCGGGAATGCCGTCGATCACAGTGCCGATGATCAGCAGGATGACGTTGCAGATCAGCATGAAGCTGACCGGGTCCTTGGCGGCGGACTGGATCCAGCCTGCGGTTTCCTGCGGCACCTTGCCGAAGATCAGGACCCAGGAGAACACCGCCGCGGCAGCGACCAGGAACAGCACGATCGCCGAATAGATGGCGCTGCGCAGCATCATCTGCGGCAACTGCGAGAATTCGAACTCCCTGGTCCAGTATTTCCCGACAAGTGCGGCGGCGACCGCGCCGACCGCAGCGGATTCCGTCGCATTGGCGAGGCCACTGAGGATGGTGCCGACGATGACGATCGGGATCAGCAGGGTGGGTGACGTCCGCAGGATCGTCATGACGCGCTGGCGCGGCGTCTGATAATCCGCACGGGGATAGTTGTAGACGTATCCCATCAGCGCGATGACGAGGCAGAACATCACCGTGAGGATGACGCCCGGCACGATGCCGGCGATCAGCATGTCGCTGACCGACACTTGTGCGAGCACGCTGTAGACCACGAACATCACCGAGGGCGGAATGATCGGGCCGAGCATGCCGCCATAGGCGGTCAATCCCGCTGCGAAGGTCTTGTCGTAGCCCTTCTTCTCCATCTCCGGCACCATGATCTGGGCCATGATCGCGACCTGCGCGGTGGCAGATCCCAGGATCGAGGAGATGAACATGTTGGCGAGGATGTTAACGTAGGCGAGCCCGCCCTTGAGCGAGCCGACGAAGGCCATCGCCATGTCGACGATGCGCCGCGTGATGCCGCCGCCGTTCATGATCTCGCCGATCAGGATGAAGAGCGGAATGGCGATCAGACCGTAGCTGTCGACGCCGCCGAACAGCTGGAGCGGATAGGACTGGAACAGCACGGGATTGCCGGATGCTGCGATGTAGACGAGGCCGGCAAGGCACAGGCAGAGCCCGATCGGCACGCCGACCAGCATAATCGCGACGAAGGCGGCTGACGTGATCATCAGTTGACCCCGTCGAGCTCGGAGAGCGCAAAGCCCTTCGGCGGCGTGCGCGGGACCAGCTCGAGATCTTCCAGCAGGTTGGCGAGACCGTGGATGGTCATCGAGACCGCGAAGATCGGCAGCGTCAAATAGAGCACCCAGGTCGGCCAGTTCAGCGTCTGGGTGTGCTCGGTGTAGAGGAAGTTGAAGGTCTCGGCCGCGAGCTTGCGCCCGTCGAAGCCGGCGCGCGCAAGGCCAATCGGGTCCATCCAGAGCACGCAGGTCACGATCAGGGCGACGCCAAATACGACGACGAGGCCGGTCGAGATTACCTTGGCGATCTTCTGGTGCCGCGGCGAAAGACGTTCCGTCAGCATGGTGACCGCGAAATCGAGCCGCAGCCGCGTCATCGCGGACGCCCCGACGAAGGTCAGCCAAACCACGCAATAGACCGCGGATTCATCGATCCAGTAGATCGGGAAGCGCGCGTAGCGGGTGACGACGTTCACCAGGATCAGGCCGGTGAGCAGGTACATCAGGCCCATCAGCGCGACGCGCTCGACGGCGAGCAGGCCACTGGACGCGCCGACGACCATGCGTCGAACGCTGAATGCGCGCGTGGCCAGCATCGTCTGCTCGATCATGAAAGAGGCCCCAACCCCTGAGAAATCTCGTGCTATCGGCAAATGTATAATTTATACATTTTGGGTGTCAAACGGAGATTGCGGTCATTTCGACGGCAGGACGCGCTTTTGCTGGGCACTGGCTTTTGCCGGGCCGCGCACTTTTGTTGGGCCGCTCAACATGCAAGAGAAAGACCGCTTCGGCCGGATGAGTCGGGAAGGACAACAGAAGGTCAGATGAAACAGCCTCTGAAGCATCGCACGCTGTCGGCCGCGATCGTCGACCAGCTCCGGCAGGCGATCCTCGACGGCACCTATCCGGCCGGCTCGCAACTGCGTCAAGACGCGCTAGGCGAGGCCTATGGAGTCAGCCGCATCCCGGTGCGCGAAGCGCTATTCCAGCTCGAGGCCGAAGGCCTGGTGCGCATCGTTCCGCAGAAGGGCGCGATCGTCTCGGAGCTGTCGCTCGACGAGATCAACGACGTGTTCGAGCTGCGCGGCATCCTCGAGCCGCGCCTCCTGGCGCAGTCGGCGCCCCGCTTCACCACCGATGATTTCGAAGGGCTCGACGACATCCACAAGAGTTTTGAGAAGGCGATCAAGGCGCGCAACGTCAGCGAATGGGGGCAGCTCAACGCCGACTTCCACATGGCGCTCTATGTTCACGCCCCGCAGCCGCGTACGCGCGCGATCGTGCTGTCGCTGCTGCAGACCAGCGACCGCTACACGCGCCTCCAGCTCTCCAACACCAAGGCGATGGGAACAGCCGAGAAGGAGCACGCCCATCTGATCGCGCTCTGCCGCGCGCAGAAGGTCGAGGAGGCCTGCCGGTTTCTGGAGCGGCACATCGAGGCCGTGCGCAAGGATCTGTTGCAGGTGGTGGCCGGCAGCACGATCGCGACGAAGGCACGGCGCAAGGAGAAATCGTAGGGTGGATTGGCCCCGCGCTGCGCGAAGTGCAGTCGCCAAGCGTAACCCGTCATTGCATGCGCCCGCGGGAGCGAAGGACGTAGAGCACGCCTCCAGCACCCCGGCCGTGTGATTCCGGTCCGGTTATCCTACCGGTCTCCACTTTGCGTTAACGCGGAGGTTTTGTCGTCGCAGGATTTCGCATTTCCTCGCACGGCGCTACCAGTACGATCCAATTCGGTCAGTCGATCATTCCGGTAATCTATCGCCTTGACGACCTGGAATATCCATTCCGAAAAGACCTTGCCCTTCCAGATGCCGCCGTGGTTGTCGATGACCTCTTTCGTTGTATGGACGACAAGGAATGGGTTGAACATCTGCCGTTCGGGGTTGACGCTGGACCAACCATAAGGGTCCTCCGCCTGCATGGCATCAGTTTGTTGGTGCCAGTCTGTCTCGCGCTTCAGGCAGAGCCCGGAGGCAAAGAACTTTTCCGTGATGTTGGATGGATTCGAGATCGGGCATTCCCGCTCGTCCGACGGCAGCAGCGAGTGAGTATAGTATCTGTCGTAATTCCCAAGGGTGGTTCTTGCGCGCTTGTCGAATGAGAGGTCAAGAACCTGCCCGGCGGGAAACGCGGTTTCGGTGGCCCAGTCATTGTTCGTCGAAATCGTAATGAGCAGCGGAGGCTGTAGCGGCGAAAAGACCTCTTCATTGCGGATCAATCCGTTGATCGCCGTATATCTTGCGGCCTCGAACGCCGGATTGAGCAGGAGCGTGGCATCCGCCGGCCCCCGGACGATTTGATACGTATCACTATTGGACCGGGGATAGGCCCTTGCGACGTCTATCACCAATGGCGCGTTGACCGCCGAAAAGAGCATGCGCGCGCCGAAGCTGTGTCCGATTGCAATGAAGTTGTCGTGCTTTCCGGATCTATCCCTGGTGTTTCCGATCGTGCCGACAATCTTGGCAACCACAGCCGACTGAGTTATTCGATCTGCGATCCGCTGTCGGGACCAGAATGAAAGATAGTCCAGGGGCCAGTACCCGGTCGATGCGTTCCAGGTAATGTAGATCCCAACGGTTTGCTTCGTGTGATCCGAGCACGCAAGAGATGCGATCAGCCTGCGGAATTCTCGGTAATTGGAATCCTGGTCATCCGAGGAGTGCATCCAGCCGTGGATGTAGAGGACGATGAGCTTCGGCTTGGATACGGCATCCGGCTTGATCGTAACTTTTGAGTTGAAGCAGTTCTCGGCTGCTGGCGCGCAACGGGCGTCCGGGTGGTCCCATACGAGTTCGTCAAGGACATCGGTCAATTCGCAACGGTCGATGAACTCGCCTTGATTGCTCAGTCGTATCACTTTGACTACGCCTGACGTCGGCCTCGCCACCAAGGCGGGATCAGTTTCGTCGTGCTTCGTGCACTTATTTTGAATGCCGGCTGTTGCGTCGGAAGCATTGATGAACTCGGTCGCCAAGACCGGAACTAAAATCAGCAATGCAAGTCCAGAAATAATCTTGAACACTTAGGCGCTCCGAAATAATGTTCGGACTGTCGCTTGCTCGTCCCATTATCAGCGGCCGCAAGGGGATCGAGGACGTGCCGCAATCCGATGAAAAATATCAAGTGAATTGAAGTATAAGATCACATTTCCGTCAGGTTGTAAATTGACGCGCCTCTGTTTCGCTCGTCGAGCTGGTCGACGCTGATCTATCCTGCGCCCCATTAGCAGCCAGATTGGCCACGTGTAGAACAGGGCTAGCGCCAGCCCGGCGAACAACGCGAACGGGTGCAACTCCACCATCGCGAAGATGGCGACGGCGCAACGACATAGGTCAGCGTTCCGAACATTACCGAGATCGGCCGCACCGAGATCACCTGGGCCGCCAGCGGCGACGCTTGATGAGACGAGTGAACGCGACGCCTGTCAATGAGCCGAGGACTTACGGCGCCAGCACGACGAGAGCGAAAATGCTAATGCCCAAGCCCTGCGCCAACGGTTCTCCCGTCACCTGCTCCCGTCCGGCCCCATCACCAGGTCCGGCAGGCCGGTCGAGATTCCCGGGAAGAAGCACAGCAGCAGCACCGCGAGCATCATCAGCAGCACGAAGGGCAGGGTGCCCCAGATCACTTCGCGCAAGGGAATGTCGGGCGCGACGTTGCGGATGACGAAGATATTGAGGCCGACCGGTGGATGGATCAGCCCCATCTCCATCACGATGGTCATGACCACGCCGAACCAGATGATGTCGAAATTGGCGGCGCGGAGCGGCGGCAGGATGATCGGCGCGGTCATGAGAATAATGGAGACCGGCGGCAGGAAGAAGCCGAGCACGACGACCATGACCAGGATCGCGAACAGCAGCTCCCAGCGCGGCAGGTGCATCGCGACGATGGATTCGGCGACCGACTGCGAGATGTGCAGATAGCTCATCACGTAGGAATAGAGCAGCGACATGCCGATGATCATCATCAGCATGGTCGATTCCCGGATCGTCGACATCATGATCGGCGCGAGGTCGCTCGGCCGCCACACGCTGTAGATCGCCGCGATCAGCGCCAGCGCGAGGAGGCCGCCGAGGCCGGCGGTTTCCGACGGCGTGGCGTAGCCGCCATAGAGCGCGATCATGACGCCGGTGAGCAGCAGCACGAAGGGGATCACCCGCGGCAGCACGCTGAAGCGTTCGGCGAGCGTGTATTCGTCGCGGGCCAGGATCGCGGCTTCAGGGCCGCCTTTCTCGTAGATTGCCTGGGCCGCGGCATATTCCTGGCGGAAGCGGATCACCGCATAGGCGCCGAACAGGGACACCAGCAGCAGGCCGGGCCCGATGCCGGCGAGGAAGAGACGGCCGAGCGATTTTTCCGCCGCGACCGCGAACAGGATCATGGTGATCGAGGGTGGCAGCAGAATGCCGAGCGTGCCGCCGGCCGCGATGATGCCGGCGGCAAAACCGCCGGAATAGCCGCGCTTGCGCATCTCGGGGATGCCGGCCGACCCGATCGCCGAGCAGGTCGCGGGCGAGGAGCCCGCCATCGCCGCAAACAACGCACAGGCGAACACGTTGGCGACGCCCAAGCCGCCGGGGACGCGATGCAGCCAGGCATGCAGGGCCGAATAGAGATCCTGACCGGCGCGCGATTTGCCGATCGCGGCGCCCTTCAGGATGAAGAGCGGGATCGACAGCAGCGTGATCGAGGCCATTTCCTCGTAGACGTTCTGCGTCACCGTATCCAGGGACGCGGCGGGCATATAGATGCCCATGAACACGACCGCGACCGCGCCGAGCGCGAACGCGATCGGCATGCCTGAAAACATCACGACCAGCGTCGCGATACCGTAGGCGAGGCCGATACCGAAAACGCTCATGGACGCCTGGCTCCTGCAAAAGGCAGCGCAAGCTGCACGAGGATCTGGATGCAGAGCAGGCTCATCCCGAGCGCCATCAGCGAATAGGGAATGGCGAGCGGCGGCGACCACATCGAGTTCGAGACCTGGCCGTCGACATAGGCTTCATGGGTCAGCGTCCAGGACTTCCAGGTGAAGAAGGCGCAGAACAGGAACGTCGCGGCATCGACCAGCCAGAGCCTGATCCGGTTCGCGAGCGGCGACAGCAGGCCGACAAAGGCCTCGATGCCGATATGGCCGCGGTTCTGCTGCACATAGGCCGCCGTCATGAAGGTGGCGCCGACCAGGAGGAATACGGCGGCCTCGTCCTGCCAGTAATTGGCGGCCTTGAACAGGGCGCGGCTGAGCACGCTGTAGCTCAGGATGGCACAGGCCGCGATCAGCGCGATCGCTGCGAACACGACGATGATGCGGTTGAGGATGGCGAGACCGCGATCGATCGCCGCCGCAAGGCCTGTCCCTGCGGCAGCGTTCGCCCGGTCGTCACGATCCGGAAGCGGACCGTGGCTCATGCGCCGACGTCGGAGGCGAGCTTGAGCAGCTTGGCGGCCGTCGCGGTCTTGGCGCCGTAGTCCTTCCACGCGGTGTCGCGGGCGATGTCGCGCCATTTGCCGACGGTGGCGGCATCGAGCGCACTGACCTTGGCACCGGCCTTCTCGTAGACCTTGGCGACCTCGACGTCGTCGTCCTGCGCGCCCTTGCGGCCGAAGGCTTCGAGCTCGGTGCCGACCGCGAGCAGGACGTCCTGCTGGTTCTTCGGCAGCTTGTCGAAGATCACCTTCGACATCATCAGCGGCTCGAGCATGAACCAGTAGGAGGCGCCCGCACCCGAGGTCAGCGACTTCGCGACCTCTTCGAGCCGGAACGAGATCAGGCTGGTCGAGGAGGTGATGCCGGCATCGCAGGCGCCGGTCTGCATCGCCGCGTAGATTTCGTTCGACGGCACCGAGAGCACCGAGGCGCCGGCGGTCTGGAGCACCATGTCCATCTCGCGCGAGCCGCCGCGCACCTTCATGCCCTTGGCATCTTCAGGGGCGACGATCGGCTTGGAGCGGCTGGCGACGCCGCCGGCCTGCCACACCCAGGTGAGCAGGATGATGCCCTTGTCGGCGAGGAAGTCGGTCAGTGCCTTGCCGACCGGCTCCTTCTTCCAGCGCAGGCCCTGGTCGTAGGTGGTCACGAGGCCCGGCATCAGGCCGATATTGGTCTCCGGTAGTTCGCCACCGGCGTAGGGCATCGGATAGAGGCTGATGTCGAGCGCGCCCTTGCGCATCGCGGAGAATTGCGCGTTGGTCTTGATCAGCGAGGAGTTCGGATAGATTTCCGCGGCGATGTCGCCTTTGCTGCGCTTGGCGACTTCAGCCGCGAACATGCGGCAGAGCCGGTCGCGGAAGTCGCCCTTGTCGATGGTCCCTCCCGGGAATTGATGCGAGATCTTCAGCGTGGTCGCGGCATGCGCGGTACCAGTGCCGAAGCGAAGAATGGCGGGTGCGGCGACGGCGGTCGCGATCAGATGACGGCGCGTGAGCATGGTGTATCCCCTTGGACGGTCTTTGGCCGGTTCTTGTTCGGTGTGAGGTGGGCTGGGTCTTTGAGACCGGGGCTTAGGTCCATCCTAGCCGGTCTCTCACCCAATATTCTCTCATCTGATAGTTCGAGACCGAATGCCGGGGCAAGGGCCGGCCTTGCTGCAGTGCACACTGAGCGTCCGCGCAGCAGACCCGCAGAAATTTTGTCAGTGGGCGCGTAACAACGCCGCCGGGCAATCCGTCGAGATCAGATAGCGGCGTCCGTCGCTGACAAACACCATCTCGAAGGGAAATCACTCATGACCATTCGCACCCGCATCGTGCTCGGCGTCTCGGCTGCCGCTCTGTCGCTTGGCCTCGCGTTGTCGCCGGCCGCTTTTGCCCAGGACAAGATGGGCAAGGACGACGGCATGATGAAGAAGGACACGATGTCCAAGGACGGCATGAAGAAGGACACCATGTCCAAGGACGACGGCATGAAGAAGGACCACATGTCGAAGGACGGGATGAAGAAAGACGACGGGATGATGAAGAAGAACTGATCTTCCACCGTCGCCGCGGCGTCTGCGAAGGCAGACGCGCACGCTTCAAAGTCCGAGGGCGGTCACATCGACCGCCCCGGTGATGGTTTAGTTCAACTTGAGTTGAACGCGACTCGAGTTGAAGTGACTCGAGTTGAAAGTGACTCGAGTTGAAAGTGACTCGAGTTGAAACTGACTTGCGAACGTTACTTCCGCTTGGCCTTTCGGGCAGCGTAGCGGGCGTCGCGCTTGGCCTTTTGCTCGGCCTCGACTTCAGCTTGCCTGGCGATCGCTTCTTCCGCTTCGCGGGCGATACGCGCGGCTTCGGCGGCTGCAGCTTCTTCCGCAATGCGCTTCTGCTCGGCCTTCTCGGCTTCGCGCGCGGTCTTTGCCTCGGCGCGCTTGGCCGCGAGTGCCTCGCGCTCAGCACGACGTGCTGCCACCGCCGGGTCATCCAACCCGGGCTGCGACTTGAATTTGTTCAAAAGATTTTTGCGCGCGTCCTGCGCCGCCTTTTGCCGGTCTGCGAAGCCGGGTTCCCTGAATCCACTCATCGACGAGCCTTGTCTTCCTCGCTTCCGATCTTACATCATTGCCTGTTGGTACGTCGGCTGGGCATAGCGGGCGCCACGCGACGCAGAAGCGTGTACATCGGCGCGCGTCGCGAAGCCACCCATAATCGCAGCCGATCAGGTAGACGAAAAATCGCCACCACCGACGATCTCTCGTAGCCCCGAAAAACTGCCGAATTGTGATGTCCTTCATAGAGGACCACACGGAGCGGCGCCTAGCGTCCGCCCGGTACGAGACGGAGCACGGGCATGATGACCTCAAGACTGAGCCCGAAGGCGCTCGCAATCGCCGTCGCGGTGGTCGCCCTGGCCGGCGTCGCACTGTTGCTCGCCCGCCCGAAGCCGATCGAAAGCGCCGTCCTCGGCGCGGATTGGGAATGCACCCAGACCGCGTTCTTGCTGACGACCTGCGCACCGCGGGCCACCCCGGCGGTAGAAACCTCGCGCAAGGATGCGATCCGGCAGACCCGGGGCTGAACGATCGACCGGGATGTGACGCGACGTCGCAGAGGTGGTAAAGCCGGCTCACCCCCTGCGATCGGCCAGTCATGTCCAAGTCCGAATCCAAGCCCGAACCGGGCAAAAAGCCCAAATCCCTCGCAAAACCTCAATCCGGCGACAACCGTCGTGGCGCGATTGCCGGATTGATCATCGCGCTCGTGATCCTGGGTGTCGGCTGGTGGCTCGCCCGCGATCTCACCGCGGCCAGCAAGATGCAGGACTGCCTGATGTCGGGGCGGACCAACTGCAATGTGATCGAGCCGGCGCGCTAGAACGGTTCCAGCCGCCCCCCTTGGGCCGAAAATTGCCGTGATCTTAATCATTTGTAACGGGACTTAGCCGACCAAAGCAGGTCAGTTATGCCCGCCGGCATCAGCCAGGCGCGAGGCGAATCGTCTATCGCGCTAGGCACCACGGCAATCGCGAGAGTAGGGGGTCAAGCACGCATGAGTGCGTCCAGCCGCATGAAGATCATTATTCCCTTGGTTTCGGCCTTGTCCGTTGTCGCGCTTTCGGCGCAGGCACAGGAGTCATTGCCGCCAAGACCCCAGGCCCAGACGCCGGCGGGGCCTGGCGCCGGCGCGCCGCCCCAGAACAATCAGAACATGCGCAAGGGCCCCCCGCCACAGCAGGCGGCCCGGCCCGCGCAACAGCCCGGCGGCCAGCCCCACGCCGGCGGCCCCGGTCCCGGCCCGCACGGAGCAGGCGGCCCGCCGCCCGGACGCAATTACGCCAGGGGCCCCGCACCGGAGCGCGACTGGGGCGGACACGCCTATCGCGGCAATCGCGCCTGGGACGGCGGGCGCTGGCGCCATGAGGTCCGCAACGGCCGCTCCGGCTGGTGGTGGGACGTCGGCGGCGTCTGGTACTATTATCCGCAGCGGATGGCCGGCCCGCCGGCCTACATCTCCGAGGATTACTTCGACGACATGCCGGTGGCCTATGCCCCGGCGCCGCCTCCCGTCGCCTACGAACCACCACCGCCCCCGCCGCCGGCTGATCCCGGCGCGAGCGCGCTTGGCGGCGCCATCGTCGGCGGCGTGCTGGGCGGCCTGATCTCGGGCAACGCCTCGGGCGCGGCCGCGGGTGCCGTGATCGGCGGCGCCACCGGCGCGATCGCCGGCGCCACGGCTGCCTCGCGGCCCGGCTATTATTTCGCCCAGGGCAATTGCTACTACCGCTATCCGAGCGGTCAGTATGTGCAGGCCGATCCTCGCGCCTGTTACTGAGGCTCCAGGCAAGGTCTGAAACAAGGAGGCGGGCGCAGGCCCGCCTCTTTTTGTCTGGCCAACGTATTGTTTGCTGAAGCGATACTGATCGCTTCGCGCGTCACACCAGCCAGTTGAAGAACGCGATCGCGGCCCAGACCAGGCCTGCGATCCAGGCCAACATCACGAGACCGATGGTGGCAAGAAACGTGGCGCCGAACAGGTCGGGCCTTGCGCGTCGCGTCGGGACGTGAGCCTCGGCTGCTGCTTCCTGTGTCATGACAGACCACCCATGCCCTCTCGCGGCGGTGCGAGCGGTTGAAGCGATGTTTAGCCGAGACGTCGCGGACAGGCTGTGACGCAGTTCACAGATGCGTCTTGGGGGGCCGGGCGACGAGAAAACCACCCCGCATTCATACGGACGAAATTGCCATCGGTCCGTCCATATCGGTCGGTTAGATTCGCCCTCATGTGTCCCAAGTACGACCCACAGCACGAAGCCGAGGCGGCGATGAAGCGGGCCGCGGCGTCCGCCGACGGCGCCGACCGGCAGAGGCTGATCCAACTGGCTCTGGCCTGGCATCAGCTCGCCCGCGATCGGCGCGACGAGCAGACGGACTAATCGCATCCCCGGCGCGATCTCGCGTCAATGGTCGGCCGAGGTCGGGACGCTGGTTGGCCTGCATGAGAAAGCCCCGTGCTCGGGGGGACAAGCACGGGGCCCTTCAAAGCCGACCGGGGCTGGCGGGTCGGCACCACTCCATTTCGTTGCAGCCAACGTGCTGGTCGTGATCTCGTTCCGCGGCGCTGCGCATTTCGTCGCGCCGCGGTGCGCTGCGACCGACGCTGCGCGGCTGGGAACATCCGCTCCCCGCCAACGTTGGCCGGTTATGACCGACCCCGAATTGCGCGCACAGTCTTTCGAGATCGCATGGAAATATCTCGACCAATCCGGCCTGCTCACCGGTGAGCGCCAGGATTCAGCCCGCTTCATTCTGAACAGGATCGATCGCCTGATGCTGCGCGGCGAGCGGCGCAGGCTGCTGCTGTCGAACGCCGCGATCGACGCGTACCGGTTGCGGCCGGTTCTCGTGACCCTGGATGCATGAACGAACCGGGCGAGTGAAACGCGGCATTAATGAATGCACGCGGCTGATTTTTGCGATGACGATTCGTGCTTTTGGAACGAAGCGGAGTCGGATCATGAACAAAAGAAATGCCGCTTAGGCGTCGGCTGATTTGGTGCTGCGCCTGACTCAATCGATCGCCAGGCAGTGCTCCAAATGTGGCTCCGAGTCCGCCTTCTGGCGGCTTGGACGCGCCCAGGCCTGAATAGCGAAGGCGAGTTGATGCTGACTGGCCGCCGCGT
Source organism: Bradyrhizobium sp. Unk1 (assembly GCF_059512345.1). Lineage (NCBI taxonomy): Bacteria > Pseudomonadati > Pseudomonadota > Alphaproteobacteria > Hyphomicrobiales > Nitrobacteraceae > Bradyrhizobium > Bradyrhizobium sp. Unk1. Next base: position 113,856 of record NZ_JCAMOP010000020.1, read on the forward strand.
CCGCAATGGAAGCCCGCGCCACCTCGATGCGCCGTGTGATCACGCTGGAGTTCACGACGCCTGCGTCGATTGCCAAATACGACATCGCGATCACGGCAACCGCAGATGCGATAGCCATTCTCGTCCACTCGGTTGGCAGCATCAAATTCCCTATCGGGCGCACGTCGCCCGGCGCATACATAGGGTTCGTCCGTCCGGTTCAAAGACCGGGGCGAGGGTACCCACGTATTCGTGAAGTAAGAGGATTGGTAACTGTGCGTTCGTCACGTCGATCAAGCGGCGCCGAAATTCCGGCAGCGGGAGTCGAAATCGTTCTCGGGATCGACGAGAACGGTGAGGCTCCTGAAGACGTCTCCGCTGGGCGGGGGGGGGGGCCGATACCGCAAACGGCTCTAGCGATCCAGTGATGAATGGCGATCCCAGCAGGACTCGAACCTGCAACCCGCGGAGTAGAAATCCGCTACTCTATCCAGTTGAGCTATGGGACCGTCTTGAGACCAGCCTTGCGCCGGCCTCGGCTACCGCCTGCCGGTCTTCTATCACGCCAAATATGAAAAATCCTCGCTCCCGCCAAGTCTGAACCGAACCGTTTTCCTCAACGCCGCGACCAAGCGGAACGGTGGGGTGTCAGGGTGCCGGGTTGAGCGGTAGCGGACTGGACGATGGATTACATCGCCGGGACCGCTGGCCAGCTTCCGGGACACGGCCGCCGGTCGACGGGTCAGGTATGGCTGCGCCATCAGGACGGCGTGCGCGGCGATATCTCGATCGGTCTCCTCAGGGCTTGCCTTGTCATGGCGAATGCGACGATTTGCACCTTTGGTTCCATCGCCTTGAGTCCGTCACCTTTCCGCGCATTTCATGCTCACGCGGCGTGCGCCGCGATTTCCGGGAGTCCATTATGATCGGTCTTGTTCGCGCCGTCACACTCTGCGCCACGCTGGCGCTCGGCCTTAGCGCAGCGCTGGCCGCCGACAAGGCGTTCAAGCGCGACGACCTCGCCGATTCCGCGATCAAGCTGGAGGCCCAGATCAAGAGCGAAGCGGGGCCGGTCGCCAAGACCAGCGCGACGCTGCGCACCGACGCCGACGCCGCCTTCCGGCGCAATGATTACCGCACCGGGCTGTCGGTGCTCGGCCAGATCGCCGCGACCACGCCGGAGGATACGGGCAACTGGCTGCGGCTCGCCAAGGTGATCTTCCAGATCTCGCCGAAAAGCTCGAGCGAGCAGACGTTTCTGCTGGAGCGGGCCTCGACCGCCGCCTACATCGCCTACCAGCGCGCCGGCAATCCGGGCGAGGAGGCGGATGCGCTCGCCGTGCTCGGCAAGTCGCTGGCCGAACGCAAGCTGTGGCGGCCGGCGCTCGATGCGCTGCGGCTGTCGCTCGACATGCGCGAGGTCGCCGACGTCCGCGGCCAATACGAGAAGATGCGCGACGAGCACGGCTTCCGGCTGCTCGACTATACCGTGGACTCGGATTCGGCGAGTCCGCGCGCCTGCTTCCAGTTCTCGGAAGAGCTGGCCAAGCGCACCGATTTCGCGCCTTATCTCGCGCTGGCGGGCCAGGACAAGCCGGCGCTGTCGGCCGAAGGCAAGCAGCTCTGCGTCGACGGGCTGAAGCACGGCGAGCGCTACAACATCAATCTGCGCGCCGGCCTGCCGTCCACCGTCAAGGAAGGCCTGCCGAAATCGGCCGAGTTCAACGTCTATGTCCGCGACCGCAAGCCGTTCGTGCGCTTCACCAGCCGTGCCTATGTGCTGCCGCGGACCGGCCAGCGCGGCATTCCCGTGGTCAGCGTCAACACGCCCGCGGTCAGCGTCAACGTCTTCCGGATCGGCGACCGCAACCTGATCAACACGGTGGTCGACAGCGATTTCCAGAAGACGCTGTCGAAATACCAGCTCGCCGATCTCGGCGGCGAGCGCGGCGTCAAGGTCTGGACCGGCGAGCTCGCGACCGCGATGACGCTGAACCAGGATGTCACGACCGCATTTCCGGTCGACCAGGCGCTCGGCGAGCTTCAGCCCGGCGTCTATGTGATGACCGCCGCGGCCAAGGGGCCGGGCTCGGAAGACGACTACCAGCTCGCCACCCAATGGTTCATCGTCTCAGACCTCGGGGTCACCGCCTATTCCGGCAATGACGGCATCCACGTCTTCATCAATTCGCTAGCTTCGACCGACCCGGTCGGCAAGGCCGAGGTGCGGCTGGTTGCCCGCAACAACGAGATTTTGGCGACCCGCAAGACGGACGACAGCGGCCATGTGCTGTTCGAGGCGGGGCTCGCGCGCGGCGAGGGCGGCCTGTCGCCGGCGATGCTTACGGTCACCGGCGAGAAGGCCGACTATGCTTTCCTGAGCCTGAAGACCTCGGCTTTCGACCTGTCCGACCGCGGCGTTTCGGGCCGGGCGGTGCCTGCGGGCGCCGACGCTTTCGTCTATGCCGAGCGCGGCGTCTATCGCTCCAGCGAGACCGTCTATCTCACCGCGCTCTTGCGCGACGGGCAGGGCAACGCCGTTGCCGGCGGGCCGCTGACGCTGGTGATCGAGCGCCCCGACGGCGTCGAATTCCGCCGCGCCGTGCTCGCCGACCAGGGCGCCGGCGGCCGTACGCTGTCCGTGCCGCTCAATTCGGCCGTCCCGACCGGGACCTGGCGGGTGCGCGCGTTCACCGATCCGAAGGGCTCATCGGTCGGCGAGACCACCTTCATGGTCGAGGACTACGTTCCGGACAGGATCGAATTCGACTTGTCCGCCAAGGACAAACTGATCAAAGCTAACGCTCCGGTGGAGCTCAAGGCGGACGGCCATTTCCTCTATGGCGCGCCGGCTTCGGGCCTCCAGCTCGAAGGCGACATGCTGGTCGCGCCCGCGAGCGAACGCCCGGGCTTTGCCGGCTACCAGTTCGGCGTCGCCGACGAGGAGACAACTTCGAACGAGCGCACACCGCTGGAGAACCTGCCGGAAGCCGACGCCAATGGCGTTGCCACCTTCCCGGTGACGCTGGACAAGCAGCCCGCCTCGACGCGCCCGCAGGAGGCGCAGATCTTCGTTCGCATGGTCGAGACCGGCGGCCGCGCCGTCGAGCGCAAGATCGTGCTGCCGGTCGCGCCCGCCAACGCCATGATCGGCATCAAGCCGCTGTTCGGTGACAAGAACGTCGCCGAGGGCGACAAGGCGGAGTTCGACGTCGTGTTCGTCTCGCCCGAGGGTGAGAGACTGCGCCGCGATGGCCTGCGCTACGAGCTCCTGAAGATGGAGTCGCGCTACCAGTGGTATCGCCAGAACAATTACTGGGAGTACGAGCCGGTCAAATCGACTTCGCGTGTTTCCGACGGCGACGTGACGGTCGCGGCCGACAAGCCGTCGCGGATCTCGCTCAGCCCGCAGCCCGGCCGCTACCGGCTCGATGTGAAGTCGAACGACGCCGACGGTCCGGTGACCTCGGTGCAGTTCGACGTCGGCTGGTATTCCGACGGCAGCGCCGATACGCCGGACCTGCTGGAGACCTCGATCGACAAGCCGCAATACGTCTCCGGCGACACCATGACGGTGTCCGTGAACGTCCGCAGCGCCGGCAAGCTCACCGTCAACGTGCTCGGCGACCGCCTGCTGACGACGCAGACCATCGACGTCAAGGAAGGTACGGCGCAGGTGAGGCTGCCGGTCGGGAAGGACTGGGGCACCGGCGCCTATGTGGTGGCGACGCTGCGCCGCCCGCTCGATGCGGCTGCGCAACGCATGCCGGGCCGGGCGATCGGCCTGAAATGGTTCGGCATCGACAAGCAGACCCGCACGCTCCAGGTGAAGCTGACGCCGCCGGCACTGGTCCGGCCGAATGCGATGTTGAAGATCCCGGTCAAGCTCGACGGGCTCAATCCGGGCGAGGACGCCAAGGTCGTCATATCAGCGGTCGATGTCGGCATCCTCAACCTGACCAATTACAAGCCGCCGGCGCCGGACGATTATTATCTCGGCCAGCGCCGCCTGAGCGCGGAGATCCGCGATCTCTATGGGCAACTGATCGACGGCATGTCGGGCACGCGCGGACAGATCAAGTCAGGTGGCGATGCCGGTGCCGGCGAATTGCAGGGCTCTCCGCCCGCGCAAAAGCCGCTCGCGCTCTACTCGGGCATCGTCACGGTCGCCGCCGACGGCACCGCCGAAGTGAGCTTCGATATCCCCGAGTTCGCCGGCACCGCGCGCGTGATGGCGGTGGCCTGGACTGCGACAAAGCTCGGCCGCGCCAACACGGATGTCGTGATCCGCGATCCCGTGGTGCTGACCACAACCTTGCCGCGCTTCCTGCTCAATGGCGACCACGGCACGGTCAACCTCGAGATCGACAATGTCGAGGGCCAGGCCGGCGACTACGTCATCAACGTGAAGACCGGCGGTCCGGTGAAGATGACCGGCAATCCCGCAACCACGGTCAAGCTCGCCGCCAAGCAGCGCAACGCGTTTACGCTCGCAATCGACGCGACGGCGGCGGGGCAGGCGACGCTCGACGTCGACATCAAGGGACCGAACGGCCTTGCGCTGGCGCGTCACTATGCGCTCGACGTCAAGGCGGCGACGCAGGTGCTGGCGCGGCGTTCGATCCGGACGCTGGCGAAGGGTGAAAGCCTGACGCTAACCTCGGATATGTTCTCCGATCTCGTCCCGGGCACCGGCAGCGTCTCGGTTTCGGCCAGCCTGTCGACGGCGCTCGACGCCGCAACGATCCTAAAGGCGCTCGACCGCTACCCTTATGGCTGCTCCGAACAGATCACGAGCCGTGCCTTGCCGTTGCTCTATGTCAACGAGCTCGCTGCCGGCGCGCATCTGGCCATGGACACCGAGGTCGACCAGCGCATCCGCGATGCGATCGAGCGGCTGCTGGCGCGCCAGGGCTCCAACGGCTCCTTCGGCCTGTGGTCGGCCGGAGGCGACGACGCCTGGCTCGACGCCTACGTGACGGACTTCCTCACCCGCGCCCGCGAAAAGGGCTTTGCGGTGCCGGACGTGCTGTTCAAGAACGCGCTCGACCGCATCCGCAATTCGGTCGTGAACGGCAACGAGCCCGACAAGGACGGCGGGCGCGATCTCGCCTACGGCCTCTACGTGCTCGCACGCAATGGCGTGGCGCCGATCGGCGATCTCCGCTATCTCGCCGACACCAAGCTCTCCAACCTCGCGACGCCGATCGCGAAGTCGCAGCTTGCGGCGGCACTGGCGTTGGTCGGCGACCGCAACCGCGCGGAGCGGGTCTACGGTGCCGCGCTCGACGGCCTCGCGCCGAAGCCGGTGCTGGAGTTCGGCCGCACCGACTACGGCTCGCAGCTGCGCGATGCCGCAGCGCTGGTCTCGCTCGCCAGCGAAGGCAACGCGCCGAAGGCGACGCTGACGCAGGCGGTGTCGCGGGTCGAAGTCGCGCGAGGGCTGACGCCCTACACCTCGACGCAGGAGAATGCGTGGCTGGTACTGGCGGCGCGCGCGCTCGCCAAGGAGAACCTGTCGATGGACGTCGACGGCCAGCCGGTCAAGACCGCGCTGTACCGCAGCTACAAGGCCGTGACGCTGGAGGGCAAGCCACTGAAGATCACCAACACCGGCGATGCGCCGGTGCAGGCGGTGGTCTCGGTGTCGGGCTCGCCGGTCACGCCGGAGCCGGCTGCATCGAACGGCTTCAAGATCGAGCGCAATTATTTCACGCTCGACGGCAAGCCCGCCGACATCAGCAAGGTCAAGCAGAACCAGCGTTTCGCCGTGGTGCTGAAGATCACCGAGGCGAAGCCCGAGTACGGCCACATCATGGTGTCCGACTATCTGCCCGCGGGCCTCGAGATCGACAATCCGAAGCTGGTGTCGTCGGGCGACAGCGGCACGCTGGACTGGATCGAGGACGGCGAGGAGCCCGAAAATACCGAGTTCCGTGACGACCGCTTCACGGCGGCGGTCGATCGTGCCTCGGACTCCAAGTCGGTCTTCACCGTCGCCTACGTCGTGCGCGCGGTCTCGCCCGGCAAATACGTGCTGCCGCAGGCCTATGTCGAGGACATGTACAATCCCTCGCGCTACGGCCGGACCGGGACGGGTAACGTCGAGGTGCGGGCGGCAAAGTGAGTGTTTGGAATGACTGACGCTCCGTACGGGCCACAAATTCCGTCGTCATGCCCGGGCAAAAGCGCGAAGCGCGTCTTCGCGCAGATGTCCCGGGCATCCACGGACCTTGTTGCCTCGACGAAGAACGTGGATGGCCGGGACAACCCCGGCCATGACGGAGCCAGGGGCAGGGGCTTTCGCGTCCTCTCCGCCTTCGCACTCACGCTCATCCTCGCCACCTGTGGCTTCGTCGCCTGGGTCTACTCGCTCGGCCCGCTGCCGCTCGACGAGGCGCGCCAGGTCTCCACCACGGTCGTCGATCGCAACGGAAAACTGCTGCGCGCTTATGCCATGGCCGACGGCCGCTGGCGGCTGCCGGTCGATGCCAAGGCCAACGTCGATCCGACCTATCTCAAGCTGCTGCTCGCCTATGAGGACCAGCGCTTCTACGCGCATAACGGTCTCGACCCGCTCGCTCTCGGGCGCGCCGCACTACAGCTCACCACGCGCGGCCACATCGTCTCGGGCGGTTCGACCATCAGCATGCAGCTTGCGCGCCTGATGGAGCCGCGGCGACAACGCTCGCTCTATGCCAAGCTGCGCCAGATCGTACGCGCGATCGAGATCGAGCGCAGCATGAGCAAGGACGAGATCCTGGACCTCTATCTCGCCCTGGCCCCCTACGGCGGCAATCTCGAAGGCATCCGCTCAGCCTCGATCGCCTATCTCGGCAAGGAGCCGAAGCGGCTCTCGCTGGCCGAGGCCGCGCTGCTGGTGGCGCTGCCGCAATCGCCGGAGACGCGCCGGCTCGATCGTTATCCCGAGGCCGCACGCAAGGCGCGCGACCGCGTGCTGGACCGCATGGTCGAGGAGCATGTGGTCAGCCTTGAGGACGCGAAGCAGGCCAAGGCCGTGCCCGTGCCAAAACTGCGCAAGCCGATGCCGATCCTCGCGCCGCATGCCTCCGACACGGCGCTGTCGACGGTCAAGGATACGCCGGTCATCAAGCTGACGCTCGATGCCAATCTGCAGAAGGTGCTGGAGCCGCTGGCGCGCGACCGCGCCATTGCGCTCGGGCCCAACATCTCGGTCGGCATCATCGTGGTCGACAATGAGAGCGGCGACGTGCTCGCCCGCGTCGGTTCGGCCGATTATTTCGACGAGAGCCGGGCGGGGCAAGTCGACATGACCCGCGCCGTCCGCTCGCCGGGCTCGACGCTAAAACCCTTCATCTACGGGCTCGCCTTCGAGGACGGCTTCGTCCACCCCGACAGCTTGATCGACGACCGGCCCGTCCGCTTCGGCTCCTACGCGCCGGAAAATTTCGACATGACGTTCCAGGGCACGGTGCCGGTGAAGAAGGCGCTGCAATTGTCGCTGAACGTGCCGGCGATCGTGCTGCTCGACCGCGTCGGCGCGAGCCGGCTGTCGTCGCGGCTGCGGCAGGCCGGCGTGAATCTGGTCCTGCCCAAGGACGAGGCACCGGGGCTCGCGATGGGACTCGGCGGCGTCGGTGTGACACTGCAGGACCTCACCCAGCTCTATACGGGTTTCGCCCGGCTCGGCACCACCATGCCGTTGCGCGACCTCATGACCGGCCGAGATGATCGAGAACCGCTGCGGCTGCTGGATCAGGTCGCGGCCTGGCAGGTCGGCAACGTGCTTCTGGGAACGCCGCCGCCCGAAAACGCCGTCCACAACCGCATCGCGTTCAAGACCGGCACCTCCTACGGCTATCGCGACGCCTGGTCGGTCGGTTTCGACGGCCGCATGACCATCGGCATCTGGGTCGGCCGGCCCGACGGCGCGCCGGTTCCCGGCCTGATCGGCCGCGTGGCCGCAGCCCCAATCCTGTTCGACGCCTTCGCCCGCACCGGCAAGACGCTGGTTCCGTTGCCGAAGCCGCCAAAGGGAACCCTGGTCGCCAGCAACGCCAAGTTGCCATTGCCGCTGAAGCGGTTCCGCCCGGTCGGGGACCTGATGCGGACCGGCAGCGAGCAGGCGCTGCACATCCAGTTCCCGCTGAACGGCTCGCGGATCGATGTCGACCGCTCCGGCGGCGAGGGGAGTGCGGCCATGCCGGTGAAAGTCGCCGGCGGCGTCCTTCCCATGACCGTCATGGTTAACGGAGCGTCACTCGGCGAGATCGACGGGCGCCGCCAGCGCCTGATCGATCCGCCCGGTCCGGGCTTTGCGCGGCTGACCGTGATCGACGCCACTGGCGCCGCGGACACAGTTGTCGTTCGAATTCAATGACCCCGCCTTAACCGGTTGTCGGAATGACGGTTTCAGCGTAAGCGGAACCAATGGCCGAGACCTATCCCAGCCCCCGTTTTGGAGCCCCCCGCGAGCCGAAAGCGCCCGTAAATCCGGGCAGCCGGCTCGTGTCCATGCTCGACGTCGCCACGGCCAGCCACGCCCGCGCGGTCGGCTTCCTGCTGCTCTGCGCGCTGCTGCTATTCCTCCCGGGCTTCTTCACCATCCCGCCTGTTGACCGCGACGAGGCGCGGTTTGCGCAAGCGACCAAGCAGATGGTCGAGAGCGGCGATTATGTCGACATCCGATTCCAGGAAGACGTCCGCTACAAGAAGCCGGTCGGCATCTACTGGTTGCAATCGGCCGCGGTTGAAGCCGCGTCCGCGCTCAAGCTGCCGAAGGCCGAATTGCGGATCTGGGTGTACAGGCTGCCGTCGCTGATCGGCGCCATCGGCGCCGTGCTGATGACCTATTGGGCCGCGCTCGGCTTCGTCACGCGGCGCGCGGCGGTGCTTGCCGCGCTCCTGATGTGTGCCTCCGTGCTGCTCGGCGTCGAGGCACGGCTGGCGAAAACCGATGCGGTGCTGCTGTTCTGCGTGACCGCCGCGATGGGCGCGATGTCGCGCGCCTATCTGTCGTGGCAGCGCGCAGAGGATGAGACCCATCCGCCCTGGAGCTGGCCCGCGATCTTCTGGACCGCGCTCGCGGTCGGTATCCTGATCAAGGGTCCGCTGATCCTGATGCTCGCAGGCCTGACCATCGTCGCGCTCGCGATCCAGGACCGTGATGCCTCGTGGCTATGGAAGCTGCGTCCGCTCTGGGGCCTGATGTGGATGCTGGTGCTGGTGCTGCCCTGGTTCGTCGCGATCTTCTGGCGCGCCGGCGATGCCTTCTTCGCCGATTCCGTCGGCGGCGACATGCTGAGCAAAATCGGCGCCCAGGAATCCCATGGCGCGCCGCCTGGACTGTATCTGGCGCTGTTCTGGATCACATTCTGGCCGGGCGCGCCGCTTGCGGCGATGGCGGCGCCGGCGGTGTGGCGGGCCCGGCGCGAGCCCGGCGCGCAGTTCCTGCTGGCCTGGCTGATTCCATCCTGGATCGTGTTCGAGGCGGTGCTGACCAAGCTGCCGCATTACGTGCTGCCGCTGTATCCGGCGATCGCGATCCTCACCGTCGGTGCGCTGGAGCGCAACGTCCTGTCGCGCTCGTGGCTCGCGCGCGGCTCGGCCTGGTGGTTCGCGATTCCCGCTGCCGCCTCGATCATCGCCGTGGTCGGCGCGGTCATGCTGACGCGGCAACCGGCCTTCGTGGCCTGGCCGTTCATCGCGGCCTCGCTCATCTTCGGCCTGTTCGCGTGGTGGCTGTTCGACACCAATCGCGCCGAGCGCTCGCTGCTCAACGCACTGGTCGCAGCGCTGATGCTGGCGGTCGTGGTCTACGGCATCGTGCTGCCGTCGCTGACCCCGCTGTTTCCGAGCATCGAGATCGCGCGCGCGCTTCGCAACGTCACCTGCGTCGGGCCGAAGGCGGCCGCTGCCGGCTATCACGAGCCGAGCCTCGTGTTCCTGACGGGCACGCAGACGCTGCTGACCGACGGCTCGGGCGCGGCGGATTTCCTGCGGCAGGGGAGCTGTCGCTTCGCTCTGATCGAGCAGCGCTCGGAGCGCAGCTTCGTGCAGCGCGCCGAGGCGATCGGGCTGCGCTACAAGGTAGGTGCGCGCATCGACGGCTATAATTTCTCGCAAGGGCGCGCGATCTCGATCTCGATCTTCCGCTCGGAAGGCACTGAGTAGGATGCCGGCACCAGCCGACATCGCGCCGCGCCCGGGCTATCCCGCGCAATTGCTCGCGGTTTCGGGCCGTGCCCTGGCGCAGCTCGTTCGTACGCCTTCGCATTCGCGCCGCGCCGAAGCCGCGCGAAATCTGGCGCGGCATTCGCTGTGGCTCAGCGCCGCCGGTGCGGCCTTGATCATCGTGCTGATGCTCGCGTTCGATCAGACCGAGATCCAGCTGATGCCGGCGCGCGGCACGCCGAGCCTGTGGCCGATCCGCATCCTCACCGATTTCGGCAAGGACGAGTATGTGCTCTCCGTGCTCGGGGGGACGCTGGTGGTCCTGGCGCTCGTTGCAGCGGGATTGCACGACACCCGTCGCGGATTGCTGCTCGGCCTTGGCACGCGGCTGCAGTTCTTGTTTCTGTCTGTCGCCCTGTCCGTGTTCGTTGCCGAGATCCTCAAATATCTCATCGGTCGCGGACGTCCGTTCGTGGGCGGCAAGGCCGATCCGTTCAACTTCATCCCGTTCGAGGGAACAGGGGCTTATGCCAGCCTGCCGTCGGGTCATGCGGTGACGGCGTTCGCGCTGGCGTTTGCGGTCTCGGCGCTGTGGCCGCGCCTGCGCGTGTTCATGTTCACTTACGCAATCGTGATCCTGCTGACCCGGCTGGTGCTGCTCGCGCATCATCCGAGCGACGTCGTCGCCGGCGCTCTGGTCGGCATGGTCGGCGCCATGGCGGTGCGCTACTGGTTCGCGGCCCGGAGGCTCGGCTTTGCCATCCGCGCCGACGGCACCATTGTGCCTCTTGCAGGGGCGGTCTCGGGCCGCCTCAAAAGGGTTGCCCACGGGGCATCCGCCCCATAAAAGCGACTGCCTGCCGGGGTCGCCGGTTCCTCAGGTCGCAGGCCAATTCCAACCACGAGCTTTCGATTTGTCGTCGTCCCAGCCTTCGGTTTCCATCGTCGTTCCCGTGCGCAACGAAGCCGACAACATCGCGCCGCTGATCGAGGAGATCGGCGCGGCGCTGGACGGCCGCTGGGCCTATGAAATCATCTACGTCAATGACGGCTCGACGGACGCGACCGGCGAACGGCTCGGCGCGATGATGCAACAGCGGGACAATCTCCGGCAGCTTCGCCATGCCAGATCAGGCGGCCAGTCGGCAGCAGTGCGCAGTGGCGTGCGCGCAGCACGTGGCGCGATCGTGGCGACGCTCGACGGCGACGGGCAGAACAATCCCGGCTTCCTGCCGGATCTGATCACGGCGGTCGAGAAGGGGGCGGGGCGCGTCGGTCTCGCGGCCGGTCAGCGTGTCGGACGCAAGGACACCGGCTTCAAGAAATTCCAGTCGCGGGTGGCGAACGGCGTCCGCAATGCGATCCTGAAGGATGGAACGCGCGATACCGGTTGCGGCCTGAAGGCGTTCCGGCGCGACGTGTTCCTGATGATGCCCTATTTTGATGGTCTGCATCGCTTCCTGCCGGCGCTGGTGCGCCGCGAGGGCTACGACATCGCCTATGTCGACGTGATCGACCGGCCGCGCCATTCCGGCGTGTCAAACTATGGTTTCTTCGACCGGCTGTGGATCGGCATCATGGATCTCGTCGGCGTATGGTGGCTGATCCGCCGCAAGAAGCCGACACCAGACGTGACTGAGGTGAAGGCATGATCATCCAATACGGTCAGGCGTTGAATAACTATCTCTACGACGTCTTCGTCGCCAAGTTCGATTTCTGGCTGGCGTTCGGCCTCGTCGCGCAGCTGTTCTTCACCGCGCGCTTCCTGGTGCAGTGGATCGCGAGCGAGCGGGCCGGCAACAGCGTGGTGCCGATGGCGTTCTGGTTCTGCTCGATGGGCGGCGGCCTGATGACGCTGGTCTACGGCGTCGTGAAGCGCGAGCCCGTCATCATCCTCGGACAGGCGCTCGCGACCATCATCTACATCCGCAACATCATGTTGATCATCAAGAACCGCAGCCGCGCCTCGAAGACGCTGGATCGCTGAGACGCGCCGCTAGCGCGGCAACGCCGACGCCGCGCCGGAGGCGGGCAGGGCGGTATCCGCCTCGCTCCTGCGATAAGGCTCACCGGCGGCATCGAGCACCGGATAGGCGACCGAGCAGATATGCGAGTGGATGCGGCGCAGGTCGCGCAGCACATCGAGATGCAGCGAGGTGGTCTCGATGGTCTCGGGGCGGCCCTCGCGCAGGCGGTCGAGATGACGCTCGACGGCGGCGAGCTCGGTGTTCTTTAGCGTTGTCTTCTCCACCAGCAGCTTGCGCGCTTCGTTGGCATCGCCCGACATGAAGACGCCGAAGGCGATCCGCAGCGAGTCCATCGTGCGCTTGTGGAAGGCGGCGAGCTCCTCGGCGCCCTCGGCCGAGAACTGGAAGCGCCGCTTGATCTTCTTGGTCGCGAGCTCGCTCAGGCTCTTGTCGATGATGTCGCCGATATGCTCGAGGTTGATGGCGAAGGAGATGATCTCCATCGCGCGCCGCCCCTCGCTCTCGTCGAGGCTGCCCCGCATCAGCTTCGTCACGTAGAGCTTGACGGCTTCGTCAAGGCTGTCGACGACATTGTCCATCTTCGTGACCTGGTCGACCAGCGCGCGGTCGCCGGTCATCATCGCCGCCATCACCTTGCGCAGCATGACCTCGACCAGATCGCCCATGCGCAAGGTCTCGCGCGCGGCGTCGGCGAGCGCCAGCGACGGCGTCTCCAGCGCGCTCTCGTCGAGATAGCGCGGCCGGGCCGGATCGTCTTCCCGGACGCGATCGGGCAGCAGCCGGGTCAGGAGCCGGGACATGATGTCGAGCAGGCCGATGAAGATGACGGCGGTGCCCACGTTGAAGGCGATGTGGAAGGCCGCCGTCATCCTGGCGAGATCGGGCTGCCAGGCGTGCATGTGCTCGGCGATCCCATTCAGGAACGGCAGCACCGACGCGATCCCGATCACGCGGTTGGCGAGATTGCCGAGCGGCAGGCGGTAGCTCGCGGGATCGTCGCGCCGGGCGCCCTCGAACACGGGATTGATGGCGCTGCCGAGATTGGCCCCCAACACCAGCGCGAGGGCCGCATAAGGCGTGATGAACTGCGAATAGGCCAGCGACATGATCAGCAGCACGCTGGCGACGCTCGAATGCACCGCCCAGGTGACGAGCGCGGCGATGACGATGCAGAGCACGGGATCGCCCGTGATCGCGGACATCATGACACGAACACCCGGCGCGTTCTCGGCCGGAGCCAGCGTGTCGAGCAGGATGTGCAGCGACAGCAGCATCAAGCCGAGGCCGATGAAGACGCGCCCGATATCCTTGATCCGCGACCGTGGGCCGGAGCGGAAGGCGACGAGCCCGAGCACGAACAGGACAGGCGCAACGGCTGCGATGTTGAACGACAGCACCTGCACGATCAGCGTCGTGCCGACGTTGGCTCCCAGCATGATGGCGAGCGCGGCAGTGAGGCTGACGAGGCCCTCTGCCGCGAATGAGCTGGTGATCAGCGCCGTCGCCGTGCTGCTCTGGAGCAGCGCGGTGAGGCCGAGCCCGGCGGCGAACGCGTTGAATCGGTTGCCGAGCGCCTTGCCGAGCAGCCGCCGCAGGTCCGGGCCGAAGGCGCGCAGAATCCCGCTGTGGACCATGTGCAGGCCCCACAGCAACAGCGCCACGCCGCCCATCAGATCGAGCAGAACCAACGTTCCCATGCTCCGCGTCCGGATTGGAGTCGATTGGTGAGGCTAGCGCCAAACGTCAGCGGTTCAACCCCTTTGTTCGCACATCCGCGCTAACGTTTGCGGCGGCTGCGCGTTCCCGCGGCGCGCGTTTTGCGCGTCCGCCGGCGCGATTGCCGCGTCCCGAGGCGCGATGCCTTGTGAGCAGGCTCACATTGCCGCCTTGAGGGCAGCGAAGCCGCGATCGAGATCGGACTTGAGATCGTCGACGCTTTCGAGGCCGATGTGAAGACGCAGGGTCGGGCCGCCCGGCGACCACTTGGTCGCGGTGCGATAGGCGTCGCAATCGAAGGGAATCACGAGGCTCTCGAAGCCGCCCCAGGAGAAGCCCATGCCGAACAGCTTGAGCGTGTCGAGCATGGTGTCGACGGCCTTCTGCGGCGCCGGCTTCAACACGATGCTGAACAGGCCCGACGCGCCGGTGAAATCGCGCTTCCAGATCGCATGGCCGGGATCGGTTTCGAGCGCCGGATGCAGCACGCGCGCGACCTCGGGTCGGGCCGCGAGCCAGCGCGCCACGTCGAGCCCCGAGCGATGATGCTGCGCCAATCGTACCGACAGCGTGCGCAGGCCGCGCAGCGCGAGGAAGACGTCATCGGGGCCGGCGCAGACGCCGAGCAGGCGGATGCCTTCGGCGATCTGCGGCCACGCCTTGGCGTTGGCCGAGATGGTGCCGAACATGATGTCGGAATGGCCGCCGATATATTTGGTGGCGGCCTGCATGCTGATGTCGACGCCCTGGTCGAGCGAGCGATGATAGAGCGGCGTCGCCCAGGTGTTGTCGTCGATGACGAGCGCATCGCGCGCATGCGCGACCTCGGCGATGGCGCGGACATCAGGCATCTCGAACGACTGCGAGCCCGGCGCCTCCACCAGCACCGCGCGGGTGTTCGGCTTGAACAGCTTGTCGATGCCCGCGCCGATCAGCGGATCGAAGTAGGTGGTCTCGATGCCAAGGCGCGCGAGCATGCCGTTGCAGAAATTGCGCGAGGGCCGATAGACGTTGTCGCAGACGAGCAGATGGTCGCCGGTCTTCAGCACCGAGAGCAGGGTGGTGGAGATCGCCGACAGGCCTGACGGCACGATGCCGACGCCGGCGCATTGCGGCCCCTCCAGTGCCATCAGCGTCTCCTGGAACGCCCTGGTGGTGGGGGTGCCGTGGCGGCCGTACTGGAACTCGCCGCGATGGGCGTGCAGGTCCTCGGCGGTCGGATAGAGCACGGTCGAACCGTGAAACACCGGCGGATTGACGAACCCCTTCTGCGCCTTGGTGTCGCGGCCGGAGGTCACCAGCCGGGTCTCGGCGTGCTGTTGGGAGGGGTGCGAGGAATCCATGCGTCTGCTTTCAAAACCGCGTTTCCACCGGGCGCGCCGCGCCCGCGGGCCGGCCGAAGGCCGCTGCCGTTAATAACAGAACACAGAAGAGTCCCGTCAACCCCTTGACCCGGCTCGCCAGTCGTTCTGAGATGCGTGGGTGCTATTCAGTCGCCGCATGTTGAGGGGCTGCCGCGACCTTCGATCCATCGTCTGACCGGACCTTGCGTCACAGCCATAATGGCGGGCGCCTGCGGCGGGGATTAAGGTATGGCCTCCCGGGATGGGCGAGTGTTCGGCAAGGTTTTCCAGCATGACTCTTGCAAGGCTAGTCCTGATGCGGCTAGCCCTCGCGGAGACGATCCCAAAGACGACATTCCTGACCTTGAGACGACTTTGAAAGGCCTTCAGCCCATGAAACGCGTAACCCTGGCTCTCACTCTCGCTCTCGCCGCCGGCCTCTCCGCCCAGGCCGCCGATGCGCAAACGCTCAAGACCGTCAAGGACCGGGGCATGCTGTCCTGCGGCGTCAGCCAGGGTCTGCCCGGCTTCTCCTCGCCCGACGACAAGGGCAACTGGACCGGGCTTGACGTCGACCTCTGCCGCGCGATCGCCGGGGCGATCTTCAACGATGCGACCAAGGTCAAGTACGTGCCGTTGTCCGCCAAGGACCGTTTCACGGCGCTGCAATCCGGCGAAATCGACGTGCTCTCGCGCAACACCACCTGGACCATCTCGCGCGACACCTCGCTCGGCGCCAACTTCACCGGCGTCACCTATTATGACGGGCAGGGCTTCATGGTGAAGAAGTCGCTCAAGGTGAATTCGGCGCTCGAGCTTAACAGCGCCTCGGTCTGCGTCCAGACCGGCACCACCACCGAGCAGAACCTCGCCGACTACTTCAAGGCCAACAACATGAAGTACGAGGTGATCGCGTTCGGCACCAACGATGAAACCGTCAAGGCCTATGAAGCCGGGCGCTGCGACGTCTTCACCACCGACCAGTCGGGCCTGTACGCCAACCGCCTCAAGCTTGCCAATCCCAACGACCATATGGTGCTCCCCGAAATCATCTCGAAGGAGCCGCTCGGGCCGATGGTGCGCCACGGCGACGACCAGTGGTTCGACATCGTGAAATGGACGCTGTTCGCCCTGGTTACCACCGAAGAGCTCGGCGTGACCTCGAAGAACGTCGACGAGAAGGCGAAACTGGAAAATCCGGAGCTGAAGCGCGTGCTCGGCAGCGACGGCAATTTCGGCGAACAGCTCGGCCTGACCAAGGACTGGGTGGTGCGGATCGTGAAGGCCGTCGGCAATTACGGCGAGGTGTTCGACCGCAACGTCGGCGCCGGTTCGCCGCTCGCCATCAACCGAGGCCTCAACAATCTCTGGAACAAGGGCGGTCTCCAGTACGCGCCGCCGATCCGCTGATCCCGCCTGATCCGCGGCGATGAGCACCGAGGCTCGAAAACCGCCGGCCCAGATCGCGCTGAAGATCAGGCGCGTTCTGGGCGGCAAGGCGGGCTGGAACGGCGTCGCCGTCCAGTTTGCCTTCGCGGCGATCCTGGGCTGGATTGGCTATGAGATCGTCTCCAACGCCCGGGCCAACCTCGAAAACCAGCACATTGCCGCCGGCTTCGGCTTCCTCCGGAACAATGCCGGCTTCGACGTCAACCAGACCCTGATCTCCTACACCGGCTCGGACACATTCCTGCGCGTGTTCGTGGTCGGGCTTTTGAACACGCTCGTGGTCTCGGTGGTGGGCATCTTCTTCGCCACCGTGATCGGCTTCATCGTCGCGCTGTGCCGGCTGTCGCCCAACTGGCTGTTGTCGCGCGTCGGCGAGATCTATGTCGAGATCATCCGCAATTTGCCGCTGCTGTTCCAGATCCTGTTCTGGTACCTGGCGGTGCTCGCGGCCTTGCCAAATCCGCGGCAGAGCATCTCGCTGCTCGGCTTGGCCTTCATCAGCAATCGCGGCCTCGTCATTCCGCGCCCGATCGGCGAGAGCGGCTTCGAGGCGTTCCTCGCGGTGCTGGCGTTCGGCATCGTGGCGTCGCTGGCCTTGCGCATCTACGCACGGCGAGCGTTGTTTCAGCGGGGGCAGATGATCCGGATCTGGCCCTATGTGCTGGGCCTGCTGTTCGGCCTGCCGCTTGCCACCATGCTGGTATCCGGTGTGCCCTTCACCTTCGAGGTGCCGCAGCTCAAGGGCTTCAATTTCGCCGGCGGCTCGCGGATCATCCCGGAATTCGTGGCGCTGACGCTGGCGCTGTCGACCTACACCGCCGCCTTCATCGCCGAGATCGTGCGCGCCGGCATCCTGTCCGTGCACAGGGGGCAGATGGAGGCGGGATCCTCCCTCGGCCTTAGCCGCGGCACCACGCTCCGCCTGATCGTCGTGCCGCAGGCGATGCGCGTCATCGTGCCGCCGCTGACCAACCAGTACCTCAATCTCACCAAGAATTCCTCGCTCGCGGTCGCGATCGGCTATCCTGACCTGGTGTCGGTGTTCGCCGGCACGTCGCTGAGCCAGACCGGGCAGGCGATCGAGATCATTGCCATGACGATGGGCGTCTACCTCCTGATCTCGCTGCTCACGAGCGCCATCATGAGCGTGTACGGTTGGCGCGTCAGCCGGAGCCTCGGCGCATGAGCGACATCACCTCGTCCGCCTACGTCCGCCGGGACCTGCTCACCGAGCGTCCCGCGCCGGTGAAGACCACGGGCTTCATTGGCCTCGTGCGCACCCGCCTGTTCAATTCGCCGACCAACATCCTGCTCACGATCGTCGGCGCCTTGCTGCTCTGGTTCACCATCGTTCCCTCCGTCAGGTTCCTGATGGTTGATGCGGTCTGGACCGGCAAGGATCGCACGGCGTGCCTGACCGAGAATGCCGGCTTTACGGTCGGCGCCTGCTGGCCCTACATCCAGGCCAAGCTGCCGCAACTGATCTACGGCTTCTATCCCGAGGCCGAGCGTTGGCGGGTCAATCTCTCGCTGATCCTGGCGGCGGCTCTGCTGCTGCCGCTGCTGATTCCGCGCCTGCCGGCGAAAGGACTGAACGCAAGTCTCTTCTTCTTCGCTTTTCCCGTGGTGGCGTTCTTTCTGCTGCACGGCGGCGGCATCACCGGGTTCGGCCTGAGCTGGACGGCCGGCCTGTTGCAATTGTTCGATGACAGCATCATCGGCGCCGGGCAGGCTCTGCTCAGTCTCGGCAAGACCTCGGCCATCGCACCGCTCTTCTGGGTTGCCGGCAATCTCATCGTGCTGGTCGGCAGCGCGATCTACTGGCTGATCTTTCCGCTGACCTGGCTGCGTGACCAGTTCCAGGGAACGGGCCAGTCGGTCTGGGCCGATTTCGCCATCACGGCGGCGATCGTCTCCCTGATCGCCTTCGTTCTCGGTGGCGGCGTTCGCACCGGCGGCCGGGCTCTGACATCCAGCATCGCCACCTTCATGGCCATCGCGGTCGTGATCAAGCTGATGGGGCTCGATCACGGCGGCCTGCCGGTCGTGACCACCAATTTGTGGGGCGGGCTTCTGGTAACGCTGGTGGTCTCCGTGACCGGCATCGTCACCTCGCTGCCGATCGGCATCGCGCTGGCGCTCGGCCGCCGCTCGACCATTCCGCTGATCCGGATCTTCTCGATCGCCTTCATCGAGTTCTGGCGCGGCGTGCCGCTGATCACCGTGCTGTTTTTCGCGACCTACATGCTGCCTTTGTTCCTGCCGGGCAATTTCACGGTCGACGGTCTGGTGCGCGCGCTGATCGGCATTTCGCTGTTCACCGGTGCCTATCAGGCCGAGAACGTCCGCGGCGGGTTGGCCGCGATCCCGCGCGGGCAGGGCGAAGCGGCAGCCGCTCTGGGCCTGTCCTGGTGGAAGACGACCTCGCTGATCGTGCTGCCGCAGGCGCTGCGCCACGTCATTCCGAACCTCGTCAACAGCTTCATCTCGCTGTTCAAGGACACGTCGCTGGTCTCGATCGTGGCGCTGTTCGACCTGCTGGGCTCGCTCCGGGCGTCGTTCTCGGATCCGAAATGGTCGACGCCGTCGACCGCGTTCACCGGCTTTGCCTTCGCCGGGATCATCTACTTCATCTTCTGCTTTGGAATGTCGCGCTACTCGCTCTTCGTCGAGCACCGCCTCAACGCCCACCGTCGCAACTGATCGAGGTCATCATGTCCGACCCCATCGTCAAGATTTCCGGCCTCAACAAATGGTACGGCGAGTTCCACGTACTGCGCGACATCGACCTCGCGGTCGAAAAGGGCGAGCGCATCGTGATCTGTGGCCCCTCGGGCTCGGGCAAGTCGACGTTGATCCGCTGCATCAACGCGCTCGAGGAATTCCAGGAGGGCGAGATCGTCGTCGACGGCATCGAGCTCGGGCCGAACCTCAAGCACGTCGATGCGGTCCGCCGCGAGGTCGGCATGGTGTTCCAGAGCTTCAACCTGTTCCCGCATCTGACCGTCCTGGAGAACTGCACGCTGGCGCCGATCTGGGTGCGCAACATCCCGAAGAGGGACGCCGAGGTCAACGCGATGAAATTCCTGGAGCGGGTCAAGATCCCGCACCAGGCCAACAAGTTTCCCGGACAGATGTCCGGCGGCCAGCAGCAGCGCGTCGCGATCGCACGCGCGCTGACGATGAACCCCAAGGTGATGCTGTTCGACGAGCCGACCTCGGCGCTCGACCCCGAAATGGTCAAGGAAGTGCTCGACACCATGGTCGACCTCGCCGAGGAGGGCATGACCATGCTGGTTGTCACCCACGAAATGGGCTTCGCCCGCGAGGTCGCCAACCGCGTCGTGTTCATGGATGCGGGCCAGATCATCGAGGCCAATACGCCGAACGAGTTCTTCGCCGCTCCCCAGCACGCGCGGACGAAGCTGTTTTTGAGCCAGATCTTGCGGTGAAGCGGGCTGCCGAGGGTGGGCAAAGGCGCGTCGCGCCGTGCCCACCATCCCTCGGCGATCGCGGCAGGCGTGGTGGGCACGCTTCGCTTTGCCCACCCTACGGCTGCGGCACTGCGGCTTGCTCAACTTGAGCCGGACTTCGTAATCCGGGCGGCCGCGACCCTCCCGGCCTAGACGAACGGCGGCTTGATGTTGCTGCGCTTCTCCAGCCATTCCGGCACCGGCAGGTTCTTGGCGCGCATGAAGTCGGCATTGAACAGCTTCGACTGATAGCGGCTGCCGGAATCGCAGAGCACGGTGACGATCGTCTTGCCGGGCCCGAGCTGTTTCGCAAGTCGTATTGCGCCGGCGATGTTGATGCCGGTGGAACCGCCGAGGCACAGGCCTTCGTGCTGGAGCAGCTCGTAAATCACCGTGACGGCTTCCGCATCGGGAACAAGATAGGCGTCATCCACCTTCGCGCTCTCGACGATTGCGGTCGCACGGTTGAGGCCGATACCTTCCGTGATCGAGCCGCCCGGCGTCGCTTTGGCGTCGCCGCTCCGGAAATACTCGAACATGCCGGCGCCATGCGGATCGGCGCAGGCGATCCGGACGTCCTTGTTCTTCTCTTTCAGATAGCGGCTGACGCCGGCGAGCGTGCCGCCGCTGCCGACCGAGCAGACGAAGCCGTCGACCTTGCCGCCGGTCTGCTCCCAGATCTCGGGACCCGTCGACTCGTAGTGCGCCTTCGCATTGTCGAGGTTATTCCACTGGTCGGCGAACAGCACGCCATTGGGCTCGGTCTTGCGCAGTTCGTCGGCGAGCCGGCGGCCGACATGCTGATAATTGTTGGGATTGGCATAGGGCAGGGCTGGCACCTCGATCAGCTCGGCGCCGCACAGCTTCAGAAAATCCTTCTTCTCCTGGCTCTGCGTCTCCGGGATCACGATCAGCGTGCGGTAGCCGCGCGCGCTCGCCACGACCGCGAGGCCGATTCCGGTGTTGCCGGCCGTCGCCTCCACCACGAGACCGCCCGGCTTGAGCTCGCCGCGCTTCTCGGCCTCCAGGATCATCCATTTGCCGGCGCGGTCCTTCACCGACTGGCCCGGATTCATGAACTCGGCCTTGCCCAGAATGGTGCATCCGGTCAGTTCGGAGGCGCGCTTGAGCTTGATGAGCGGGGTGTTGCCGATGGCTTCGACAACGTCATTTTTGATGGTCATGTCAGGCAATTACCGGCTGGTTCACAAGGTGGGCGCGACCCTAAAGTAGGGTGGCGGGGCTTACAAGCGACCCTTGCAAGCGACCTTGCAAGCGATCTTGCAAGCCGCCCCCGCAAACCCTTATTGCTGCTTTGCGAAGATGACTTGCCGGACGTCGATATTCCCGGACAGGAATCCGGCCTCGCAATAGGACAGGTAATACTCCCACAGCCGCCGGAACCGGTCGTCGAAGCCGAGCGGCACGAGGCCCGGCCAGGCCGTCTGGAAGTTATTCCGCCAGGTGGCCAGCGTCTTGGCATAATCTTGCCCGAAGATGCGCTCGCGGATGACGGGCAAGCCGAACCTGTCGCCGAGCGACTTGAGCACGGCGGGCGAGGGCAGCATGCCGCCGGGAAAGACGTAGTGCTGGATGAAGTCCACCTCGCGCCGGTAGCCCTGGAACAGCCTGTCCTGAATTGTGATCGCCTGGATGCCGGCAAGGCCGCCGGGCAGCAGCCGGTCCCGCAGCTGGGCGAAATATTTTGGCCAGAACTGCTCGCCGACGGCTTCGATCATCTCGATCGAGGCGATGCGGTCGTAGCGGTCGCGTTCGTCGCGATAATCCTGAAGACGGATCTCGACCTTCTCGGCAAGGCCCGCCTCGTGAATGCGCTTCTGCGCAAAATCGCGCTGCTCGGTCGAGATCGTGAGGCCCACCACGCGCGTGCCGAAGGTCTTTGCGGCGAACTCGGCGAAGCCGCCCCAGCCGCAGCCGATCTCGAGCAGCGTCTGGCCCGGCTTCAGGTCGAGCGCCTCGGCGAGCCGGCGGTATTTGTTGGTCTGGGCTGTCGTGAGATCGGAGGTGCTCTCCTCGAACAGCGCCGAGGAATAGGTCATGCCGGGATCGAGCCAGGCCGAATAGAACGCATTGCCGATGTCGTAATGGGCGTGGATGTTGCGCCGCGCCTGACGGCGGGTGTTGCGGTTGAACCAGTGCTGCAGCAGCTGGACGAACCGCATCAGCGGCTTGTCGTTCAGCATGGCCTGGATCAGATCGTGATTGACGCAGAACAGGTAGAGGAATTGCGTCAGGTCCGGCGTATCCCAGTCGCCGGCGAGATAGGCCTCCGCGATGCCGATGTCGCCGCCGTTAACGAGGCGCGAAGCGAAGCCGTAATTGTGCAGCCGCATCGCGGCATTCGGGCCCGGCTCCTGGCCGCCGAGGCGGATCACGCGTCCGTCGGGCAGGGTGACGTCGAGCGTTCCTCGCCGCAGCCGCGCGCCAAAACTGAGCGCGAGGCGAACGATGCGCGGCAGATCGGCGAGCACTGTGTCTATGGTGTCTGACGTCACCGAGATGGTATGCGACATCGGCGGATCCATCACCTGAACGGATACTGTCCGACCGCGAGCCAGGCGCCCCCATACGCCTCATATCGCTGGACCCGAGGGCGCCCCGCAAACGGTCAGCGTCGAATCATGCGCATGATATAGGTGCGCGTTGCGCCGGTCGCCAAGGTGCTGGCGGGGTACCTCCGGCAGTTCATCGCCGCCTGCATAGTGCAATTGCAGACCATCACCCGATCACAGCGCGCCGTGCGCTCACCCAAGGCCCGGGAAGCTGCGGTGCGCTGCGGCGCAGGTTTCGGTGGAGCGACTGCCGGGAGCGGGTGGCCCTGGCGTCGGCGTGGCGGCAATTGTCACATGAAATCTTGGTAAGCTTGAATGCGCCTCGGAGCGAGGTTGGAATACAAAAAAGCCCTGTGACACAGGCGCATTTTGTATTTGCGTGAGTTCGACATCGACGCATTCGGGGCCGTATTTCGCAGGTGCGGGACTGTCCCCCTGTTCCGCACCCCGCTAGTATCAACTTCAGGTTCCGCAGAAAGCATCACGGCTGTGAACGAGTTACACAAACGCCCCCGGCCGTCCCGCCACGAATCGGTTAATCCGGCTCTGCGGTGGCGGATCAATCTGCCCGGCGGGGGGTGGATGTGACACAGGATGGTCCTGCGGTCGCCATGGGGCGATCTCCCGGCCTTACGTTCCGGACGTCGCGTGCGGCGCGATGGGCTGCCGTGGTGTGCCTTGCCGCCAGTTCAGGCGCCTGCGTGCTGACGCAGGATTTGCCCGATCCCGCACTCGATGTTCCCGCGCAATACAAATACGCGGGCAAGCCGGATGCGCCGCCGTCGCTGGATTGGTGGCGCGGCTTTCGCTCCACGGAGCTGACGCAACTGATGGAGGAGGCGCAAACCGTCAATCTCGACATCGCCGCCGCCGTCGCGCGCATCGTCCAGGCCGACGCCCAGGCGCGGCAGGCAGGCGCTGCCCTGCTGCCGAGCCTGTCGGGCGGCGGATCGGAAACCTATTCACGCACCTCGGGTTCGAGCGCCTCGGGCCTGTCCATCGGCGGCCGCGAGGTCGTCAACTATTCGGCGTCGCTGAGCGCGAGCTACCAGCTCGACTTCTGGGGCCAGAACCGCGATGCGCTGCAAACGGCGGAAGAGACGGCGAATGCCAACCGTTTCGATCGTGACGTCGTCGCCCTGACGACGCTCGCCGGCGTCGCCAACGCCTATTTCCAGGTGCTGGCCTCGCAGGATCGCCTGCGTACCGCCCAGAGCAACATCGCCAGCGCGCAGCGCATCCTCGATGCGATCCGCGAGCGCCGCAAGGCCGGCACCGGCACCGACCTCGACGTCGCCCAGCAGGAGAGCGTGCTCGCCAACCAGAAGGCGCTGGTGCCGCCGCTGCGCCAGACGCTCGACCAGAACGTCAACGCACTCGCCGTGCTGGTATCGCGGCCGCCGGAGAGCGTCCGCGTGCTCGGCGGCTCGCTGAACAAGATCGCCATCCCGCGCGTCACGCCCGGCCTGCCGTCGGAGCTTTTGACGCAGCGGCCCGACATCCGCCGCCAGGAGGCACAGCTCGCCTCGGCGACCGCGAACATCGGCAATGCCCGCGCGCAGTTCTTTCCGACCATCCAGCTCACCGGCAATGGCGGCTATCAGAGCTCGGCGCTGGTCTCGCTGTTCCAGCCGCATGCGGCCTTCTTCCAGCTCGTCGGTAGCGCCACGCAGCCGATCTTCGACGGCGGCAAGATCCTCGGCAATTTCGAATTCGCCAAGGCGCGGCAGGACGAGTTGCTTCAGACCTACCGCAAGACCATCATCCAGTCGTTTGCGGACGTCGACAATGCGCTGTATTCGATCAAGCAGACCACGATCAAGCTGCAATTGCAGCGCGATGTCGTGACCTCGTCGAAGCGCGCCTTCGATCTGGCCGAGCAGCAATTGCGCGCCGGCACGGCCGACATCGTGACTGTGCTGAACGTCCAGCAGACACTATTTCAGGCCGAAGATGCGTTGTGGCAGGCCCAACTCGCACGGCTTCTCGCCATCGTCAGCCTGTATCAGGCGCTCGGCGGCGGCTGGGAGCCGCGAATGGAGAAACCGGTCAATGCTCTTTAAGCCGGATACGAAGGAAGGCGCGAAAGAAGGGACGGCGAAGAAATCGCGCGGCCGCGGCTTCGTCATGACCCTGATCACGCTCGCCATCCTTGGCGGGCTCGGCTATTTCGGCTGGACCGTCTGGCACCAGCAGCCGCAGCAGGCGAATGGCCGCAACCAGCGGCCCGATCTGCCGGTGCCGGTGCTGGCGGCGACGCCCCGCATCCAGGACGTCCCGGTCTATCTCGACGGCGTGGGCGCGATCCGCGCGCTCAACACGGTGACCGTGCGCTCGCAGGTCGACGGCAAGCTGATCGCCGTGAAATTCACCGAGGGCCAGGACGTCAAGAAGGGCGACGTGCTCGGCGAGATCGACCCCGCACTCTACCAGGCGACGTATGACCAGGCCGTCGCCAAGAAGGCGCAGGACGAGGCGCAGCTCGCCAACCAGCGCATCGACCTTACGCGCTACGAGCAGTTGGCTGCCTCCAACGCGGGCTCCAAACAACAGGCCGACACCCAGCGCGCCGCGGTCGCGCAGACCGAGGCGCTGGTCAAAGCCGACCAGGCTGCGATCGACAATGCGGCGGCGACGTTGAGCTACACCAAGATCGTGGCGCCGCTCTCCGGCCGCGCCGGCCTGCGCCAGGTCGACCAGGGCAACATCATCCACGCCGCCGACGCCACGGGCCTCCTGGTGATCACGCAATTGCAGCCGATCGCGGTGTGGTTCAGCCTGCCGCAGCAGCAGATCATGCGCGTCAACGCAGCGGCGTCGAAGGGCACGCTCGCGGTCGACGTGTTCGGCAATGACGGCATCACCGTGATCGACACCGGCAAGCTGACCGGCATCGACAACCAGGTCGACCAGACCACCGGCACGCTCAAGCTCAAGGCGGAATTCCCCAACGCCAATTACCAGCTCTGGCCGGGCCAGTTCGTCAATGTCCGCCTCAAGGTCGAGACCTTGATGCAGGCGCTGGTGGTGCCGACATCGGCGGTGCAGCGCGGACCGATCGGCACCTTCAGCTACGTCATCGGCGAGGACAATGTCGTCTCCGCCAAGCCGGTGACCGTGACCCAGCAGAACGAGCATGACGCCGTCATTGCCAGCGGCCTGTCGCCGACCGACAAGGTCGTCACGACGGGCTTTGCCAATCTGTCCGACGGGTCCAAGGTGGTCGTCGGCCGCGATGACCAGACACCGTCGGCCGATCTCGCCCCGCGCAAGCGCACGCGCGGCCCGGATGGCCAGAAGAAGGATGGGCAGGCCAAGGACGGGCAAAAGGACGGACTTGGCAAGGACGGACCTGGCAAGGACGGACCTGGCAAGGACGGCGAGCACCGCGCCAAGCGGAGCAGCAGCGAAGGCGACCAGAAGGGGCAGACCGGACCGGCGCCGGGGCCGGGGGCATCGGGACCTGGAGCCAAGCAGCCATGATCCCGACAACAGCCGCCTGAGCGGCAGGCAGATCCCATGGGCGTCTCCGAACCCTTCATCCGCCGCCCGATCGCGACCTCGCTGCTCGGTATTGCCCTGCTGATCGGGGGCGCGCTCGGCTATTTCTCCCTGCCGGTCTCGGCGCTGCCGCAGGTCGATTTCCCGACCGTGCAGGTGACGACGCAGCTTCCGGGCGCAAGTCCCGACGTGATCGCCTCGCTGATCACCGCGCCGCTGGAGCGCCAGCTCGGCCAGATCCCGTCGCTGTCGGCGATGAACTCGACGAGCTCGTTCGGCGTCAGCCAGATCTCGCTTCAGTTCGACCTCAACCGCGACATCGACGGCGCCACCCAGGACGTGCAGGCCGCGATCAACGCGGCGGCCGGCGTGCTGCCCAAGACGCTGCCCTATCCGCCGACCTACGCCAAGGTGAACCCGGCGGACGCGCCGGTGATGACACTGGCGCTTCGCTCCGACACGATCTCGCTGCGGGCGATGAGCGACATCGCCGACACGCTGCTGGCGCAGCGGCTGAGCCAGATTTCCGGCGTCGGGCGCGTTTCGGTGCTCGGCGGGCTGAAGCCGGCCGTGCGCATTCAGGCCGACCTTGCGCGGCTTGCGGCCTACGGCATCGCGATGGAGGATCTGCGCACTGCGATCGCCAACGCCAACGTTTCGGGGCCCAAAGGCTCGCTCGACGGCGCGCAGCAATCCTACATCATCGCCGCCAACGACCAGATCGCCGCCGCCGACGCCTACAAGCCTGTCATCATCGCCTACCGCAACGGCTCGCCGGTCACGATTGCCGATGTCGCGCAGATCGTGGATGGCCTCGAGAACGACCGCACCGGCGGCTGGTATCAGGGCACGCCGGCGGTCATCATCGACATCCAGCGCCAGCCCGGCGCCAACGTCATCGATGTCGTCAGCCAGATCCGGGCGGAAATCCCAAAGGTCCAGCGCGCCATTCCGGCCGGCGTGAACCTCACCATCGTCTCCGACCGTACCGTCACCATCCGCGCCTCGGTCCGCGACGTGCAGTTCACCCTCATCCTCAGCGTCGTCTTGGTGACGCTGGTGGTGCTGTTGTTCCTGCGCTCGCTCAGGGCCACGCTGATCGCCGGCGTGGCGCTGCCGCTGTCGCTGATCACCAGCTTCGGCATCATGTATTTCGCCGGCTTCAGCCTCGACAATCTGTCGCTGATGGCGCTCACGATCGGCACCGGTTTCGTCGTCGACGACGCCATCGTCATGATCGAGAACATCGTCCGCCACATGGAGAACGGCGATAGCGCGATGGAGGCCTCGCTGAAAGGGGCCAGCGAAATCGGCTTCACCGTGATCTCGCTGACGGTGTCGCTGATCGCGGTGTTCATCCCGCTTTTGTTCATGTCCGGCCTCGTCGGGCGCATGTTCCGCGAATTCGCGCTGACGCTGACGATCGCGGTCGTGACCTCGGCCGTTGTCTCGCTGACGCTGACGCCGATGATGTGCTCCCGGCTGCTCAAGCACGCCCATGAGGAACTGGCTGTGCCGGGATTGGCCGCGATCAGCCGCTTCATCGATGGCACCGTCGAGTTCTATCACCGGACGCTGCTCTGGGTGCTGGAACGCCAGCGCGCCACGCTACTCGTGACGTTCGCCACGCTGGTCGCGACCCTCGTCCTCTACGTCGTCGCGCCAAAGGGCTTTCTGCCGCTTCAGGACACCGCCTCGATCACGGCGGTGACGGAGGCGGGACCCGACGTGTCGTTCACCGAGATGCAGAAGCGGCAGGCCGAGGCGGCCGATGCCATCAAGGCCGATCCTGATGTGGTCGGCGTGGTCTCGGTGATCGGGGCGGGCTCGGTCAACCCGACCACCAATGTCGGGCGCCTGGTCATGACCTTGAAGCCGCGCGGCGAGCGGCGCGACGACGTCAGCGCGGTTGTGACCCGGCTGAAGGAACGGGTGTCGGCCATCCCCGGCATGACCGTCTATTTCCAGCCGGTGCAGGACGTGCAGATTTCGACCCAGTCGAGTCGTTCGCAGTACCAGTACACGCTGACCGGGACCGACGCGACGCTGGTGTCGGAGTGGGCGCGCAAGCTCGTTGCCGAGATGCGGCGCGATCCGCTGTTCCGCGACGTCTCCTCGGAGGCGCAGGAGGGCGGCCTGCGGGCGCAGCTCGACGTGGACCGGACCCGGGCCGGACAGCTCGGCGTGAGCCTGCAAGGCATCACCGACACGCTCAACGACGCGTTCGCGCAGCGGCAGATCTCGACCATCTACGGCCAGGCCAACCAGTACCGCGTGGTGTTGGAAGCGCTGCCGATGTACCAGCGCGATCCTTCGATCCTGTCGAAGCTGTATCTGCCGGGCGCGGCGAGCAGCATCGTGGGCGGGCCCAATGCCCAGGTGCCGCTCTCCGCCGTGGCGACGCTGAAGCGCACCACGGCGCCGCTCGCGATCTCGCACCAGGCGCAATTCCCGTCGATCTCACTCAGCTTCAACCTCGCCCCGGGCGCCGCGCTCGGTGATGCCGTCGAGGCGGTGAAGACGATCGAGACCCGGATCGAGATGCCCAACAGCATCGTCGGCGTCTATGCCGGCGATGCCGCCGAATTCGCCAAGGCGCTCGCCGGCCAGCCCTGGCTGCTGCTCGCCGCCGTGATCACGATCTACATCGTGCTGGGCGTGCTCTATGAGAGCTACATCCACCCGATCACCATCCTGTCGACGCTGCCTTCGGCCGGCGTCGGCGCGATCCTGGCGCTGATGCTGTGCGGGCAGGACCTCTCGGTGATCGGCCTGATCGGCATCATTCTCTTGATGGGCATCGTCAAGAAGAACGCGATCATGATGATCGACTTCGCGCTCGAGGCTGAGCGCGGGCAGGGGATGTCGCCGAACGAGGCGATCGTGCAGGCCTGTCTCTTGCGCTTCCGTCCGATCATGATGACGACGCTGGCGGCGCTGTTCGGCGCGCTGCCGCTCGCGATCGAGAGCGGCACCGGCGCCGAGCTGCGCTTTCCGCTCGGCATCTCCATCATCGGCGGCCTGCTGCTGAGCCAGCTGCTCACGCTCTACACCACGCCCGTGATCTATCTGGCGCTCGACCGCATCAACCGCCGCCTCGAGCAGGCGCTGCCGCCGGCTGAATCCGGCGGCCCGCCGGTCGCGGGCGCAACCGAGGGGATGCAGTGATGGCATCGATCTCGGAGCCCTTCATCCGCCGTCCGGTCGCGACCACGCTGCTGTCGATCGGATTGTTCCTGCTGGGTGTCGTTGCCTACGAGTTCCTTCCCGTCGCCTCGGTCCCGAACGTCGACTTCCCCGCCATCTTCGTGTCGGCCAGCCGGCCGGGCGCCGACCCGTCCGTCATGGCGGCGACGGTGGCCTCGCCATTGGAGCGTCGGCTCGGCGAGATCGCGGGCATCAACCAGATCACCTCGACGTCGTCGCTCGGCACGACCAGCATCCAGCTCCAGTTCGACATCGGCCGTAACATCGACAAGGCCGCGCGCGACGTGCAGGCGGCGATCAATGCCGCGCTGATCGACCTGCCGAGCGACCTGCCGACGTTGCCGCGCTTCCGCAAGGCGAATACGGCCGGCGCGCCCGTTTTCGTGCTGGCGCTGACCTCGAAGACGCTGTCGGCCAGCGCGATCTACGACGTCGCCGATACCGTGCTCGCGCAGCGGATCTCGCAGGTGCCGGGTGTCGGCGACGTGACGGTGAGCGGCGCCGACCAGCCGGCGGTGCGCGTGCAGCTCAACCCCGTCGCACTGTCCAACGCCGGCATCGCCACCGACGACGTCAGGACCGCGATCATCAACGCCAACCCGCTTGGTCCCGTCGGCATCTTCAACGGCGAGCGCCAGAGCGAGACGCTGTCGCTGAACAAGCAGATGCGGACGGCGAAAGAGTTCCGCGACATCATCATCAAGAGCTCGAACGGCAATTTCGTCAGGCTGTCCGACGTCGCCGACATCGAGGACTCCGTCCGCAACGCCCGCTCGATCGCCTGGTTCAACAAGCAGCCGGCGGTGCTGATCCAGATCACCAAGCAGGGCGACGCCAACGTCATCGACACCGTCGACCGGGTGAAGGCGCTGATCCCGGCGCTGAAGCAATGGATCCCGGCGGGTGTCGATATTTCCACGCTGGTCGACCGTACCAGCACGATCCGCGCCAGCGTGCTCGACATGCAGTGGACGCTGCTGGCAACCGCTGTCCTCGTGATGGTCGTGGTGTTCGTGTTCCTGCGGCGGCTGACGCCGACGATTGCGGCCGGCATCTCCGTGCCGCTGGCGCTGGCCGGGACCTGTGCAGGGATGTGGGTCGCGGGCTTCTCGATCGACAATCTGTCGCTGATGGCGCTGGCGATCTCGGTCGGCTTCGTGGTCGACGACGCCATCGTCATGATCGAAAACATGTACCGCAATCTCGAACATGGCATGCGGCCGCTCCAGGCGGCCCTGGTCGGGGCACGGCAGATCGGATTCACCGTGGTCTCGATCAGCCTGTCGCTGATCGCGGCTTTCACGCCGCTGATCTTCATGGACGGCATCGTCGGTCGGCTCCTGCGCGAGTTCTCGCTGACACTGACCTTTGCGATCCTGGTCTCGACGCTGGTGTCGCTGACGGTCACCCCGATGATCTGCGCTCACTACATCCGACAGACCACATCCGGCACCGCGACGCTGTTCGACCGGCTGATCGAAGGTTCGCTGTCGCGCGTGGTCACGTTTTACGCCCGCAGCTTGCGTACCGTGCTGCAATATCCGCTGCTGACGCTGCTGGTGTTCTTCGCCACCATCGGCCTCACCGTGACGCTCTACATCAAGGTTCCCAAGGGCTATTTCCCGACCGACGATTCCGGTTTCGTCATCGGCGCGACGCGCGCCTCGGCCGACATCTCGTTCCAGTCCATGCTCGGCCTGCAGCAGCGGCTCGCCGACATCGTGATGCAGGATCCGGCCGTCGCCGGGATCGGCTCGACCGTCGGCAGCGGAGGCGGGGGGCCGGGGGCTGCGACCTCGAACCGCGGCACCATGTTCATCAGCCTGAAGCCGCCGGAGGAGCGCGACCACGTCTCGACGCAGGTCGTGATCGACCGTCTCAGGCGCGCCCTGTACCCGGTGCCCGGCATCCGCCTGTTCATGTTCGCCGCCCAGGACGTCCGCGCCGGCGGACGGCAGAGCGATTCCGACTACCAGTACACGCTGACCAGCACCGATCTCAGCCTGCTCCAGAAGTGGGCGCCGATCGTGGCCAAGCGCATGGAGAGCATCGAGGGCATCACGGATATTTCCAGCGACCGCGATCCCGGCGGGCTTCAGCTCACGCTCTCGATCGACCGCCAGAAGGCCTCGGCGCTCGGCGTCAGGGTCCAGGATATCGACAACGCGCTCAACAACGCATTTTCGCAGCGGCAGATCGGGATCATCTACACCCAGCGCAACCAGTATATGACCGTGCTGGAGATCGACCCGAAATTCCAGGTCGACCCATCCAACCTCGATCGTATCTATGTCGCCGGTGCCAATGACGCGCAGGTGCCGCTATCGACGGTGGTGCATGCGACGCGCGGGCTCGCTGCGCTGGCGGTCTATCATTCGCAGGCGTTTCCCTCGACCACGGTGTCGTTCAACCTGTTGCCGGACGTGCCGCTTCAGACAGCCATCCAGAACGTGCAGCGCGCGGTCGAGGAGCTGCACATGCCCGATGGCATTCGCGGCAGTTTTGACGGCAATGCCGGTGATTTCGCCAGGACCAGCGGCCGCCAGCCGCTGCTGATCCTCGGCGCGCTGGTGGCGATGTATATCGTGCTCGGCGTGCTCTATGAGAGCCTCGCCCATCCGCTGACGATCATCTCGACGCTGCCGTCCGCGGGGCTCGGCGCGCTGCTCGCCTTGCAGCTGACCAACACGCCGCTGACGGTGATCGCCTTCGTCGGCATCATCCTGTTGATCGGCATCGTCAAGAAGAACGGCATCATGATGGTGGACTTCGCGCTCGATGCCGAGCGCCAGCGCGGCCTGTCCTCGGCGGAGGCGATCTTCGAGGCCTGCCAGGCCCGCTTCCGCCCCATCCTGATGACGACCATGGCGGCGCTGTTCGCCGGCATTCCGCTGGTCGTCGCGACCGGTCCGGGCACGGAGCTGCGCCGTCCGCTCGGCATCACCATCATCGGCGGCCTGTTCGTCTCGCAGATCCTGACGCTCTACACGACGCCCGTGATCTACCTGCTGATCGACCGCCTGCGCCGCCGTTCCGAGCCGCGTCCGCTCGCCGCGCCCGCGGAATAGGTTGTTGAACCGCCGCTTCAAGCGTATAGCGGCGGCCATGTCGACCCCCACAGCCGCCGCGCCGGCCGATCCGATCCCCGAATGCCCGCACTGCCAGAAGCCGATGCCGCTGTGCATCTGCGACAGTGTCACGCCGATCAAGACCCGGCTCTCGCTCCTGATCCTCCAGCATCCGCAGGAGCAGGACAGGGCGCTCGGCACCGCCCGGCTGCTTGCGAAGCACTTTACCGATGCCACGGTGCGGGTCGGCCTGTCCTGGCCGAGCCTGTCCAAGGCGCTGGCGCGGCCGGTCGAGAACGCCTCGCACTGGGCCGTGCTCTATCTCGGCTCGGCCCGCGCGGCCGATCTCGAAGCCGAGGGCGAGATCCTGGCGCTCAACCGCAAAGGCGAGGTCGCGGACAATCAGCGCGCGATCCTCGGCAAGCTCGAAGGCGTGGTGCTGCTCGACGGCACATGGAGCCAGGCCAAGGCGCTGTGGTGGCGCAATCCCTGGATGCTCAAATGCCAGCGCGTCATCCTCAACCCGGCGCATCCCTCGCGCTACGGCCGCCTGCGCAAGGAGCCGCGCAAGGACGGGCTGTCGACCATCGAGGCGGCCGCGACCATCCTGGCCAGCCTCGAGAAGCGTCCCGACATCGCGGAGACGCTGAACGCCAGTTTTGAACGGATGTTGACGCGCTACCGCGAGGTGCAGGCCGAAATGCCGGAACTGGCGCCAAAGCCGCCGGTCAAGGACCGCCGGCGCGGTGTCCGGCGCAGCAAGCGCGGCTGACTCGCGCTTAAATCCTCCGGTCGCGCTCGGCATGCTCTGCGCGCGCTTTGGTGATATCGGCACGGCGATCGTCAGCGGCCTGCAATTCATCTTCTTCCTGACGCCAATCATCTGGACCGAGGACGCCCTGCGCGGCACCGCGTTCTACTGGCTGATCCGCGCCAATCCGTTCGCGACGCTGCTCGACCTCGTGCGCAGGTCGCTGCTGTCGCAGCCGACCGATCCGGAGCAATGGCTGCTCGGGGCGATCTATGCGATCGTCGTCGCCGTCATCGCCTTCGGCTACTACGCAAAATTCCGCCACCGCGTGGCGTATTGGCTGTGAGGTGCGCATGAGCCTTGCCGCCCACATCGTGCTTCGCAACGTTTCGGTCAACTTTCCGGTGCTGTCATTCCGCGACCGTTCGCTGCGCAGCCGGTCAGCGTGGTGACGCTGCGCCGGACGTCGGCGGTGCCGCACATTGTCTCCGCGCTCAACGACGTCAGTCTCGACATCCGCGCCGGCGACCGCGTCGCCATCATCGACGCCGGCAAGACCACGCTGCTGCGGGTGCTCGCCGGCATCTGTCATCCGACCGCGGGCAGCCTGGACGTGCTCGGCCGCTGCCTGTCGCTGTTCGACCTGTCGGCCGGCTTCGACGAGGAAGCCACGGGTTACGAGAACATCGTGCGGCGCGGTCTCGTGATCGGCGCGCGGCGCTCCGAGATCGATGCGCGGCGGGCGGAGATCGCCGAGTTCACCGAGCTCGGTGACCGGCTCGACCTGCCGCTGCGGACCTATTCCAGCGGCATGATGCTGCGCCTGATCTTCGCGGTCGCAACCGCCGTGGAAGGCGAGATCGTGCTGCTCGACGAATGGATCGGCGTCGGCGACCAGCAATTCCGCCGGAAGGTGCGGCAACGGCTCGACGAGATCGTGGCCCGTGCCGGCATCCTGGTGCTGGCCTCGCACGACATCGAGCTGATCCAGAGCACCTGCAACCGCGCGATCCTGCTGGAGGAGGGGCGGATGACCGCGGTCGGCCCGACCGATGCGATTCTTGCGATATATCTCGCCGGCCCCGGCGGGACCAAAGCGTAAACGCCCGGTCGGGGTTGCCTAAGCCATTGATCCCCTATATTGCTCCGCCCTTACGGGGCCACGTGGCGGAGTGGTTACGCAACGGTCTGCAAAACCGTGTACACCAGTTCAATTCTGGTCGTGGCCTCCATAACAACCTCCTGATATTTCATCACAAATTTTGCTCACCGCGCGTTCCGCCGAGCGCGCAGCAAAGGCCTGCCAGGCCGTGCACACCGGGTTTGCCCGGGGCTTGGCGGACACCCGCGATTCAGGCCCGATGGCACAGACTTCGCATCTGCGAAGTGATGCGTGACGAACCCCTGGAGCTGGAGAGCACGTGAGCGACGTCGTCCGATTTGTCCCGAAATCCGAGCTGGAGCGGGCTCGCCTCATTCGCGAGGCCCGTGCGATCTATGACAGCATCTTTCCGCCGGCCGCACCCGACCGGGTGCCGCAGGAGGGCGAGGAGCGGGTCAAGACCTGATCGGCGCCGCGCCGTTCCGGCGCATGGCCGATAGCAAAACGCCCGCCGGAGCGGGCGCATCGGTTGACGTTGAAAGTGGCCTCAACCGGCCGCGTACCAGCCGTCCGGAAACGGCAGAAGGGGCCAGGCGCCCTCATTGTCATTGGCGGCTTTGGGCGTTGCGGCGTACGACCACGAGCGGGGCACGAATTCCTCCTCCGGCTCGGGCGCGACATCTTGATAGACCATGGCGTCCCGAACGGCATCCAGCAGCAAGTTGAATTCGGCTTCGCTCATCGCACCCTCGCAGAACGCGGATGGCGCAATGTCGCAAAGCCGGTTTGTCACCCGATTGAGCCGATCGTTCGCATTTTAACGATCCGGCGATCGGGCTCTGATTGGTTAGCGATTCCTTAAAATCCCCGCGGAACCGTACGTTCCTCCCGTCCGGCCTCAGTGTGAAAGAGATCACATCCCCCGCGATTTATTTCTCCTACCCCCTTGGCACGACACCGGCCCGGGGGCGGGCGAGGCAGACGGGAGACTTGGTCATGAAGGCAAGGTTCTTGCGGTTTGCGGGTGCGAAAAGCAGGGCGCGCCGCGCCTCGACGGTCGGGCTGTTCCTGGCGCTGTTCGCCACCGCTGCTCAGGCGCAGCAGGGAACGCCGGAGCAGCGCCGGGCCTGCACCCCCGACGTCTACCGGCTCTGCGCCGGCGAGATCCCCAACGTCCGCGCCATCACGGCCTGCTTGCGCCGTAACCGGTCAAGCTTGAGCGAGGCTTGCCGCACCGTTTTCGACCAGGCCGGCGGCTGACATAGCTGCCCTGTGGGTTTGTGCGCAGCAAGTGGCCCGTGCGGTCTCGCGAATCCGGCATAGTCGGCCTGTGGATATGCTGCGGACAGGCTGTGGACGGACGGTGATCTATCGCAGACGCGGAAAGCAGATACGTCATTCAGGCGTCATATCTCCGTCGCGTGATCTCACCGGATGATTCTCTAACCGCGCGAATTCCGCCTGGCCTCGATATCATTTGGTTCTCCCGAATTCGTAAATTACGCATCGCGCCATCCCATGTCGGCGACCACGGGGCGACGCGTGGCCGAATGGAGCGCAGCGCAATGAGGGTATCCGCAGCAGCGTGAGAACGCTGCAGGGCCGGGCGGACGCGAGAGCTTCGGCTTTGATGAAAATTGCAACCGGTACGTGCAAGAAGTCTTGATCGGTGGTGATCTAGAGGTGATAGCCCGCCTTGAACGCGGATCCGAGCCGCCGCGACAAATCCATAGAGTGCCCAAGGATCAGTGGAACGTGATCGCATCTCCTCTTCCTAAAGCACCAAAATGGTGCTTTAGTGCTTTCCATGAGCCCGTCGTCCAAAAACGCGCCATCCGCGCTGCGTTACAGGCTTGCCCCTGACCCGGCCGCCAAGGCCGCCATGGAGGCGACGTTTAGGGCCTATGACCGAATGATGGAGATCCTGGATGAGGTGGCGCGGAGCCATAACGTCGGCTCCAATGTCGTCCTGCTCCATGCCCATGCCTATGAGCCGATCCGGAAAGAAACCGCACTGCCGTCGCGGCTGGTGACGCTGGGCCTGCGCGACCGCGCCGACTATCGCGCCGCGCAGGGCCGCCGCCTGCCGCTCGACGACAAGCTCGCCAAGATCAAGGGCCCCGCCACCATTTCGATTGCGACGGTGGAAGGACGCTTCAGCGTGTCCTTCGACTATGCCGGCTATGCCGAGGGCTGGGGGCAGAGCGCGCCCGCACACCTGATCCGCACCGATGACGGCTTTGAAGTTCACTACGGCGTCACGCCGAACAGTCTGCCAGAGGAGGAGAACGCCATGGATACCATCGCTGCCGCCCCCGACAACTTCCTGTCCCGGGTCGGGCGCCTGATCGCCGGGATCGCCTATGACGCGATCGAGCAGGCGGAAGGCAAGAACAAGCTCAAAGTGGTTGGCCAGGCCATCCGCGAGATCGAGCGCGCGGAGAGCGAAGCCCGCGATGCGCTCGCGGCCGCGCGCGCGGAGGAATACCGTCTCAACGCGCGCCGCACCGAGATCGAGCGCGAGATGACCGATCTCACGCCCAAGATCGAGGGCGCGATCGCGGATAGCCGCGACGATCTCGCCCGCGCCGGCATTGCGCGGCAGATGGACCTGGAGGCGCAGTTCGAGGTGCTTTCCCGGGCCATCGACGAGAATAACGAGAAGATCGAGCAGTGCGTGACGTCGCTGCGCGCCGTGCTGTCAGCATTGCAGGATGCCGAGCAGCGCCGCGCCGATCTCGAACAGAGCGAGGCTCACGCAAGCCATCAGGCCTCGACGTCGCCCCGGAAGTCCGGTGGTGCCTCTGCGGCAGCGAAGGCCTTGCGCGCGGGCAGGGCGGTGGCGCGCGCCACCGGCGTTCCGGCAGCCATCCCGTATTCAAGCGACATCGACGAGCTCAGCACGTTGCATCGCGACAAGGAGATTGCAGCGAGGCTGGCGCGGTTGAAGTCGCGCTCCTGAGTAATGTGTCATGAGCGCTCTGCTCGAACACGTGATGTCGCCGGAGGTCAGGCCGTTCGCGATCGCGGCGGCCATGATCCTCATCGTCGGCTCGATCGAGGTGGTCTCGATGCTGGTCGGGGCCTCGCTCAGCGAGATGCTCGGCACCAACATCGATTTCGGTCACCCCAGCGACAATGGGGTGATCAACGCCATCTCCTGGATCAATGTCGGCGGCGTGCCCCTCTTGATCTTCCTGCTGCTGCTGCTTGGCGCCTTCTCCATCACCGGCTTCCTGATCCAGGACATTGCGCGGATGGTGGCCGGTCCCTTGCCGGCAACGCTCGCCTCGGTCGGAGCGGTCGCCGTCTCGATTCCGCTAGTCCGCGCCGCAAGCAGGGGCATCGCGCGGGTCATCCCCAAGGATGAAAGCTATGCCGTCGGCCTCGGCGATCTCGTCGGCCGCGTCGGCGAGGTCGTGATCGGCCCGCTCGATCAGGGGCCGCCCGGCCGCGTCAGCGTCGCCGACATCCACGGCAACCGCCATTTCGTGTGGGCAGTCGCCGCACCGTCATCATCGCCCCTGTCGCAGGGAACCATGGTCCTGCTGGTCGATCGCGCCGACACCCGCTTCGTGGCCGTGAAGGCCGACGATGAACTCAAACCGTCCAAACCGCCTCTAAGCAGCTAGCAAATCATTTATCGGAGAAAGTCATGTTCGACATCGCAGTCCCGGCCATGATCGGCGTCGCGCTGATCGTCGTCCTCGGGATCGTCTTTACTATTCTCTACAAGCGCGCCACCCGCGACGAGGCCTTCGTGCGCACCGGCCTCGGCGGCAAGAAGGTCGTGCTCGACGGCGGCGCCATGATCCTGCCGATCTTCCACTCCTACGCCAGCGTCAATCTGAAGACGCTGCGGCTCACCGTCGAGCGCAAGGAGCGGGAGTCCCTGATCACCAAGGACCGCCTGCGCGTCGACATCGTCGCCGAGTTCTACGTGCGCGTCCGTCCTGACGACGAGAGCATCGCGCTCGCGAGCCAGACGCTGGGTGCGCTGACCAATGACGCCGAAGCCCTGCGTAACCAGGTCGAGGCAAAATTCGTCGACGGCCTGCGTTCGGTGGCGGCCACCATGTCCATCCTGGAGTTGCAGGAGAAGCGCAGCGACTTCGTCAAGCATGTGCAGGCGACCGTGGAATCGGACGTCAAATCCAACGGTCTCGAGCTTGAATCGGTGTCGCTGACCAAGCTCGACCAGACCGACGTCAAATTCTTCAACCCGGAGAACTTCTTTGACGCCGAAGGTTTGACCCAGCTCAAGACCGTCACCGAGACGCGCCGGCGCGACCGCAACTCGATCGTGCGCGACAACGAGGTGGCGATTGCGCAAAAGGATCTCGAGGCGCGGCAGCAGACCCTGACCATCGAGCGCACCAAGAAGGAGGCCGAGCTCTCCCAGGAGCGCGACATCGCCAACAAGACCGCGAGCACCCGCGCCGAGGTCGCGACCGCAACCCAGACCGCGCGTCTGACCGAGGAGAACGCCCGCATCGATACCGACCGCGCCGTTGCCGAGAAGGAGGCCGGCGCCAAGCAGGTCAAGGAAACCGCGGTCATCGAGTCGGATCTCGCCATCAACAAACGCAAGACCGACGCGCAGCGCGAAATCCAGATCGCCACGCAGGAGAACGAGATCCAGATCGCGGCCAAGAGCAAACAGACCTCGGAAGCCGTTGCCGACGCCAAGACCGCCGAGGCGCTCGCCGTCTCCGCGGAGGAAAAGGTCGTGACCGCCCGCGCGGTCGAGGTCGCCGACCGTGCCCGTCTCACCCAGGTGCTCGCCGCGCGCACCGAGGCCGAGCGCAAATCGACCGAGCTGATCGTCGCGGCCGAAGCCGAAAAGAAGGCCTCGCTCGATCGCGCCGAGGCCGTCAAGACGCTGGCCACCGCGGAAGCCGAGTCCAACAAGATCAAGGCTGTCGGCGTCAGGAATATCGGTGAGGCCGAAGCCGCGATCATCACGCTCAAGAACGAGGCGCAGAACAAGCTCGGCGCCAATGTCATCGACTTCGAGCTCGCCAAGAAGCGGATCGAGACCATGCCCTCGGCGCTGGCCGAGATGGTCAGGCCGATCGGAAATCTCAAGGACGTCCGCATCCTGCACACTGGCGGCGCGTTCGGCGGCAATGGCACCGGCGGCGGCAATGTCGGCTTCGGCGAAGGGCTTGCGGGCGAGCTCCTCAAGGTGCACGCGCTGCGTCCGATGATCGACGAGATCCTGCGCCAGAGCGGGTTTGCGCCGGGTGAGGATCCCGTGAAAGCGCTGGTCGGCGCCGTGACGGGAAAGAGCAACGGCGCCGCAGTGCCGGCGCCCGCGCCGGAGAAAACAAACACCGCCGATCTATGAACGCCGGTTCATTGCTGCGGAGAATTCGAAGCGATAAGAACTGGCTCGTTGCGCGTCTCGCGTCGCGCAACGAGCCGGAGTGCGCATCGATCGCGTGTTGAGCCGTTCGATCGCGCTCCGGACGAATCTCTTGAGGTAACGCCATTTGTTGCCGCGGCGCCTGCGCGGATCGACGTCAGGCACCGGAGCCTGTTTCGATCGGGGGAATTTCACATGAAGTATTTTCTGTCCGGACTGATCGCGATCGGTCTTGCGATCGCCGCTACGCCGTCGTTCGCGGCTGACGCCCGCAACGTCACCGTCGTCAACGAGACCGGCTATGCCATCAAATTCCTGGGCTTCAACGCACCGGACGACGGCCTGGACGAATGGGAGAACGAGCTCGACAAGGTTTTGCAGAACCAGGCGAGCACCTATGTCGAGTTCGGGGAGGACGACGAGGGATGTGTCTGGAACATCCGCGTCGACTGGCAGAACTATGACGAGTCCGTCCTGTGGAAGAACGTCAACCTCTGCAAGTTCACCGCGCTTCGGCTGCGCTACGACTCCGGAACCAAGACCACGTCCTTCGTCGCCGAATAGTTTGACCTGACGTGAGCCCGGGGAGGGGCGGCGGCCCTTCCTCGGCGCATTGTGCAAGATCGCGAATTCGTCCTTTGCAAGCGCAAGCGGCTTTGTTATACGCAGCCGCGCGCGAACGACTGGTTCGCCCTTTCCTCGGTAGCTCAGCGGTAGAGCATCCGACTGTTAATCGGATGGTCGCTGGTTCGAATCCAGCCCGGGGAGCCAATCAATCCGCACCAACCGATTGATTTCATTGCGATTTTGCTGATTGCAAAAATCGTTTCCCCGCTTTCTCTCCCCTCTTTGATCAGGGCTTAGATCGTCCTCCTGCGAGACGACTCGCTTACAAGGCTGGCCGCATCCATGCGCCCCTTACTCAGGATTCCAGCGTGCAGGAAAGAAATTTACGGGTTCT
Source organism: Bradyrhizobium sp. Unk1 (assembly GCF_059512345.1). Classification (NCBI taxonomy): domain Bacteria; kingdom Pseudomonadati; phylum Pseudomonadota; class Alphaproteobacteria; order Hyphomicrobiales; family Nitrobacteraceae; genus Bradyrhizobium; species Bradyrhizobium sp. Unk1. Next base: position 154,490 of record NZ_JCAMOP010000020.1, read on the forward strand.
CTGTCGCCATATTGCCGAAAAGGTGTATAATGCAAACCATGGCAACGTTGCGCGATTCGAGGGCGCGCCCGTGACTGCCTGACTGGACTCCAATCCCGGTCATCGGCCCCGTGCCGAGGTATGCAGCCGCCCAGCGGCAACGCTAACCGAAACGCCACACCCCATGCACACTCTAAATCCGCATGCCGGCGAGCCCATGCTCGTCAGCATTAAAACCGCGTGCGCGCTCACGAGCCTGAGCCGCACTATGATCAATCGCTACCGCGCGGAGGGCCGCTTTCCTACGGCTGTCCCGCTTGGCGACCGTCGCGTCGCTTTCGTCAAGTCCGAGGTCACGGAATGGATCGTTGCGCGCATTGCTGCGCGGGCGGCCAACGACAATTCAAAGAGCGGCACCCAAGCCGCCTAAGCTCGATCGGCCCTTTAGCCGAGAGCACCGCCCGATAGGGCAACCCCAGAATACGGCTTCTCAAGCCGCATAGAACGCGCGCGAGCGCGTGTTACCACCCGCACTCAATATCTGGATACTTCCTTGAAAATTTTAGACTACCGACCCGCTAGTAGCGGGCGACGGCGCATGGCCGTCTTCGACGCCGAGGTGATTCCCGGAGTTCGCCTCCTCGACCTCTCTCTAATCCGCAAGCCGGACGGCTCCTACCGCGTATTCAGCTCGACCGTGCGATTTGACATCGCAATCGCAAATGAACTCGCGCACGCCGCAGTGTCGGCCAGTGGAGGCGGTAGCCATGACCGAAGCTAACATCGAAGCTAACGACGAATTCACCGGCCTTCCCCATCCGGCAGACGTGGAGGCTGCGCTTCAGGCCGCAGGCGGTTACGAGGCCGCGCGGGAGTGGTTCGCGAAGCACGACCACACCTATGAAGGCGCGAAGATGATTGCGATCGACGACGAGGCACCGGGTGATACCTTCGTCATTACAGACGGCGACCCGGACTGGATTCCGGTTCCTGTCTATCAGGACGGCACGTTTATCGACGCCGTTCTGATGCACAAGAACAACCCGAGCTCGTTCCATACGGTATGTGGTCGGGCCGATTGGCTGGGCGCGGAGAACGTAGGCAACGCCAAGGTAATCCTCCACGAAAGCCCGCTCGATTGGCTCAAGGCCGGTTGTAATGGCGTCGTGTCGGTGGCCGGGTTTGGCTACATGCAGCACTTCAAAGACCTGGCCAAGGCTTGCACCATTGAATGCAGCACCCTCGACGCTGCAAACGACGTTTGGGAGTGGACATTTGGCGGCGATGAGAAGGCGCTGAAGAAAATTCAACTCAATGGCGATGCCGATGCCATCCGTGACGATTTGGCGTGGCAGGCTGCCGACGAAGCGAAGCGGCGAGTCCGTGACGCGCTGGACGTTCCGGCCGGGGCGGACCTTCATAAGCTGTATCGTCAGCTGGATTCGGTGTTCACGCCGAAGCCGGCGAACGACAACGAGCAATCCGACAAGATCAAAATCATCGATCCTTCTGACTGGGAAGGACAACCAATCCCAGAGAGAGAATGGTATCTTGAAGGCCTGATCCCCAACCGGCAGGTCACCTTGCTTTCCGGTGATGGCGGCACCGGCAAGAGTCTGCTGGCCTACCAGATCGGCTTGGCCGGAGTGCTAGGTGTCGAAACGATTGAGTTCAGGCCGGCGCAAGGGCGAGTGGTCTACCTCGCTGCGGAAGATGACGAAGGCGAGCTTAAGCGGCGTGGCCATGACATCCTGACCGCTATGGGGCGAACCTTTGCTGACCTCAAGGGGGGCATGCGGGTCATTCCTATGGCCGGGAAGGACGCCGAACTGGTGTCCGAAAAACGTCGGAGCCGGGAGCTTGAGCTTACAGCGTTAGCTCAGCAGATTACGGATCTGCTGACGGAGTTCCGACCGAAGCTCCTCATCCTCGATACTGCGGCGGACGTGTTCGGCGGTGATGAAATCAGCCGCAAGCAAGTTCGCTTCTTCGTCTCGATACTGCGGCGCTTTGCGATGGACTGTGATTTGGCCGTGCTTCTGCTGTCGCATCCATCTGTGCAAGGCATGCAGACTGGCACCGGACTGTCGGGATCGACTGCGTGGAATAACTCAGTGCGATCGAGGCTGTATTTCACCGCAGATAAGAACGATGAGGACCTGCGCCTATTGAAGAACATGAAGGCCAACTACGGCAGGAAAGGCGCCGAAACCAAACTGCGCTGGCATGAAGGCGCTTTTGTTCTTGATGACGGTGAGCCGTCTGCGCACATAGCGTTGCTAGCCAACCACGCCGATGAGGTGTTCCTGAAGCTGCTTTCCGCAATCAATGGAAGCGGCAGGCGGGTGTCATCTTCCAGGAGCAGCACGTATGCGCCGACTGTGATGGTCGCCATGCCAGAACGCGGAGCAACTAACAAGAGAGCGCTGGAGGAGTCGATGGCTAGATTGTTTGCGGAAAAGAAGATTGCGGTCGTCAAGGAGGGGCCACCGTCAAGATCGCGCGAGCGTCTGGTGGTGGTCGAAGACGAGATTCGGCAGAAACGGATGGCCGCTGACTAGGCTTCCAACGGTCTACCAACGCCCTACCAACGGGTGCCAACGGTGTGTGTGTTCCAACCCCCTATAACCCCCACCGTTGGGATGGAATCCCAACCCGGTTGGTAGACCGGTTGGAATTCCACCCAAGAAGCTGTTGCGTTGCGCGCGATACCGGGGCGGGTAGGGGGCATCCCAAAGCGTAGCGAAAACGTTCCCGCTTACCGCCGCCTCCCTGTAACGCGCGCGATTGCTGCCCCAGAGTTTAAAAGATTATGGAGATCATACTTTGACCACACCGAGACCACCCGACCACCTGTCCCGCACCGCCAAGGCATGGTGGCGGAACGTACACGAAGACTACGATTTAGACCAACACCACGACTTCGATTGGCATGCGAGAGCCTGGATCAGTCCGAGCAGGCTCGGGCCGCCATTGCAGAGCACGGGGCCGTGGTCCTGGACCGCTTTGGCTGCCAGAAGCCGAGCCCGTGGGTCGATATCCAGCACAAAGCGCAGAACAGATTTCGCATCCTGTGCCGTGAACTCGGTCTCGACGTGCAGCCTGGCGACGGGCCGCGAATGCCCAGGGACAGTACGTATGGGAGTCGCCGTTAATGCCCGTGCGCAAACGAACCGACCAACGACGCAACGCCGGGACATTCGACGATTGGGAATGGGCGCTGGAAATGGGCTGGCCCTGCACAGGGGAACTGGACGGCATCTGCGAACTCGATGAGGCCGGCTATCCTGACCGAGAGGCGGCCCGCAAAGCCTGGCGACTTTATGGTGCGGAGATCATGGCGCGCTGGCACGCCGAGCACCCTAATGGCTCGCGGTACGTTTGCTGGGGACTCGAACAGTTCGGAGAGCCGTAATGCCGCCACGCCCGAAACGAGACAAGCGCAGCAACGCGACCCGGGTCTCTCCCGAGGCCGTTGCCATATTCCGGCAGGGCTTCGACCTCCTCCGGGCTGGTGCCGACCGATACGATCTGCGCGACCTTAAGGTTGCGCTCGCTGCAATACTTGGCCGGTCGAAGTTCCGCGCAAGCCCGCTGGATCCCAATCCACGGTCATTAATCGGCGGCGACCGCGAGCCGCCGGAGATGGCGCTGAATATCCAGCGACTCCTGCTGCGGGCGATCGGCGAAAAGGCGATGCCGTAAGGCGGGGGGCCGTCCAAAGTATCGGCAAGCGGATCCCAGGGAAACCAGCCGCTTCGGCACGTGTAAATTTTACTCGGGTCCTTGATTAAAAAAAATCAAGGACCCCTTAAAACAGGCGATTTGCGAAAACGCTTTGATTATTCGACCGGCCCGCAGAGGCCGGCGAAACGAAGAGCCGACAACGGCCATATCAACAGGTCACGAGAGACCATCCTATGCACCAGCCACCATACCGCGCCGATCATCACCCGCCTTCGCCGCGCCGGCCGGACAGCGCCGGGTGCAACGCTGTCTGACGGTGAGCGCGGGGTAGAGGCCCTGACGGGGGTGGGTCAGATCCTTCCGACCTTCGTCCATAGCTACCGGCGGCCCCCAAAAATTCGCGCGTCCACAAATCAGAATATGGGGTATCTGAGGTTGCATTTTCTAGTAGCGCACCTGACGAGAGGTCCACTCCGTGTGAAAGTGTGCGGAGATCAGGGCTCCCGCTCCGTAGTCGAAGAAGAGAAGAGATCCTTCTGAAGCCACTCGCAATCGACCCGGAGCCGTCCCGTGGATCTCCGCGCGGAGGACATCGGCGCGTTGTTTGGGGGCGCCGAGGTGATACGGCTGCCGCGAGCGGCAGTGGCCTGGACCGGCTAATTTAGTGGAGACGGCTTGATGACCTATTGATTGTGAAAAGTGCTAGCCTTCCTCAGCTTGAGGCGTGTCGTCACAGTTACGCAAAGAACGCTTACCCCTCATGCGGTCTGCGACCTGGTGTCGGCTCCCGGAATGCAAGCGGAGCGAGGACGAAGCTCACCGCAACGTGCGCATGTGACCCTGGCTGTGTGAAAACGCCGTGCTGCTGTTATGATTCCCTCGTGATTCTGCGGGGGAAGCTGATGAGGCGCTTCGTTGAGCAGGCGGATCGTGGGCAATGCACGCTATTGCCGGAATGCCTCGATGATTTCATTGACGAGAGCAACCCTGTTCGCGTGATCGACGTGTTTGTCGATGCGCTCGATTTGGTTGAGATGAGCTTTGAGGGGGTGGAACCGGCGGCGACTGGTCGGCCGTCGTACCATCCTTCAGTTCTCCTCAAGCTTTATATCTACGGCTATCTGAACCGGGTGCAGTCGAGCCGGCGGCTCGAACGAGAGGCCGGACGCAATGTCGAGGTCATGTGGCTGTTGGGTCGGCTCGCCCCCGATCACAAGACAATCGCGGACTTCCGCAAAGACAATAGCCTGGCGCTGCGCAGGGTATGCGCTCGCTTCGTCGAACTCTGCCGCGAGATGGGCCTCCTCGCGACGGCGAGCGTTGCCATCGATGGCAGCAAGTTCAAGGCCGTGAATAACCGGGACAAGAACTTCACGCGGGCGAAGGTGCAACGACGGCGTGCCCAGCTGGAGGAGAGCGTCGCGCGCTATTTGAGCCAACTTGACACGGCCGACCGGCAAGAGCCGACAGAGGCACTGGCCGCGAAGGTGACGAGGCTGACCGAGAAACTGACGAAGCTGAAGGGGGAATTGGGCAAGCTTGCTGTTTACGAGAAGCAGATGCTTGCTTCGCCTGACCAGCAAATCTCACTGACCGATCCCGACAGCCGTTCGATGGCAACGAGCGGGCGCGGTTCTGGCGTCGTCGGTTACAACGTGCAGGTCGCCGTGGACACCGAGCATCATCTGATTGTGACGCATGAGGTAACGAACAGCAGCTCAGATCGGGCTCAACTGGCCAATATGGCCAAGCAGGCCAAGGCTGTTTTAAAGACTGAGACGCTCGAGGCCGTTGCCGATCGCGGCTACTTCAGCAGCCTGGAAATCCTCGCGTGCCACGAGGCCGGCGTCACGGTAACTCTGCCCAAGCCGCAGACGTCGGCGCCAAGTCAGATGGCCGCTTCGGCAAGCAGGACTTTGTCTATTTGCCGGAGGAAGACGCCTACCGTTGTCCGGCTGGGGAGCAACTGCCGTATCGCTTTACGAACGAGGAAGATGGCAAGCGGATAAGGCGCTACTGGACCACAGCCTGTCAAAAATGTTCGCTCAAATCGCAATGCACGACAGGGCCCGAGCGACGGATTCCACGATGGGAGCATGAGCATCTGCTCGAAGCTGTGCAGCAGCGCCTTGATGCCAACGCGCAAGCCATGCGGGTGCCTCGCGAGACGGTCGAGCATCCGTTCGGCACCATGAAGGCCCGCATGGACGCGACACACTTCCTCACCAAAACGCTTCCAAAAGTAGCCGCCGAGATGGCTCTCTCGGTCCTAGCCTATAACCTGACACGGGCCATGAACATCGTCGGGACCAAGCCGCTGATAGCCGCGATCGTGGCCTGAGACCGAACCGTCCTGGCTTCTCACCGCCCTCGGGGGGAAGTCTTTTTACACGACCAAGACCCACAGCGGACTCGCTCGCCCTTCTACAGTGGTACCTTGGTCTGGTAACTCGATGGAACTTCTCCGACCTCCGGCATTTGGACTATCGATATGCGGTTGTTTTAGGTGCTCTCGCTGATGCTGAAGTGGTGCTCATATTGTCAACAATTTAACGGTGAAACTTTCCCATATGACGACCTTTCCGTCACTTACGGTCTTTGCCAGAGGTGCGAGTCCCACCACCCCGATATATTCGCAAGCGAAGTCGTCAGGCACTCCGAGTTTCTCCGCCATGTTTACCATTCGCTCTACGAAGCAGGTCGCCGGAATGATCTTCCTTCGGCTCAGCAACTCATTAAAAATGCGCTTGCCGCCAAGTTCAGGCCCGTCGATATCATCCTCGGAATTCTGGCTCCGCTGCTCTACAAGATCGGCGAGCAGTGGCGTTCCGGCACTATTACCGTCGCCGACGAGCGTGAGTTCACCGCCTTTAGCGAGCGCGTGATCGAATTAATCGAAGGCAGCATGCAACGAGGCAAGACACGACGTCGAGGGAGCGTACCACGGTATTTCCTCATGAATGCGCCGGGCAACACTCATACGCTCGCGGTCCGCATTCTCTCCCTTTGGTTGAAAGATCGCAGCATTTGCATACCAACCGTTGTCAATCATATCGAAAGACTGGCGGAGCATATTTTAGAAGCTGCGCCCAAATTATTTTTACTTTCGATGGCTTTGCCCCAACAACTCGACAGTGTGGTGGCTATCTCCGCCCTTGTCGGAGAGTTGCCGGCCGGCGCTCGTCCAAAGGTCATTGTGGGCGGCTATGCGGTCAAATCGGGTTTAGTCACGTTTATACCGGGCGCCGAGCTGGTTACCGAGATCAACTTGCTGGGTACTTCTGATTAGAGAATTTCCGCTTGTGGCCTATGGCTGGCCTCGCCGCCGCTGCCGCTCGCGTCCGATCTCGGAGGGAAAGCGGACCAAAGCACGATTGGCTGGTGATGACAGCTTGTGACCCAGAGCGGTCCTGCGCCCATCCGCCGCATGCCCGCATTGAACGCGACGACTGTGGAGATGTGATACTCTACATAGTCCTCAAGCTACGACGAGGAACGAATGAAGCGGCGGGACTTCATAGCGGGCACTGCGGTGCTGCTCGTTTCGCCACGGCGTTTGCGGGCCGAAGGCAAGCCTCGCCGAATTGGTTTTTTGGGAGGATTTCTAGATTCTCAGGGCCACGATGCGTGGCGCAGCGGTTTGCGCGAAAAGGGCTGGATCGAGGGGAAGAACCTCCTCGTCGAATATCGCTTTGCCGAAACCCCGGATCGCATGCCAGCGTTAGCTGCAGAGTTGGTGGCGCTAACTCCCGATCTAGTAATTGCGCTTGGGCCATCACCAGCTCTTGCTCTTAAATCGGCAACTGCTACCGTTCCGATTGTATTCGTGGTGGTCGCCGATCCCGTGGGGCTTGGCCTCGTCCAAAGCCTCTCGCGTCCAGGCGGCAACATCACCGGTTTTGCGAGCTGGGTGCCGGGAGATTGGACCGCTAAACAAATCCAAATCCTTCGGGAGCTAGTTCCTGATGCCTCGAAAATTGCGCTCTTGGTCAATCCAAGCAATCCCATGCACAAGCTGCTGCTAGCCGAGGAAGCACCAAGCGCTGCCCGGAAGCTAGGCGTGGCTTTGACGATAGTTGAGGCCACCACCGACGAGGAACTTGATGTCGCCTTTGCCTCGGCGGCCGCCCAGCACGCGGATGCAATCATTGTCTTGGGCGACGTTCTGATCATTCGCCAAGCCCCACGAGTGATCGCGCTCGCGGCGAAACATCATCTGCCAGCAATGCATTTCTTCCGACAATTCGCTGATGGCGGATTGGTCGTCTACGGCCCCAATATATTCGATCTATTGCGTCGTGGCGGCAGCTATGTCGATAAGATCCTCAAAGGCATCAAGCCGTCCGATCTGCCAGTAGAGCAGCCGACCAAATTCGACTTCGTGATCAACATTAAGACTGCCAAAGCACTCGGCCTCAGCGTGCCGATCTCGTTACTCCTTCGGGCCGATGAGGTGATCGAATGATGCGGCACCGATGAGTCCGGTTGTGATGTTTTGGACGGCTCCTCCACGGGCGACGGACCCAATGCACGTGGGCCAGCGAAAGCCTTGGCTGGTCCGGCGACTGGCCTCAACTCACCCAGCCCTTCAAAGTGGCGTGTTGGCGGGCCGCGGCAGTCTGTCCGGGAGACTGCCGTGCCCGGAGCCCAGGCTGACTTTTGCGACACTCGATGCAGCGCTCCGCCGGCCTCCGCAGGGTCCCCTCTGCTTTTGATCGCCAGCTTCGGCGATCCCGTAATCCTCCTGGACCCGCCGATCTGTTTACGCGGTAGCCGCCGCCCGTCCGGCATCGGTGATGCGGTATTCAATATCTCCGGATGGAAGCGGTTCGGTTTCCACGAGACCCAGCTCCACGAGCCGCGCCACGATTTCATGGTCGAACGTCGGCGGGCTGACCCAGGATTCGCCGAGGAGCCTCCTCAGAAAATCCCGCTCCAGATCGGTCAACTCCATGCTCTAACTCCGCTCGCCGACTTCGTCCGGCACATTGCGGCGCGTCATCCGATCCGGCCGCTTCATCCCTGGGAAATCAACTTTTCGCCCCGGATTGTGCCAGGAACAGAGGCATCGTGGCCCCGTTGATTCCCGAAGACAACACCCAGGAGGTCAACATGACCATGGAAGATCGCGAGACGTTCAGCCTGATCGGCAGCGACAAGGTCGAGGGCACGAACGCGTACGACGCGAAGGGCGAAAAGGTGGGCTACATCGAGCGCGTCATGATCGACAAGATCAGCGGCAAGGTGTCGTACGCGGTGCTCAGCTTCGGCGGCCTGCTCGGCATCGGCGACGATCACTATCCGCTGCCATGGCAGACGCTGAAATACGACACCAACCTCGGCGGCTATGTAGTCACCGGCATTTCCCAGGACCAGCTCCGCGGCGCCCCCAAATACGCCGACGAGAGCAGTTGGAATTGGAGCGATCCGGCGACGACGCGCTCCGTGAACGCCTATTACGGTGTGCCGGTGGCTTGAGGCGCCACGGCACTCGCGGGCCAACGCACCCGCCATCACGCGGGACGACCGGTCTCGGCCGAGAGGAGCCTTGAAAGTGAGCAGTGCCGTTCGTGTTCTGGTCGTGGAGGATGAAGCTCTCATCGCCAGCTTCGTCGAGGACGCCTTGTCCGACGGCGGTTTCGAGGCCTGCTCGGTCCATTCGGGGGAAGAGGCCATGTGCACCTTTTGCGATGGCCGCGAGGGATGTCGAGTCCTGCTGACGGACGTCAACCTGGGTGACGGCATCAGCGGCTGGGAGCTGGCGCGGCAGATCAGGGAAATCACGCCTGGCTTTCCGGTGGTCTATATGACGAGCGCCAGCGCGCCTGACTGGAAGTCGCGGGGCGTCGATGGCAGCGTCCTGATCCAGAAGCCCTTTGCGCCGGCGCAATTGACGGCCGCCGTCTCGCAGCTACTCGATGCCGGGGCCTCACCGGCTTGAACCGGGATCGTTGTGAGCTGCCCATCGCGAGCGAGCGGCGCCGACTGGGAGCCTATGCAGGCTTCAGGCCCGTTCGCGCCTGGTTCCGTTTGGTGGCGGGAAAACGAGGAGCCGTCCTGCCGTGTGCTCCGGAACGATTGCCATCACGCATGGGTTCATGCAGCGCCGCATCAAGTGGCGAGGGGTACACATGGAGAAGCTGCTGCTGATGTCCGCGGTCGCCGACTGTCGTCACGACGACCCGTGCCGGCCATGCCGCCGCCGTGCAGAACGAGCCGGAGTATCGCACCAAGATCCGCAATACGTGAGCGAGCATCGGTTCGCCCGTGCCGCGCGAGGTCGAACTCGAGGCGGTGCCCACGGAGTGGGGCCCTTCGCTCACCAAGTGTCGCTACGTTTACTCCGGCGAGCGCGTGATGCTGGTCGATCCGTCGACACGTACCGTGGTCCAAGAGGTGGACTAAGTCCGCCGGGGCGGGTCGTGCTGGAGGAGGGCGGCCCGCCCCAAGCCGACGTCCGGCACCCGCCGAGAGGCGACTCCTTTGACCTGGAGCGGCGGTCCCATGCCGATCATCCGAGATTTCTTCTTCGTGGGCTGGGTGCTGCTGGCGCTGCTCTTCGCCGCGAATAGGTTTCTGCCGACGCCGGTCGAGCGTACCGTTGCGACCGATCTCGACAGGACGACCATCAGGATCCAGTCGGCGAGAGGCCTTCCGGAGAAGATCGTCTTCGACATGCGCCTGCGCCGATATCCCAAGAGGGCGCAGGCTGATCCGATGCCGGAAGAACCCCAGCAATCGGCGCGAGAGGCGATGGCTTCCATGCCTGCAGCGTCACCGCCCGACGCAAAGAAAGTGCCGCCTGAGCGCAAACGCGCGGAAGTTCGTCCGCAGGCGAAGCGCTGAACGAAATCCGCGAGAAGGCCGGCCGTATCCCGGCTGGCGTTCGACCGGCACGATTTCTGGTGGTGACCTGTAATATCCCGCTTCACGCAAAGAGAGAAGGCCGCGCTCGTTCGGAACGCGGCCTGTTGGGCCTTGAGGGACCGCGCCGTCTCACCAGTGGTGATGATGCCAGCGGTGCCGCACGACCGGATAGGCGCCGCCGTAATAGGCGTAGGCGGGCCGGACGACGCGACGGTACCGGTAGCCATAGGACACCGGTGCCGTGTAGTAGGTCGTGGCGTAGCCGCCGCCCCAGCGGTAGGGCGCATCGTAACCATAGTCGTAGGCGTAGGGTCTGCCATAGTATCCGGCGCCGTAGTAGCCGGGACCGTAGTCGTAGTAGCCAGGCCCCCAGGCGTACGCCGAGGAGGCAAGCCCGCCGATCAACGCGCCCGCGATCAGGCCGCCGGCGATACCCGGTCCCCAGCCACCTCGCCAATGAGCTTCGGCGGGCGACGTCGCCGCGACCGAGCTGAGACCGAGAGCGCCGACCGTCGCGGCCACCAATGCAATTTTCCTCATCGGATTACTCCACACGTTTCTTGCCCGGCCGAATAACGGGAAAAACAGGCAATGGTTGCTTTTGCCCCGGTGCCAGGGGCCAATGGCGTGCTTGGCACTGGGGGCATAACTCGAGAAGTGGAACACGAACACTTCAATCAAAGACGGGATTCAATCCGCGTGCGGTGCGGCGACTTTCGGAACTTGCAGAGCTGGACTTCGCGTGCAGACTTGGCGGGAAATTGGGGCGCTTAACATTCTTGAATTCGGCGCCCGTGCGATTGCGCTGCGATTGTTTTTCCCTTTGGGGTCTCATGTTCGATCCGGCAACGACCGCGCTTCTGCGCGCCGTCCTCGACGAAGTCTGCGAAGACGTCTCGCGCTATGAGACCGGCGCCCGCACTCACGTGACGTCCGGGATTCTGGGAGCCGAAGGGCGACACTTCGCGCGACAAGCTGAAGCAGGTCGGCCGCGAGGCTCTCCACGGTGCGCCAACGATGTGGCGAAGGCGGAGGAGAGCGGGGGGTGAATTTCCAGGTCACGGTGCTGAAGATCCTGGTGAGCTATCCCGAGGGTTTCGCCCTCATGGCGGACCTCAAGCGCGATATGGCGATCCTTGCGACGAGCGGGCCGGACTGGGCCGAGCGGACCAAGCGCCTGGCCGCGCTCGTGCCGGATCTGCTTCTCGCAAGGACTGGTCGAGCGCATGAACGGGGGGTGGCGCATCACCGAGAAGGGCCGCGGACTGTTGGAGGTCATGGAAGCCCGGCCTGGCGAGCCGGATCCGGCAAGCGACTACCCGTAGCTGAATCGTTGCCACGCCTCGTCTTCACGACTCAGCAAGGCTAGGTCGAGCCCAACGCGGCAACGCCGCCGAGCCGCTCGCGAGCGCACCCGGGCGAAAGCTTGCTGATAGATCTAGCGAGCGCTTCTCCGCCAAAGGTCGAAGCCTCGGGAAGACTGGAAACTTTCGCCATCGCGCTGAGTTCGCAGCGACTAGATGCGGTCGCTTGGAGCGTGAGGATGGTCGACGAAGTCATGGTGAGAAGGGCGGCAGAAACGGCTTGGACTGTGTACCGGGCGGCGCACCCCGGCGTCGACGTTCAGGACAGCCGCCGTTGCCTGCTCGAGCGCTATCTGCACAGGAGACGGGAAGAGCGCGAGATCGATGCCGAAGAACTCACCAGCTTCGGGATAGCCTACCTGCACCAGCTTCCCGAAGACGAATGTTGACGGGCATGAAGATGTTCGTCGCGCGCGTGGTTCGCGAGAGCACAAGGCCCAGTTGGACGCTGCTTGCGATTTCATACCCCATTTCCGCGGTCATCGTGATTGCCCAGCGGTTCATGGTTGGGGCCTAGCCGATGCGGATTGCCCAGCTTGCTCCGTTGGCCGAGAGCGTTCCTCCGAAGCTTTATGGCGGCACGGAACGCGTGATCGCCTGGCTTGTCGACGAACTGGTCGAGCTCGGACACGACGTCACCCTGTTCGCGAGCGGCGATTCGAAGATGAACGGAAAGCTCCACCCTGTCTGGCCGCGCGCGCTGCGCCTGGGGAGGAGGGGGGTCGATCCGAGCGCCGCCTGCGCGCTGCTGATCGAAGCCATCGCCGAGCGCGCGGGCGACTTCGACGTAATCCACTCCCACGTCGACTGGCTGCCTCTTCCTGTGCTGAGCCGGACTGGCGTGCCGTTCCTCACGACGATGCACGGCCGCCTCGACCTTCCTGGCCTGCGACGTGATCGGGGCTTTCCCGAACGCGCCATTCGTCTCGATCTCCGACAACCAGCGTCGACCGCTTCCGCGCGCGAACTGGATCGCGACGATCCAGCACGGGCTGCCCAATGATCTGTTTAGGCCGTCCTACGAACGTGGTTCGTACCTGGCCTTTCTCGGCCGGCTGACGGCGGACAAAGGACCTGAAGCCGCCATATGCATCGCACGCGCCGCGCGAATGCCGCTGCGGATCGCGGCCAAGATACCTCGCGCCGAGACGGCCTACTTCAAGAAGAAGCTCGAGCCGGACATCGATGGCGGGGAGATCCAACTTGTCGGCGAGGTGGACGAAATCAGGAAGCAGCCGTTCCTTGCCGAGGCCGCCGCCTTGCTGTTTCCGATCAATTGGCCCGAGCCGTTCGGGCTCGTCATGATCGAAGCGATGGCGTGCGGGACGCCTGTGATTGCTTACCGAGCGGGTTCGGTGCCCGAAGTAGTGGAAGACGGTGTCACTGGCTTTATCGTGGATAACGAGGAGCAGGCGATCAGGGCGGTGAACGAACTGGGCCGACTGGACAGAAGAGTGGTCCGCGCCCGGTTCGAGGAGCGTTTCGCCGCAAACCGAATGGCGAAGCTGTACGAAAGACGATATTGCGAGATGCTCGCTCGCGGAGGACGCGAAGAATTCGAGAAAGGGTCAGCCATATCTCGCCCCGCAGTCGGAACGGCTCCGGAGTCTCTTCGTTGAGTTGCCGATCAGGAGGCTCGCATGAAAACCATTCTTTCCGCGACGGCGGCTTTTGTTCTTCTCGCGACGGCGGCTCTTGCGGACGAGGTGCCTCCTCCGCAGCCGAAGATCCAGCAGGTCGGGGACTCCGCGAAGCCAGCGGAAGACTGTTCGAAGCAGGTTTGGCCGCATTTCTCGCAGGCTTGCCTCCGCTCTGAAGGCAAGGGAACTGCCGTCCGGCTCGTGACCACCGAACGTCGCTAGTGGTTGGGTCATGGATCGAATCCTTGGGGACATGTTCCGACTGAAAGAGCGATTGGGAACAAGTGGCAATCGCGGGCGTTGGGAGCTCGGCATCTGAACGGGTGCGGCTCACGTTGGAGGAGATAATCGATGAAAAATTTTCTTGCCGTCGCTCTGCTTGGCACTGCCGTGATCGGCGGCGCCGCGTTCGCGCAGTCCACTCAGCCGGCCGATCGCGCCGTGCCGGCGGCGGCCAGCGCCCAGTCGGCCGATGCGAAGATGGCGCTCAAGGGAAATTGGCGCGCTTCGAAGCTGATGGGCCTGAACGTCTACAACGAGGCCAACGAGAAGCTCGGCGACATCAACGAACTGCTCGTCGAGAAGAGCGGCAAGATCAACGCGGTGGTGATTGGCGTCGGCGGCTTCCTCGGCATGGGCGAGCACGACATCGCCGTATCAATGGACAAGCTGAAGTTCGTCGAAGAGCCGGTCCGGACCAGCTCGAGCAGCACTTCGACCACCTCGCGCGACACCACCACCGGCGCCGCTTCGACCACCACGAACCGCAATGCGAACGATTGGGTCCCCGACCACGCCGTCATGAGCGGCAACAAGGAGCAATTGAAGGCGCTCCCGCAGTTCAAATACTCGGACTACAATTAGTGCAACAAGAGCTTACGCAAAAAGGGCCCCATGCTGGGGCCCTTTTTTCTGCCTGTGGCGGCCAGCGGCCTAGTGGGTCCCAAAAAAGGCTCGCCCGGTTTGCGGGCGAGCCTTCAGCTGCTGTTCGCAGTGCCTGTGAACTATCCAATAGCCGACGCCGCCAACAACGAGCACGGCGGGAACGCCCATAAAATTAGCACAGGCATCCTCTCCTCCAATTGCTGTCAAAACGTTTTCGCGAGGCCGGCTTTGATAGCCGTTTACTGCTCGGTGCAGACCTTGGTGGTCTTCACGGCGGACTCGGCTTCCGTCTTGGTTTTGAAGACGCCGTCGCCAACGACCGTCGTGGTGGTCGTCGTCGGCTTGGTGTCAACGACGGTGCACTTCTTGGTGGTCGCGTCGCGAACGATATAGAACTCGGCGGCGCTGGCGGCTTGGGTGCCGAGGGCGAAGGCAGCGAGAGCGCCGCACACGATAATCTTCTTCATGGTTTTCCTCCAATGGCTTTTAAGTAGTCACTGCCAACGAGGGGGCTCGCGCGAAGTTCCGTTTATTCCCGATAGTTGGAAGGGCACGCCGCTGCGTCGCGGACTGATTCCGCTGCAAACTGCAGTATTTTCGGCAGCGCGGTCTCAGCCCATTTGCTGAAACTTCCCGTTCTGGAACCTGACCCTTCGTCCAGTGTTGTTCGGCGACCGCTCAGTCGCGCTCGCGACTTCGGCGCTCGCGCAATATTCTCCGAGCACGTCGAGCTCCAATCCGTCGTTACGCAGCGTCAGTAGGATTCCACAGCGGCACCGTGCCGTGCTCTTCGACGTCGACACCGTCCTCCAGCTCCTCTTCGGGATCCGCGCAGACCAATCCTCCGACGAAATCGGCCCAGACGCCGCCTCCGTCATCGCCAGAGCGCTGCGGGCCAGACGTCCAACTCCGGCACCAACACCACGCAGGCGCCGACTTCGAACAACTCGACCAGCGAGGTGCAGACGAGGCAGCCCTCCAACCAGGCCAATCCGCCTTCGAACCAGGCGCAGACCAACGCGCCTGCGAATAACCGGACGCTCCGGCTTCGGGCACCAATCAGGCCCAGTCCCCGAAGCGGCGCCATTGGTCGCGGTCTCGGAGTTAGCGACGCGCCGTAGCTTTTCCCACACCCGCGACCGGCAGTAGCCCGCGAACAACTACGAGCCAGACTAACGACGTGATGAAGGCGCGATCGTGGGGGATGGTAAGAACGTCGCGCTGCCGATTGGTGATAGTTTGACATTGATCAATTCGTGGGGGGCGGCTCGAACTCGTCCAGCACAGCGCCATCTTGATCGTGGACTATCACTCTGCGACCAGTATCGCTAGCGAGCTTCCGACCGAGCGACAGCGCGGTCTTAACGTCCGGGAGGTCGAGCGAGATCAAGGAGCAGGTTCGGGGACCGGTCCCGATGATCGCAATATTTGCCTTGCTGTCAGACAAGCCGCTCCCCTGGGTTTGACGGGAAGCGCTACGCGCAATCTCACACCGATATCTGCCACGGTCCGCTCGGTGATGACGGTCAACTGCCGGCAAACCATGGGGTTGCTATCCGAACGTTTGCTTACCGTGCAGGGCCGGTGGATCGCGCCGGTGTTCTCACAGTTTAGCGGCGGAGCATGGCCGCTCAGGAACCAGCGACCTCAGACACTGTTACGGCTTTGCTGGCTCGGCCGAACTGGCGAAGCGGCCCCGACCTATCCCGGCAATCTCCCCTGAAGTCGGGGCCGACTCTCCGCCTTTGGCGCGCCGAAAGGTAAAAAAGATCAATGAAGGTTTTCATCTACGTGAACACCGCTAGGCAGGCCGGTGACGTCGAGCATCTCAAGGTCTTCGCGACCGAAGACGCTGCCAAGGATTGGCTCGATGAGAACGATCCCGAGGGGGTAGCGTTCGAGTATGATGTGATGGGCCCGGCGCGAGTGGGGTCATCTTCTCGCCGAGAGGAAGCCGCCAACTGAGGCGGCGTTACAAGTGCGGCGCCAGGTAGTCGAGCTTGAAAAAACCGTAGAGGGCGAGAGCGGTTCCAGCCACGAAAGCGACATCCATCGTCGCCCATTCGCGTCTGGAAAATAGATCGAAGTCGAACATAAGGAGCCCTTGTCGAAGAGCTAACGCGCCGATCCAATTGCGCGCCGGAGTGCTAAGTCCGCTGTCAGAGGCGGCCTTATCCCGTCTTCCGCTCTAGCATCGCCATCTCAACCTGGTCTGCCAGAACCGAGAGATGGTTTGCGAGATGGTTGAACAGCTCGCGCTTGGCCGGTTCGGTTGCGAGATCGCGGATAAGGGCACACTCGGCCGCGTCCGTCCGCAGCTTCTCAAGTTGGGCTTGGTAGTCCTTCATAGAGGTCGTCCGCTTTGCCCCGAGTTTCACCCCCGGAACAAGCGTGGTCAACCAGATTTTGGGGGTTGCGAGCCGGGCGATCTTAGCCACTCGCTGATATGCATGCCGGTCTCGCACTGGCGGGCTTGCCGCAAAAGATGCTCCCGTTTCATGCCGGGCCTCAGTTTCTTGGCCTCCTCACGAAGTCGATCAGCTTCATGAGTCAGACGTTCTTCCAACGTTTCTGTTTGCTTGATGCGACGCCGACGCTTGATGGTCATGGCGCTCTCCCCGTTCGAGTAGGGCGGGAGCGCTACCGGCGTTCTCATCACCGACTGATGCCACGGGCCGAGCGGCGATGGCGAAATCATACTCCAGGTAGCGATTGGTGTATGTGGACAAGTGCACACAGCAGCCATTGGGGCCGGAAGTCGCCCGCGTAAGCCAGCGGGCACCCTCACAAACCTGTGGCACGGCCACTGCACAATTCAAGCTAACTGGGATTTCAGAACTCAGTTTGAGAATGAGACGCTGCCGGGACATGTATTTCGAGCCCGGCAGCGTTCTATTTCGAGACCGGTGGGACAGCCGCCAACTTGCACCGGCCCTGGGCGGTCGAGACCTGGTTCGATGGTCGGTCGAATTGATCTGGCTGGCGCCTTTGCACTGTCGGCCCGGAGGCGCGTCGGCCGTCCCAAGGGCGATCCGGGTGGTTCTCGTAAACCCAGCTGATGCACGTCGTGGTCATTGCACCGGCGGCCAGCGGCTTTTCTTAGCCAGCGATCCCGCGTAAGGGCAGCGCCAGCTGCATGTCGAAGCGCCTTGTGGCGTTAGCGGCGATGAAGGCTTGCAGTGCAGACGAGATCTCGGCATCGGTGTCGGCTGCGCGCTGGGCCAGGGCGTTGGCAACGTCGGAAGTCGCATCCCGCGACCAGCCCTCGGCGGTATTGAAGGATACAATCCGGACCGGATAGGCGTACTGCCCAGACAGGAGATTTTGCAGGACGCCCTCGAGGTCAGGGTCAGCCGTCATCCGTCTCGCGCCAGGCGCAACCGGCGCGCGCGCCGAAGTCTTCAAGCAGTCGCGGTCGAGGCGGTCGGCCCGCACGATCGAGGAGGAACGCATACGCTACTCTGACTACAAGGGGAACGGAGACGGCTCTGGCTCCAGGGGGGCAAGGGGTTAGGCCGGGCCGCACCGCCCGGCCTTGGCAACGAGCCAGCGATCGCTCGCCCTTGTTGTTCCCCAGAGCCCGCAAGATCGGGAAAAAATGGCACCGGCGTCCGAGCGCGTAGCCTGGAGAGGCGGCAAACCAGTCCCGTGAATTGCCAGCATGGCCGCGAGAGTTTCCTGATGGACACGACTGTGACGTTCGATGAGCTGCGACAGATACGCGATCGAGCAAGGCTGGCTCGAGCTGCACGAGAGCGGCACTTACGTGCGGCTAAACAAGACAGTTGATCAGATGTAAGCGAAAACGGCCTCGCGCATCCCCCGGGCTGGCACCGAATGCTGAGGCCGTTCGGCGTAAGCGAATCAAAACGCGCGCACTGCCAGTTTTTCCCAACCTGAAGTGGCGGGCGCACTAACAAATGTTGGTTGAAGTCTTTTTGCCGCGTCAGTCGAAGGCAATACCAGACGGCGTTCCTTTCGCCAGACGATGTGACAAGGTCGCCTGAAATTAGGACACTCAGATTACCAGATTTTCCCGCTACGTAACGCCTTGGTGAACGAACCGGCGCAGATCTCGTTCTGGCCGTGGTCGCGTGCCTGACAAAAGGCTCCCAGCCTGCGGCGGAAAGGACGTTGGCTCGCCGCCTGCTAGGCGCAGGCTTCACGTAAATGATGATTGCCACAACGGCAGCGAGCGCAAAGCCATCGAGCGCCAGGAACAGCCATGAAATCGCCCGTCGCGAAACGATCCATCCTCGTCGGCGGCCATAAGACCAGCGTCTGCCGGAAGAGGCATTCTGGACGGCTGTGAAAGAGATTTCCCGCCAGCGCGACATGTCGCTATCGGATCTAGCCAGTGAGATCGCTCCCGGACAAGCACGCCGCCTGGAAGGAGGCCACCGTCACGGCCGGGCAGATGCTTCAGGGCATCGACGGAAAGCTGAGGCCGGGACACGATTGGCGCATGGAAGTAACGGACGCGTTTCAGAACACGCTCTACGTGCTGCACATTCAAGCTGAGAAGCCAAATTAACCTCGCAGCGCTGTCGAGCGAAGACCCCCGTCTTCTAAGCTCTCACGCGAGTAGGAAAGTGCGGCAGGCCTGTTCTTAGGGCAGTACGATAATCCGCGATCTTCGCCAACAGCGCTGCAGAAGCCGTCATTTCACGGTCAAAGATCGGGACAAATGACACTCGCCTGAGCCGAACTGCCGTTTGTTGATCTATCCAAGAGGGCGGAATGAAACTTTCGGTCAGGGAGGATATTGTGCTGAGGAGCCAACTATTTTGGGAGGCCGCCATATGGCAGATGCTGTTCGCCACCCGTGGACCTCAGAAGAGATTGAGAAGCTCAAGGCGATGGCCGGGAATCACCGGCGCGAAAAGATAGCCGCTGAATTAAACCGAGGCGCCCCGGCGGTGGCCCTCAAAGCGCATCAGCTCGGGATCTCTTTGCGATACCACGCCATGCCAACGCGTCGACCATCAACAGCCGAGTCAGTGCCTGGCCAGTGACTCGATTGTTTTTGACCAGAAGGGCTCATTAAGAAGCTCCGCAAGGAAACTAAGGCCGCCTCAGTTGGCGGCCTATTTCTTATGGGCAATTTTTGCGGAGTCACTTGGGTCTCGCAATGAGCAAGCCAAGAATCTCCCGCCAAGTTTCAAGCGCGAAGCTATCCTCCGCAAAGCCAGACAAGCCGAGACTGGATTGCATGTGCGCAAGGGGTTGCGATTCCCGGGCTCGCAGGCACCGAAGTAGCTCGCACAACAAAGCAAGGGCCGCTGTCGTCCACAGCGGCCCCTCACGCTTGCCGGGCCCGGAATGCCACTTTGTCCCGGTTAACAAATCCTTTCCATAACCTATGTGAATCGGCGCCCCTAATTCTTGAGTAGAGGCCGCCTTGTTCGGATTAGCCACCGGCGGCACTGCAGGGTCTAAACATCCTGACGCGGCCGGTTCACGACGTAAGGATTGCTCGGCGGTGTGGGGCTAGTCCGGCTCCAACTTCCCACGACAACGCGGTGGATACGCCCGCCGCCGTACGCGCCATAAAGAACCTGGGCAACACCGACATCGGAATTCTCAAGAAGTAATACATGGGGGGTGTGCTGGAAACCTGCCTACGAATCCAGGGTAGAGATGCACTGTTAGTGATCCACAGCGCTGCAAATCGCTGTTAGCTGCGGCCCTGGTTGGCGTCAGGAACATCGTGTTTCTTGCCAAGTTTCCCACGCCCTCGACGATGCTCGCCGAGGGTAAGCTCTGGGCCTCGGCTCATCTCGCTTTGAGCCTTTGTTGATGATCCCTCACAGCGGGTACTGCTTGCTGTCATCGTCCAGGCAGAACTGTCAACTTCCGAGACGCCTCGATGCTCCAGAACGAATTTGCAGCCATTTCTCTCGCATGCTGCCCCAACATGGCGATTCGTCTGCTGGTAAATTCCGTAATGACGGAGAAAAATTCAGTTGGCGACCTGATCGCCGCAAGCCTCAGGCCGAATTCAAAAGCAAATTGCCCGTTGGCTTGGGCAATCTCAAGAAGCTTCGCTTGATATGCCTGCATGTTTACCGTCGCTAAAGCGAAGCCTGTTGTTGGATCGCTATCCCTCATCGTCTGGCTGACGTCACCTGGCAACGCATCCACCCGAGTCTCGATGAGGGGAGCGTCGTGTTTTGGATCGTCATGAAGCCTAAGCGGCTGTTCAATCGCGGCTACAGTCGCAGAGTGCAGAAAATCGTCTTTCGGACTTCTAACAGTCTCGACGGGGGGAGCATCGTTTTTTGAATCGTCATGAAGCTTAAGCGGCTGTTCAATCGAGGCCACAGGCTGCAGAAAATCGTCTTTCGGACTTCTAACAATGGCTTGCTTGTTCCGTTGGGCCCGCGCGGCCTTTTTCGGATTGCGGACGGGTTTTGACGCTGTTGCCAGTTTGCGTTTGCTCATGTGACCCTCCAAGAACTTGGGGTAACCGTCATTCCTGAAAAGACAACAAGCTTTGCGATGCGGCGTTCCAAGCTCTCGGATTGTAGGAGTACCGCATGAACTGAGAACAATCTCACTTTCGAAGAGTAAGACCCTGAGTGCAGCGTTTTGCTTTTTGGGGCTCTATGGCCACAACGAGGGGCTGGCACTGAGGCCGTTCGGCGCAGCCGAATCAGGCGCATTGCCGGTTATTCCTGATCTTCAAAGAGGGAGCAACACGTGAGATTGCGAGTGTCCTAAAGAGGAGCGCCCCAGCGCCGTGTCACCGGACGCGCTGGGGCAAGTTGTCGGTCGAATGCCTCTTGTGTTGGGCTTGTGACAAACCATGCACCGCAGGGACGTTCCTAGCGAGCGACCGCAGAACGAAAAAGGCCCCGCCAGGCGGGGCCTTTGGGGTAGTCGACGTTGCGTTCCTTGGAGTGCTGGACAGCATGGAGGCTCATCAGCATCATCAACGTGACAAAGGGAGTTGGTTCCGTCAGGAACAACGGCTCCGCGCCTTGGATCCGCAGTGTTCGCCGCCGATTCCAAGAGATGGAGTAGTATTGGAACCGGTAGCGAGAAACGCGCGTGGCCACCGCCTTCATGCGACGCCGCGCCACGGCCCGCTCTTGATTTAAATCAACGGCGGCGCTGGCGACCCGCGCGACCGTGAGTCATGGGGTCGGAAGTTTCATCGCGCTGATCGTACTGGCGATTGGCCCTTCGCGCTGGCTGTTGTGGAACGCGGCCGGCGCTGTAGGATTCTGACGCATGCCGCGCTATTTCTTCCACGTCATCCACAAACGCCGCGAACTCGACCGCGAAGGCTATGAGCTACCTGACGAGCACGCCGCTTGGAAGGAAGCCACGGTAACGGCTGGGCAGATACTCCAAGGCCTCCATGGGAAGTTAACGCCCGACCGCGAATGGCGGATGGAAGTCGTGGATGAGTCCCGAAACACGCTCTATGTCCTGCGTATTAATGCCGAGAAGCGAACGTAAGCCTTGGCTCAGTTGGCACGCTATCAATTAATCTAGCGTTCGGCGACTAGTTCAGCGGCACGATGTGAAAATGATCTCCCTCGGAGACAATCCTATACGGCGTCTCCAGATGCAAGCTGGTGGAATTCCTCAAATAACTTTACCCCGATTGCACGCCGCAGGATTGTGAAACGGGCTTGCGGAGGCCGCTGGCGCGTCGGCGGTTGGGGGCGGGTGTGTTGGGGCCGGAGCGGACGGCGGGCGCATGGGCGGGCCGGCACCGAGGCCGGGAGCACACCGTGGTCCAACCGGCCCCGGCCTCGGCACTGCAATCGCCTCACACGGAAGAGGGACGCGCTGGCAGGCTACACCTGCAGGGGTGAAGGTTGAAGGGGGAACCGGTCGGGCCAGCTCATTTGCGTTCGAGCAGTTTGGTGAAGGTCAGCCCCGGATTGATCGCCAGCATATTGATGATGTCGGGCAGCGGCATCTCGGGCGCATCCACCATCACCTCAAAATGGCAGCCGGGATGCGCGACGTCGAAGTCGCGCAGATGTTGCAGCCACGCCTGTTGCAGGGATTCCGGGACGTGGGCGATGGTGAGGATCTTGACGTCAGCGGGGGCATAGTCGCGCGCTTCGGCGCACTCCGGCGACAGACCTTGCTGGCGATGGACTCCAGCGCCTTGCTTCACTTTCGCCATCCAGCCATCGACCCACGCTTTGAGATCGGGATTCTCCATATGGTCGCCTCCGTTTCATTTGAGTGGGCCTTCG
>NZ_JCAMOP010000021.1:0-161348 GCF_059512345.1 Bradyrhizobium sp. Unk1
AATCGGACCAATCCAGCCAATGTTGATGTGTCAGCTATGTCTCCGAACACCCGTCAGTGATCTGTCCGGGCTAAACATCAAGCCGGGCGATGACAGTGAGTGTGGGACGCGCAGCCCCGTCCTACCGGCAGGACAATCCCGCGTCGATCGTGGTCCAGAAGCCGCAATGTTCCGGCGCGATCATCGGCGCGCCGGCGTGGGCTTCGAACAGGAAGATCGCGACGGTGAAGACGATCAGTGCGGATGAGAACAGGACGAAGCGGTTGCGCATGAGGACTGCGTTTAATCGACATCGTGGTCGAACTAAGGCGCCGTCACCTGCTGAAACCGCCGCCACACGCGATACGTAGATTCACGGTCGGCCATACTCCGTGCAGGGCGGTGGTCGATGCGGGGCTGTCCGCCAGATTTGTTCCTCGGGCGGCCCCGCTCGGACTGAATGCGTAGCCCGGATGGAGCGTAGCGCAATCCGGGGATCGTGCCACGCGCTGCGACCGTCCCGGATTTCGCTGCGCTCCATCCGGGCTACGATATCCTCACCGCGCCAGCCACTCCGCCACTTCCCGCTGCGACTCCGCGCGTGCCTGCGCATCGGTGCCGAGATGGCCGTGCTCGGGCGCGGCAGCGTCGGTGGTGCCGGCAGCTGCGTGCAGCGGCGTATTGGCGCGGTCGAAATCGTGATAAGCGTCGGGATAGACCACGATGCGCGTAAGCGCGCTGCGGCCGCGGGCGCCGTCGACCATCTGGCGGCAGGCCGGCGGCGACGAGACGTCGTCATTGGCGCCGATCAGCACCAGCGTCGGCACCCGCGCACTCCAGCCGAGGCCGGCGGAAATCCGGCAATCCGGATAGAACGCGATCGCCGCACGAAAATCCGGCCCGGCTTCGCGCGCGGCGCTCTGCGGACGCACCGCCCAGAGCAGCGCGCTGGCACCGTTGGCCCAGCCGATCAGGCTGACGCGGTCGCGCGCGACCCAACTCTGCTTCATCAGCCAGGCGCGCGATGCCGCGACGTCGGCAACGCGCTCGCGGCGCGCCTTGACATGGCTCTCCTTGACGCGGCATTGCGGCCCGAGCTCGCGCGAGCCGTAGCTGTCCGGCAGCAACACGGCGTTGCCGGCCCCCAGCAATTGCAGCGCCCAGTCGCGATAGCGCGGCAGTACCGATTCTGAATGATTGCCAAGGCCGCCGCAGCCGTGCAGCGCGATCACGGTCGGAAACGGCCCCTCGCCTTCGGGCTTGTAGAGCTGCGCATGCAGGATTCCCGACGACAGCGGAATGTCGACCTGCTGCGGCGCCGGCGCGGCATGCGCGGCCGACATCAACAGCATCAGGAACAGGGCGGTCAGTCGAAGGCGCATCGGATTCTGCCGTGGAAGATGCCGGAACCGGCCATCCCTAGCGCGAAGCACTATCATGCGGAAACGGCGACAAAACATCACAAACCGGTGGGTTTACCGGGCGGACAAGCCACCCTATCTATGCTAAATCCCGTCCAACACATCGTGCCCTCCAGGGTTTTCCACGGAGAGGCCTTCCACGGAGACGTTCGACCGTGCTGAACAAGTTCGGCCCCTCGGGCCATGGCGAAGCGCAGGTGCAATATCTCGACGGCGATTTCCGCGTGATCTCGCCGGGGACCTTCGTGCGTTGCGCGATCACCGACACGCGGATTCCGCTCGACGAATTGAAGTACTGGAGCGTGGACCTGCAAGAGGCCTACGCCACGCCAGCCGCCGTGCTGCAGCGGCATTTCCCGGGCGCGCTGAAGCCGCAGCCGTGAGGCCACCGGCACGCGACTATTGCTGCTCCGTGCCATCGCCGCCCACGCAGGTCTTGATGAAACTCTTCCTGGGCTCGCCGACAACCTTCTGATCGATCGCCTGCTTCAGGCAGTCGACCCGCGCCTGCGCCATGCAGAGCTGCATCTGGTCGCGCTTGTCCTGTCCCTTCAGGCTTTGCGTCGTCGCAAGACACGTGACGCGCTTGGTCGCCGGGACTGGCACCGTGCTGTTCGGCGCAGCGGGAGCCGTCGGCGGCGCCGTCTGCGCAAACACGGGCGCAATGATCAGACACACAAGACTGGCAGCGACGGCTGCGGATGGCAGTTTCATCGGATTCTCCTGATCGTCGGGAACCGATAGGCGTCTTGCGATGAATGTTGCCTGAATGGCAGGTGCCGCAGGGTGCGCAAAACGTAGCTGTCCTGCCGGCGTAGCACGAGCGGGACAGCTTTTCGCGCAGCATGAGGATGGAGACGATGTTCGCGCGCACCTGCACTGCGCGCTTCGCAGCCGAAATGATCTCCGGCGTGCCGATCCGCGTTGCATCGAATCGCGCTTGCACTCAGTGGTAAGTCACTTCGCGCTGTGGTTGGATTTTTCGTTGCGGTTCGGCGCCCTCAAGTTGTTTGACGAAGTCTTGGTGAAACAGAGCGCTGCTAAACTGCATGTTAGGTAATTAACCCTGCTCTTTTATCGCACAGACAATCAAGTCAACCAAACGGCCATTGAGCTTTGGAATTGGCGCAGTCTGTGAACGGGCTCATACCGAAGAGCCATCTGGCGGGCTACCATCACCTCGAAAATTCGCGGTGGCATATTTTGTAAATCGAAAGTCAAAGGATGGGGGTGATCATGCCCACCATACTAGACATGCTCTATCGTGAATATTGCCGCGCCCGCCTCGCTGAAATGCGGAAACAGCTTCTGATCATAGCTCAACGCTCTGAAGCCTCCGAAGCGCATCATCATCTTGCGGATCAGGGTGACGATGAGAGGACGGACGCACAACGCAAGACCGGTCGCGGCGTGCCGAATTAAAGCGGCCCGAGACCGGCGAACTCTCCCGCGTAGCAGTGACCAAGCAATTGGTGGCAGTTTGGGAGCAAGCGATGAATACACCCGAATGCTATACTGTCATGGTGGCCTGCGTCTCGTGCCTGACCATCATCGGAATGATGGCTGTTGGAGCCTGGTGAATGGACTGACCGCTGAGCCGGGATTGCACGCCGTTATAACGGGTCCGCTGGCAAACATGTTCAGTCGGACCTGTGGCGCCGGACGCAGCACGCGCCACACCACATCGTCCGTCGATGGACGCAGGAAGGCCTTCGCCTCGCCTCAGCGTGCAGACCTGCTTCTTGCTGTGAGGTGAGCGTTGCCGCCGCTTGATACGATTGCGGCGGCATCGCACGAGATCCGGATGTCAGCCTCCGGGCGGAGTATATGAAGAGCGCAGCTTCGCCGCGTTCTGGCGGACCTGCTTGATCTCGTCCTGCGTGAACAGCCGGGTCAGTTTCACGTTCTGCAGGGTGCCCGCCGTGACGGTCAGACCGGAAATGGCCGGCGCCGCGCTTGGATCGGGCACATCGAAAATCACCAGAACGCCTGGACCGTCGGCAGCAACGCTGTACATCGAAATCAGCTTGCCGCCGGCCGCTTCAATGAGTTTTGTCGCCGCCTCCTGGCGATTGGTCGTGGGATTTTCCAAAATGGCGTTGAGAGCGCGTGGTGTATATTGTCCAGTGAGGCAAAAATGCATGGCATGTTCTCCTCTGAGCTTTTGGCAATAACTCTCCTGCCGTTACGAGCTGGTCGTAACGGTCTCGCATCTGAAATGATGAAGGTACGTTGCCCGCCGTGGGCATAAACGCCGCCGATGATTGCCGGGAGTTCGGCACGTCCCGGTGACGGCTCTCATGCAAGGCTACATCAACTCCGGAACGTGCGGAAGAGGATTCATCCGCCGCGACATGTCGCCCCGGTCAATCGTCGCATATCGCATGGCGCGCGGTGTTGGGCTACGGCGGAGCGCTTGGCCCACGCCAAGAAATCATCAAGAAATCATCAAGAAATCATCGCCTGCCGAACCGCCGCTCGCGCGCCTTGTAGAGATGATCGCTGATCAATTGCCGGAGCGCTGCCGGATCATCGAATTCGAGCTGCACCGCGAACGGCACGATGCCGTCGGGCACGCCTTCGCGGCCGCGCAGGCGCGCAAGATCCTTTTCCGTCGTCACCAGCGTGAGTTGCTCGCGCTGCGCCTCCGCGGCGAGCGCGGCGATCTCGTCCTGCGAAAACATGTGGTGATCGGCGAAGGGGCGCGTGCGCGCGACCTCGATGCCGCAGGCGCGCAAGCTGCGGAAGAAACGCTCGGGATCGCCGATGCCGGCGAACGCAATCACTCGTTTGCCGAGGAGTTGCGCGACCGAGGCCGCATCCGGCTTCAGGCGCGCGCGCAGCTCCGGCTTGTTGCGCTTCGCAAGCTCCGCCGCGACATCGTCGGCGGCATGGCCATTGCCGATCAGCACCAGCGCATCGGTGCGCGCGAGCTGCGCCTTCAGCGGCGCGCGCAAGGGACCGGCCGGAAACACCTTGCCGTTGCCGAGGCCGCGTTCGCTGTCGATCACGATCAGGGAGGCGTCCTTCAGCAGGCGCGGGTTCTGGAAGCCGTCGTCCATCAGGATCACGGTCGCGCCCCGCGACTTTGCGAGCGCGACGCCTTCGAGACGGTCGTGCGCGACCACGACAGGAACGTCGCGCACCATCATCAGCGGCTCGTCGCCGATGTCGGACGCGGTGTGGCGCTCACGGTCGACCATCACCGGACCCTTGAGGCGCCCGCCATAACCGCGGCTGAGCACCACCGGCGTCTCGCCGAGCTCGCGCAACAGCTTCGTCAATGCGAGCACGGTCGGCGTCTTGCCGGCGCCGCCGACATGGTAGTTGCCGACGCAGATCACGGGGATGCCGGCGTCAACGCCCTGGCGCAGCATGCGCCGTTCGGTGATCGCGCCATACAGCAGACCCAAAGGCCGTAACGCATGAGACTTGAAGGAGCGCGGCCGGTACCAGAAGGCCGGCTCACGCATTGGCGGCCCCCATCTCGATGGTGAGCTGCAGGAGATAGGGCTCGAGCGCGGTCATGGTGCGCTCAAGCGCGCCGCCGAGCTCCTCGACCACGCCTGCACCGGCGCGCTGCATCCCGTCGCGCATGGCGGGATCGGCCAGCAACTGGCCGAGCTGCTTGACCAGCACCTCCTGCGTATCGGCCTGGCGCGCGCCGCCGCTGCTATCAAGCGCCTCATAGACGTCTGCAAAATTGAAGACGTGCGGGCCATGGACGATCGCGGCGCCGAGCTTGATCGCCTCGATCGGATTCTGGCCGCCATGGCGGATCAGCGATCCGCCCATGAACACGACCGGCGAGAGGCGGTAGAACAGGCCGAGCTCGCCCATGGTGTCGGCGACATAGATGTCGGTCGCGGCCGTCGGCAATTCCTCGCGCGAGCGCAACGCCGGCTTCAGGCCCGACGCCGTGATCACGCCCGCGATCGAGGCGCCGCGATCCGGATGCCGCGGCACGATCACGGTCAGAAGCTGCGGGAAGAAACCGACGAGGCTGCGATGCGCCGCGACCAGCATCTCGTCCTCGCCCGGATGGGTCGAGGCCGCGACGATGATCGGGCGGCCGCGCGTCATCGCCATCAGCCGCTCGAGCTTGGCGGGATCGGCCGGAGGCGCGGCCACGTCGAGCTTGAGATTGCCTGTGGTGACGACGTCGCGGCCGCCGAGCGCGGAGAAGCGCTCCGCATCGGTCTTCGATTGCGCCAGGCAGATGTCGAACCGCGACAGCAGCGCCGAGATGGTGCCGTACATCCGCCGCCAGCGCGGGAAGGAGCGCGGCGACATCCGCCCGTTGATCAGCACCATCGGCAGGCGGCGCGCGGCGCCCGCCAGGATCAGGTTCGGCCAGAGGTCGGACTCGATGAACAGCGCCAGCGACGGCTTCCAGTGATCGAGGAAGCGCGCGACATAGCGCGGGGAATCATACGGCACGTATTGATGGATGACGTCGGGCGGAAAGCGCTTTGCGACGACGGCGGCGGAGGTGACGGTGCCCGAGGTGAGCAGGATGCGCAGATTGAGGTCGCGCAGGCGCTCGATCAGCGCGGCTGCGGCGAGCACCTCGCCGACGCTGGCGCCATGAATCCAGACCAGGGGGCCGTGCGGACGCACGTCCCGGGACAGGCCCCGCCGCTCGCCGACGCGGGCGGGATCCTCCTTGCCCTGCTTCAGCCGCCGCTTGATCAGCGCCGGCGCAAGCGGCACCAGGCCCGAGGCCAGGCGCCGGTACATCCGCAGCGTTATCGGCAGCGAGTTAGCCATCTTGGGGCCCCGGGCGGCCGAGTTGCGCATAGGCGCGGCGGGTCGCCTCGTTCAAGGTCTCTTCCAGCTCCAGCCGCAGCGCTTCCATGGTGGCGGCGTCGGCATCCGGCGGCACGTGGATTTCCTTGATGCCGACCAATGCGCCCCGCCCGAACGGCAGGTTGATGGTGGTGCGGTCCCAGTTCTTGAGCCGGATGAAGCGGCTGGTCGCCATCGCGAAAGGCATGATCGGCCGCCCCGATTCCCGTGCCAGCATGATGATGCCGAGCCCGGCCACGCGCGAGCGCTTGGGGACATCGGCGGTCAGCGCGACATTACAACCGTCCTGGAGCGTCTGCACCATTTCCCTGAACGCCCCCACCCCGCCCTTGCGGTGGAAGGCACCGCCGTGGTCACCGGAACCACGGATCAGGCCGATGCCGAGCCGCTCGACGGCGATCGCGTTGAACTCGCCGTCGCGATGCCTGGAGATCAGGACCTTGGCCCGGTAGGAGCCCTTGTTCTTGATGAAGGGCGTGAGGAAATGCTGGCCGTGCCAGAAGGCGAAGATCGCGGGGATCTGCGGCTCGACGATGTCGTAGACGTCAGGCGGATCGAACGTGAATGTGTTGGTCCGCCAGACCAGACGCAGATATTCGGCCGCCAGAACCCCGACGGCACGCTGAAGCCAGCTGCTTCGCAGCGTATTGCGAAGCAGTTTTTTCAACGTGCCGGTTCTTGATTCGGGTCGAGCAGCCGATGGAGATGGACGATGAAGTAGCGCATCTGCGCGTTGTCGACCGTGCTCTGCGCCTTGGCGCGCCAGGCGACGTGAGCGGACGCATAGTTCGGATAGAGGCCGACGATCTCGACGTCGTCGAGGTTCTTGAAGGTGTTGTGCTCGAGATCGAGCAGTTCGCCGCCGATGACGAGATGCAGCAATTGTTGCGGGGCACTATCTGGCATGGGTTCTGTTCCTAACGGGCTGCCCGGCAAAGCAGTGTTCGAGAAGCACGGCGGACGCACTCAGGGCAAGGGCCGATTTCGAAAATGCGCGACGATGCCCGCATGACGATCGCGACCCGCTGCCACCAGCACCCCGTGCGTGACTTCCCGGCGGTTATAGAGGATGGGATCTCCGGAGAGGTCGCTCATCCTACCATCCGCTTCCTGCACGATCAAATCGGCCGCCGCAAGGTCCCAATCATGGCTGTTGCCCCCGGCGAAAGCCGCATCCAGCACGCCATCGGCGACCCGGCACAGACGCAGCGCGAGCGAACCGATTCGCGGATGCAGCTTGATGTCGCCGCCGGCCATATTGAGCCGCTCGACCATCGGCTTCGGGCCGGCGACGCGGGAGAAGTCGAGCGCGGATCCGGACGCCGCCCGCACGGCCTTGCCGTTCAGCGTCGTGCCCTGCCCGCGGGCCGCGAAGAAGAACTCGTCGGTCGCGGGCGCGAACACCGCAGCCAGCACCGGCGAGGCATCCTCGACCAACGCGACGCTGACGCACCATTCGTCGTGGCCGCCGAGATAATTGCGGGTGCCGTCGATGGGATCGACCACCCAGGTCCGCCGCCGCGACAGTCGCACCTCGTCGTCGGCGCTCTCCTCGGACAGCCAGCCATAATCGGGCGTCGCCGAGCGCAGGCGCGCTTCGAGCAGGTCGTTGACGGCAATGTCGGCTTCCGACACCGGCGAGGACGCGCCCTTGGTCCACGTCCTCAACTCGGTGCGGAACATCGACTGCGCGAGGCTGCCTGCCGCCCGCACCGCGTCTTGCAGCAGCGCCGCATCGCGCGTCAGGATGGTTTCGTCAGTTGAATGCGCGTCAGCGTCCGCCAAGCGTCAAACCCTCGATGCGCACCGTCGGCGCATTGACGCCGTAGCGGAACTCGAGATTGTTCGCCGGCTGCATCGACTTGAAGATCTCGAACAGATGGCCCGCAATCGTGACCTCGCTGACGGGATAGGTCAGCTCGCCATTCTCGATCCAGAAGCCGGAGGCGCCACGGCTGTAATCGCCGGTGACGCCGTTGACGCCGGAGCCGATCAGGTCGGTGACGTAGAAGCCCTGCTTGATGTCGGCGATCAGCTCGGCCGGGGTCGGCGTGCCCGGTTCGAGATGCAGATTGTACGGCCCCGGCGACGGCGAGGACGAGACGCCGCGATGGGCGTGGCCGGTGGTGGCAAGGCCGAGCTCGCGCGCGGTGGCGCAGTCGAGCAGCCAGGTCGTCAGCACGCCCTCGTCGATCAGCGCGATCTTCTTCACCGCCACGCCTTCGGCATCGAAGGTCTGCGAGCGCAGGCCGCGCTTGCGCAGGGGATCGTCGATGATGCGGATGTTCTTGGCGAACAGCTGCTGGCCGAGCTTGTCCTTCAGGAAGCTGGTCTTGCGTGCGATCGAGGCGCCGTTGATGGCACCGACGACATGGCCGACCAGCGAGCCCGCAACGCGCGGATCGAACACGACCGGCACCTTGCAGGTCTCGACCTTGCGCGGATTGGAACGCGCCACGGTGCGCTCGCCGGCGGAACGGCCGACGATTTCCGGCGACAGGAGATCGGCGCCGTGCGGCGCCGAGGTGAAGTCGTAATCACGCTCCATGCCGGTGCCTTCGCCCGATATCGCGGTCGCCGAAATGCCCTGGCTGGAACGCAAATAAGAACCATGGAAGCCGGTGCTGGTGACGAGCACCATGCCGCCCATGCCGGCGGAGGCGGAGGCGCCGCCGGACTTGGTCACGCCCTTCACGGCGAGCGCGGCAGCCTCGGCTTCGAGCGCGCGGCGCTCGAGCTCGGAGGTCGCGGGCACG
This sequence comes from Bradyrhizobium sp. Unk1, assembly GCF_059512345.1. Classification (NCBI taxonomy): domain Bacteria; kingdom Pseudomonadati; phylum Pseudomonadota; class Alphaproteobacteria; order Hyphomicrobiales; family Nitrobacteraceae; genus Bradyrhizobium; species Bradyrhizobium sp. Unk1. Next base: position 8,966 of record NZ_JCAMOP010000021.1, read on the forward strand.
TCGGGATCGAGCAGATCGAGATCGGGGAAGTCGCGCGCGAGCAGCGCGGGATCGGCGAGGCCGACATATTTATCGTCGGGCGCGACGCGCGCCATCGCCACCGCGCGCTCGGCAAGCTTGGTCACGGCATCGCCGCTGACGTCGTTGGTCGAGACCACCGCCTGGCGCTGGCCGACCAGCACGCGCAATCCGACATCGTCACCCTCGGAGCGTTCGGATTCCTCGACGCGCCCGTCACGCACCTCGACGCCCTGCGAGACGCCGCGCACGGCGACCGCATCGGCCGCATCCGCACCGGCGCGCTTGGCCGCCTCGACCAGCCGCTGCGCGAGATCGGAGAGCGCGGACTGATCGAACAGGTCGCGATTGGCCTTGGATGAATCCTGGGGCGAAAGCGTCGAGCTTGGTGAAGGGTTCACAAACGAAATCCTGTTGCGGCGGGAGGTTTCGGGGCGATACCGGCCCTGAACACCAGATGTGCCCAATTGGTACGGACTTCAAGCGTTTTCAGCCCGCAAAAAGCTCAGATTCGCAAGTCCGGCGCAACGTCTCGTCAATCATGCGTGCCAAGGTCTTGTCAATCATGAGCGGCGGTGACGCTGGATTAACCAGCCTTTTTAAGTGGTTTCGGAACGGCGCGCGCTAAGGTCCTCGCATCGACCGGGAACATAATCCCGGCGGGGAGAACTAAAGCCGTGAGGCGTCAAACAGCAACAAGCGGGATCGCTCCCGCCGGGTCGGGCCGCAGCTTGCGGCTCGACCCTCTTTCCCTTCCGGTCCGCTTCGATGCGCACGATCCGCGCGCCGACGGATACACCAGGCAGATCGAGCTTCATCGCGAGCGTGTCGTGCTGCGCCGTGCCGTCCGCGGCATGCAGATGGCGATCAACGTCCGCGTCAGCGACTTCACCGGCGTTGCGTTGCGCGGCAATGACGAGGCGCAGACCCTCGTCCTCGTGCATCGCGATCCCTCGCTGTCCGTTCCGCTGCTGGTCAGCGCCGACGGCGACGAGCTCGCCGAGGCCTGGACGATCTGGAGCGAACTGTTCGCGCTTCCGCAGCTCGACGAAGGTGCCCGCAAGCCCACGCCGCGCCGTCGCCGCGCCAACGCGATCCGCGCCCGCCGTCCGAAATTCCTGATGCGCCGGCGCACCGCCATGACGCGCGAGCTGTCGGTTCATCACGGCGAACGCGAGATCATCGCAAGGAATTGAACGGCAAGCACGGTGCCGTAGGGTGGGCAAAGCGAAAGCGTGCCCACCATTTTTTGTCTCAATCTCGGGAAGATGGTGGGCGCGGCGCAGGAGCGCCTTCGCCCACCCTACAGCTACGCCGCCCGCAGCACCGCGTCGACCAGCAATCCCGCAAACAGCAGGAAGCCCGCATACTTGTTCGAGAAGAACAGGCGCTTGCAGAGCAGGGGGTCGCTGATATCAAGCCGCACGATCTGCGACGCCAGATGCACGGCGAACGCGGCAAGCCCGAGCCAGGCCGGCCAGCGCGCATCGCCTGAGGCCAGCGCGACGCCGATCAGCATCACCGCGAGCCCGTAGAACAGGATCAGCGCCTGGTGCGTGTGCGCGCCGAACAGCCGCGCAGTGGACTTGATGCCGATCAGCGCGTCGTCCTCGGCGTCCTGATGCGCATAGATCGTGTCATAGCCGATCACCCACGAGATCGATCCGGCATAGAGCACCAACGCGGTCAATTCGATGCGGCCGAAGGTGACGGCAAATCCCATCAGCGCGCCCCAGGAGAAGGCGAGGCCGAGCACGATCTGCGGCCACCAGGTAATGCGCTTCATGAAGGGATAGATCGCGACGATCAAAAGCGAGGCGATGCCGGTCAGGACCGCGAAGCGGTTGAATTGCAGCAGCACCACGAGACCGGTCAGCGCCTGCGCGACCATGAAGGCCAGCGCCTGCCTGGTCGTCACCTGGCCCGACGGCAACGGCCGCGAGCGGGTGCGCTCGACCTTGTCGTCGAGATCGCGGTCGGTGATGTCGTTCCAGGTGCAGCCTGCTCCGCGCATGACGAAGGCGCCGATGAAGAACAGCACGATGGTGAGCGGCAGGCCGCGGACGTCGTGCGCCATGCCGGCAGCGAGCGCCGCCGACCACCAGCACGGCATCAACAGGAGCCAGGAGCCGATCGGACGATCGAAGCGCGACAGGCGCAAATAAGGCCGCGCCCATTGCGGCGCGAGCGTATCGACCCAGTTGCCGGTGGAATCGGCAACGCGGGCGGATGTATCACTCATCGGGTGAGGACGTTGCCGTTGAGCGTATCGAAGGTGCTGCCGCCCTTCTTGCCGGCATTGGCTTCAGGCGCCGAGCCCGAGCCCAGCACCTCGCTCAGCGACGGACCGGCCGGACCGCGCGGCTGGTTCTGCATCTGCTGCGCGACGTTGCAGACCTTCGTCGCCATGGCCTCGGTGTTCTTGTGGCCGTCCTTCATCTGCGCACTGACCTGCGCCGGAATCCCGCACTTCGAGGCGTTGGCCTCGATGTACTTGATCATCTTGGTCTCAGCCTGGCTGAAATTGCGGATCAGCTTGCAGGCTTCTTCCGGCGCGGCGTGACGATCACTCGCGGCCTTGATCAGCTTGCCGCGCTTCTCGGCTTCCTCGCGCAGCGGCATGAAGGTTTTCATGCAGTCCTCGCCGGGACCGCCTTGCGTCGGCGGGGCGGCGCTGAAGGCACCTGCGCCACCGACGGGCGCGGCGCCGTTCACGGGAAACGATCCTTGGGGCGCTGTACCGACCGAAGCGGTCGGCGCCGAGCCATTCACAGGCGGAAACGCGGAACTGGTTGGGGCTTGGCCAGGCAGCGGCGCAGGGAAGCCCTGCGCGTGGGCACCCGCGGCGCCCAAGGTGACCATGGCGGCAGTGATCGGAACCATCAAACGACGGATCATCAAGGCAGTCTCTCCGGCAGGAGCTTACGGGGCTCGGCGCCTTCCCAATTGAAGCGCAACCAGCGTGCTCGCGATTTTACGATTCCCGCCGGCCCTTAACAACCCGCCGAATAGGGCAAGAGCGCGGCGCGCCGACGCACCGATTCGGCAATATTTACCCCCGAAATGGCGGCTTTCGGTTAATAACGGCGGTAAATTGGACCTTTGAACGATGCCCTCCCACGATTTTCGCGCCCCCCGCCTGTTTGTCGATGTCCCCCTTGCCCAGGACGCCCGGGTTCCGCTCGACCGCGACCAGAGCAATTATCTCGGCAATGTGCTGCGGCTTGCCGCCGGGGCCGAGGTTTTGGCGTTCAACGGCCGCGACGGCGAGTGGCAGGCTGCGATTGAGGGCCGCAAGCGGCCGGACGGCCTCGTGATCCTCCAGCAGACCCGCCCGCAGGACCAGTTCGCCGACCTCGCTTACGTCTTCGCGCCGCTCAAGCATGCCCGGCTCGATTACATGGTCCAGAAGGCCATCGAGATGGGTGCCGCCACGCTTCAGCCGGTCCTGACCCGCTTCACCCAGGCCTCCCGGGTCAACACCGAGCGGATGCGTGCCAATGTGGTCGAGGCCGCCGAGCAATGCGGCATCCTCAGCATCGCCACGGTGGCCGAGCCGGTGCCGCTGGACCGGTATCTCAGTCAGCGCCCTGCCGACCGGCTGCTCATCTTCTGCGACGAGGCGGCGGAGGTCCAAAACCCCGTTCAGAGCCTGCAAGACGCACGCGAAGCCGGACACGACCAGGGCAGGCTTGGCATCGACGTGCTGATCGGCCCCGAAGGCGGCTTTGCCGAGGAGGAGCGGGCGCTACTGCTGCGGCAGCCGAAAATCCTGCGGCTGGCGCTGGGACCCCGGATCATGCGGGCCGACACGGCCGCGGTGGCGGCGCTGGCGCTGGTGCAGGCGGTGCTGGGCGATTGGGACGGCACCTAACCTAACCAAGCGAACCTAACGTCGATTCACGCACGGCGGCTCTACAGGTTCGCGCTTTAGATGACCTCGCGCTTCGACCGATGCAGGGTCTCGGACGGCAGCTCTCCGAAAGCCGCCCTGTAGCTCGCCGCGAACTCGCTCAGATGCCAGAAGCCATGGCCGATTGCGCAGGCCTTCACACTGCGACGAGCCGGGCCGGTGCGCAGCTGCTTCCGTACCGACCAGAGACGCAAGACCCGGCTGTAGCGATGAGGGCTCATGCCGCAGATGGCCTGCGTCGCACTCTGGAGGGTCCGAACGGACACGCCCACCCGCTCTGCCAATTCTGTCGTCTTGTGCCAGATCGCGAGATCGTGGCGGATCAATCGTTCCATCTCTGCGACGATCCGCTGATAGCTGTCCGTCGTGGAGTGCATGGGCCCGCGATTCACGTTGGACCGAATGGCAGCATCCATTGTGACGAACAGGGATTGTTCGGCCGCCGTTCGCGACGTCGGCTCGTTCAGGAAGTCTGGATCGTGTGCCGCGGTTTCAAGCGTCGTGGAAATCGAGCCATGCAGGGAGGCAAGTAGGTCCGATGCCGGGCTCAGCAAATGATAGCCGTCATCCAGCTGAGACCAGGGCTCGCGCTCGGGCAGGCTGAAATAGGCGACAGCCCACAAACGCCCCGCCGGCTCATAGACCAGGCAATCGGATCTCCCCTTGAGAACGAGTATGGAGCTACCAATTGATTGCCCGTTGATGCGGGTGGAGGTCACATGGTCCATCGGCACCGCCACGGCGATGGCGTGCGCCAGATCATAACCGCGAACGATCCGCGGGAAGGTCTTTACCAGAAGCAGCGTCAGGATCGGCAGGCTGAGCCGGGCGCGCTTGATTGCAGTCGCCCCGGCCGACAGCGGCATGCTGGATGCGCCGGCATATCTCTCACTCTCTCCGAAATGATCGATGTCGTACGATTGGAGCTGGAGAGCCGCGGATGGCTTGAGACCCTGGAACGACAGCAAGCCGTCTAATGCTGTTCTTTGCGTTCCATCGTGAGCAGTATCGAGAAGGCTTTGATCCATATCCTGCCGCTTACTTCGCCTTCCTTGTCGATGCTGCGCCCTTGGGGGCACGCAGATCATCCGGCCCGTTGATGCCGGCGCGCTTGAGATCGCGAAGCAGTTTTGTGAGCAGCAGCATATTAGTCTTCTGCAGTTCGTGATTGTTGCCAAACCTGAATGCGTTCTGCTCGGTCACGATGAGCCCGGTCTTGGTTTCGGCGAGAATCTTTCGTCTCTTAAGTCCCGTCACGCGACGGCGAACCGTCTCGAGCGGCAGGCTGAGGAAGCGAGAGAGCGCCGCGCGGGACACCCCTTGCTTGATCGCATCCGGCTCGACCGCATGAATGCTCGAGAATCTCTCCTCCAGCGACGGATCGTTCATCACATTGATGACGTTCGCGTTGAGAATTGCATGAACGATCAGTAGGTCCAGCGGATCGAATTCGTCGTAGTGCCGGAACAGCTCGCTGATCGAAAACAGCATATAGGCCAGCGTGTGCCGCGAGACTGTCCGGATAACATCTGATGCATTGCGCATGAATCAAAACCAACATTCACATTGTAAGCGAAGGCAGCAGCGAACGGGTCATCCGCCATACCCAATATGAGTATGCGACGACTTGCCTGTCCTCCTCAATTTCTCAATGTGACGTTGAGCGTGCGGTTGCTGCATTGAGTCGCATGCGGGGACAAAAATCAGCGACGGGCACTGAGGTGTCGCGCAGGACGACATGGCCATGGACGACGATGCTGCATCGGACAGGCGGCGGCGCGAGGAGCTCGGGCTCATCAAGGCATTTCTCGGCATAAGGGACCCGAGCAGGAGGCAGAGAATTCTCGAGCTTGCCGAGGAGCTCGCAGATCACGCCGTGTCCGAAACCGCAGGGCTTGCCTTGGCCTCCACCGATGCATCGCTTGGCGATGCGCCCAGAGATCTCCCTGGCCAGACTGAGTGAAAGCCAAGCCCCGGTCTAGGTATTAAAATACCTGAAATACTTTCTGACAGATCGCTGCGTCCCACCTCCAGAGCCATTAAGCGATTGATCCTTTGGAGGTCGAAACCGCTGTCGGGCCATGCTAAGGCCTGCGCCAATTCGCCTCCCCCTCGCCCTGCCCGGTTCCACCGGGACGATGGACCCCTGTTATGACCGCGACTGCCACCTCAAATGCTGCCGGCTCCGCCGCCTGGGCGGATACGCTGCTCTTGTCGTTCGCGCAGGCCGGCTATGTCAGGGCCGAGCCCGCGATCCTGCAACCGGCCGAGCCGTTCCTGGACCTCTCCGGCGAGGACATCCGCAAGAGCCTGTATCTGACGACGGACCTGTCCGGCGAGGAGCTCTGCCTGCGCCCGGACCTGACCATCCCCGTCGCCCGCGACTACCTCACCTCGAACCGCGCCGGCCAGGCGGCCGGGTTCAGCTATCTGGGCCCGGTGTTCCGCTACCGCAGCGGTCAGGCCAGCGAATTTCTTCAGGCCGGCATCGAATCGTTCGGCCGCCAGGACCGCGCCGCGGCCGACGCCGAGATGCTGGCGCTGGCGCTGGAAGCGACCGCCGCCTTCGGTGTCCGCGATGTCGAGATCCGCACCGGCGACGTGGCGCTGTTCAACGCCCTGCTCGATGCGCTCGACCTCTATCCGGTGTGGCGCCGCCGCCTGGTCAAGGATTTCAACCGCAAGATCAGCCTGGAAAAAGATCTGGAGAAGCTGGCGGCCGCGACCACCGCGACCCGCAGCGAATATGAGGGTGTGCTCGCCGCGCTCGCCGGCTCCGACCGCAAGGCGGCGCTCGCCTTCGTCACCGATCTGATGTCGATCGCCGGCACCACCAATGTCGGGGGCCGCACCACGGCCGAGATCGCCGACCGTTTCCTCGAGCAGTCGACGCTGAAGGGCGGCGCGCTGCCGCGCGAGGCGATCGCGGTGCTCAAGCGCTTCCTGTCGATCGCAGGCAATCCCGACGATGCCGTCGCCGAGCTCCGCGCGCTCACCACGGACGCGAAGCTCGACCTCACGGCTGCCGTCGACCAGTTCGAAAGCCGGGTCGGCTTCATGGCCGCGCGCGGCATCGACGTGAAGCAGACGCGCTTCTCGACCGCGTTCGGACGCGGCCTCGACTATTATACCGGCTTCGAATTCGAGCTGCATCACAGGGGCAACGGCGCCGAGCCGCTGGTGGCCGGTGGCCGCTATGACGGGCTGATGACCCAGCTCGGATCGGCCGAACCGATCCCCGCGGTCGGCTTCTCGGTCTGGGTCGACGCGCTGACCCGGATCGGCCGCAAGGTGGGAGCTTAAGTCATGAGCGCGCCATTCGTCCTGGCCGTTCCCTCCAAGGGCCGCCTGCAGGAAAACACCGAGGCGTTCTTCGCCCGCGCCGGGCTCAAGCTGTCGAAGGCCGGCGGCGCGCGCGACTATCGCGGCACGCTCGCAGGCCTCGACAATGTCGAGGTCGCCTATCTCTCGGCGAGCGAGATCGCTTCGCAATTGTCGCGCGGCTTTGCGCATCTCGGCGTCACCGGCGAAGACCTGGTGCGCGAGAACATCGCGGACGCCGACAAGCGCGTGTCCCTGATCGACGGGCTCGGCTTCGGTAATGCCGACGTCGTCGTCGCGGTGCCGCAGGCGTGGATCGACGTCCGCACCATGGCCGATCTCGACGACGTCACCACCGGCTTCCGCGAGCAGCATCACATGCGGATGCGGGTGGCGACCAAGTTCATCAACCTCACCCGCACCTTCTTCCAGAGCCACGGCATCACCGATTACCGCATCGTCGAAAGCGCGGGCGCAACCGAAGGCGCGCCGGCGGCCGGCAGCGCCGAGCTGATCGTCGACATCACCACGACCGGCACGACGCTCGCGGCCAATGGCCTGCGGGTGCTCGACGACGGCGTGATCCTGCGCAGCCAGGCCAATCTGGTCGCCTCTAGGGATGCCGACTGGACACCGCAGGCGCGGGAGACCGCGCGCGTCATCCTCGATCACATCGCGGCACGGTCGCGGGCCAACAAATACCGCGAGGTCCGCACCCGCTTCAAGCAATGCGACGCGGCCCTGCTCGGCGAAGCCCACGAGCGCTTCGGCGTCGAAGCCCCGTTCGGCGGGCCGACCTCGTCGGGCATGCTGACGCTGCACTGTCCGCCGGGTCAGCTCTATGCGCTGGCGAGCTTCCTGCGCGAGCATGGCGCCGAGACCGTCTCGGTGGTTTCGCTCGACTATGTGTTCGACCGGGAGAACCCGCTGTTCGCGAAGCTCGAGGCATTCCTGCGGCAGTGAGCCTCAGGTCCGTTCAGCGTAGCGACAGCAAACGGCAGCTACCATATGCTGCTGAGAACCATGGACGCCTCTGGAACCTTGATCAATGACGCTGGGCTCTGACGTTTCCGGCATGACGACCACCGCGGCCAGTGCCGCTGCGAAGGGGTTGTCGATTGTCGTCCCCGTCTACAACGAGGCGGCGGGCCTCGCCGCCCTGCATCAGCGCATCTGCGATCTCGCCAAGACGCTGCGGCAGCGCTATCGCCTCGCCTGCGAGGTCGTCTATGTCGACGACGGCAGCGCGGACGCGACGCTCTCGATCGCCCGGTCGCTGCCGGCCGACGCGGTCGACGTTCAGGTGGTGTCGCTGTCGCGCAATTTCGGCAAGGAAGCCGCGCTGATGGCCGGCCTCGACCATGCCCGGCTCGGCGCCGTGATGTTCATGGACGGCGACGGCCAGCATCCGCCGATGCTGGTCGAGCAGCTGGTGCGGCACTGGATCGAGGACGGCTATGACGTCGTCTATACCGCCAAGGCGCATCGCGACAACGAGCCCTTCCTGCGCCGCGTCGCCGTGCGCGGGTTCTATTCGCTGATCAATTGGGGCGCGCGCCAGAAGATCCCTGAAGACGCCGGCGACTTCCGCCTGCTGTCGCCGCGCGCGGTCGCAGCGCTCAGGCAGCTGCCGGAGCGCAACCGCTTCTTCAAGGGCCTCGCGAGCTGGATCGGCTTCCGCCAGATCCGCGTCGATTACGAGCCGGCGCCGCGCACCCATGGTGTGACGACCTTCAGCGCCGCGCGCCTGCTCGGTCTTTCGATCGAAGGGGTGACCTCGTTCTCGGTGGCACCGCTGCGCTTCGCCAGCCTGCTCGGCGTGATCCTCGCCGGCGGCGCCTTCCTGTTCGGCCTCTCGATCCTCTGGGAGGTCTGGACCACGGGCAAGCAGGTGCCCGGCTATCCCTCGCTCGTGATCGGCCTGATGACCATCGGCGGCGTGCAGCTCATCATGATCGGCATCGTCGGCGAATATATCGGCAAGATCCTGTCCGAGCTGAAGGCGCGCCCGATCTACTTCGTCGCCGAGCACAGCGAAAAGCATTTCGAGACCGGGAAGGCCGACGACGCCTCGAAGAGGACGGCCGCCGAATGAGCGCGGCCGCGGGCCTGCGGCGGATCTGGCTCTGCGCCGACGATTACGGCATCAGCCCGGGCGTCAATCGCGCCATCCGCGACCTGATCGAACGCGGCCGTCTCAATGCCACCTCGGTGATGATGGTGGGACCGGCGATCGAGCACAGCGAGATCGAGGCACTCCAGACGGCGGCGAAAGCGAGCCCGCGCTGCGCGGTCGGCCTGCACGTGACATTGTCGGCGCCGTTCCGGCCGCTCACCATGCATTTCCGACCGCTGGACGGCGACATGTTCATGCCGTTCCCGAAGCTGCTGCGCGCCGGCCTTGCCCGCCGGCTCGACCGCGAATTCGTTCGCAACGAGGTCAAGGCGCAGCTGGCGGCGTTCGCGGAAGCGTTCGGGCGCGCGCCTGACTTCGTCGACGGCCATCAGCATGTGCAGCTCTATCCGCAGGTGCGCGACGGCTTTGTCGATGCGGTCAGCGAAGCCGCGCCCAAAGCCTGGGTCCGCCAGGGCGGGCGCGACCTGCCGCTCGTTCAACGGCTGGCCTCGCCGAAAGCCATGGTGCTCGATATCCTGAGCGCGCAATTCCGCCGCCGCGCGGCCAGCGCCGGCCTCAGCTTCAATCCCGGCTTTGCCGGCGCCTATGATTTTACGCGCGAGGCCGATTTCGGCGCGTTGATGCGGCAGTTTCTGCAAGGCCTCCCCGATGGCGGCCTCGTGATGTGCCACCCCGGCTTCGTCGACGACATCCTCACCGGCCTCGATCCGATGACGGACGTCCGCGAACGCGAGCACGCTTATCTCTCAGGCGACGCGTTTGCGCGCCTGCTCGCCGACAGCGGCGTCACGCTGGGGTGAAACCGGCGGAAAACATGCCGCCGGGCAGCTTGTCGCATACCGAAATTTAATCCGGCCGGCACTGTTGGGGCCACAATGGAACCCTACATCTGCCTCGCGCTTGGTTTGAGCGAGGGAGACTGATCATGACGCCGCAGGAACGCCAGCTCGTCGACGAGCTTTTCGACCGGCTTTCGAAACTGGAAAATGCACCGCGCGATCCCGATGCGATCGCCGCGATCTCCGATGGCCTGCGCAAGGCCCCTGGCGCGGTCTACGCGCTGGTGCAGACCACGCTGTTGCAGGACGAAGCGCTGAAGCGCGCCCATAACCGCATCCAGGAGCTGGAAGCGGCCCATGCGCCCGAGCAGGCGCAGTCCGGCGGCTTCCTCGATACCATGCGCGATAGCCTGTTCGGCGGAGGCCCCTCGCGCGGCTCGGTTCCGAACGTGCCGCCGCGTGACGCGCGGTCGGTCTGGAACACTGGTCAGGCCATGCAGCAGACGCAGCCCGGCTACGGCGCGCCGCCCCCTTATGGACAGGCCTACGGCCAAGGCCCGGGTCAAGCTCCGGGTCAGGGCTATGGCGCCCCGCCGATGGGCGGTGGCGGCGGCTCGTTCCTCGGCACCGCGGCGGCGGCCGCGGCCGGCGTCGTCGGCGGTTCGCTGCTGCTCTCCAGCATCCGCGGCATGATGGGCGGATCGCACCAGCAGGCCTTCGGCGACACCAACGCGCTCGGCGACCGCAGTGCTGGTGGAAGTCCCTGGGGCGGCAGCGACCAGTCCGGCGGCTCGCTTGCGCGCGATGCCGGTGTCAACGACATCGGCTCCAACCGCGACCGCGACGACGGTTCCCGCCAGGGCTTCGCCGACCAGGCGTCGAACGACCGGGACAACAACAACGATCAGAACTACGACGACAACGACCACGACGACGGCAATATGGACATGGCCGACGACGATAGCGATTTCGGCGGCGGAGACGATGGCGGCAGCGATTACGCGTAAGGCTGCTCGATAGCGCTGCAAACAAAAACGGCCGCCCGGGAGGCGGCCGTTTTCATGTCGAACGTCAGGCGCTCACATCACCACGACCCTGGTGCCGACATTGACGCGGCCATAGAGGTCGATGACGTCCTCGTTGCGCATGCGGATGCAGCCTGAGGAGACGTTGGTGCCGATGGTCCAGGGCTCGTTGGAGCCGTGGATGCGGTAGAGCGTCGAGCCCAGATACATCGCGCGCGCGCCGAGCGGATTTTCCGGGCCGCCTTCCATGTGCCGGGGCAGGTCGGGCCGGCGCGCGATCATTTCCGCCGGCGGCGTCCAGTCCGGCCATTCCCGCTTGGCCGTGATCGACTTCACGCCAGACCAGGTGAAGCCGGGACGGCCGACGCCGATGCCGTAGCGCATCGCCCGGCCGTTGCCCTCGACCAGATAGAGGAATTTGTTCGGCGTATCGACCACGATGGTACCGGCAGTTTCCTTGCCGCTATAGTCGACGGATTGCTTCTCGAATCTCGGATCGAACGGACGCTGGCGCGGATCGACCGCCTCCTGCTGGAGACCTGCGCCTTGCTGATATCCACCCTGCATCTGCGGCTCGCCCATCGGTGGCAGGCGGCGCTGGTCGTAATAGCCGGGCTGCTGCTGATAGACCGGCTGCTGCGGCGCGTAGGCCGGGCCGCGGCCGGGACCGTCACCGAACAGGAACTCGATGAAGCCGCCGCCCATATTCGCATTGGAGGCGACGCGCACCGGCGCCGGCGGCACCTGCGGCTGGTAGAGCACCGCAGGCGGATCGTTCGGCACACTATTGTCGAAGGCGCTGGCGCTGCTCGCGCCGGCAATGAAGGTGCAAGCGCTGCCGAGCAGCGCGACAGACATTTTCTTGAACATCGACGTACTCTGTACTGTTTCGTCTAGATCACATGCGTCGTGCAGAGCCGATGGCTGATCGGCGACCGCGACGTGGTCAATAAAGAGCAAAAGCCGTTTTGTTTGGTAAACGTATCAGCCGTTTCGATTCACCACGTCGCGAGCGAGGGTGCAATTTGGCGATCAGCGTTTATTTTCGATGAACGCCGCAGGCCCATGGTTAATCGCTTCTTTTCGTGCCGTCGCGTGCGGCCGCGCAACAGTTCCCGCTGTGAACCTCGTGTTAAATTGCTTCTGCCTACAAAGACGCGTGAGTGAGGTGGGGGGAGTTCCTGATGGCTATTCACCGCAAACGTTTTCGTGTCGAAGAGGCTATTGTCGGCGAGATGCCCAGCCCCGAAATGATTGAGGAGGCTGCGCCGATGCATAATGAGATCATGGCGGAGCTGCGTGCGATCCGCGCACAGATGGCGAAGGGCACTGTGCCCTTGTCCGGCAGCGCAGCCATGGCGGCGATCGACGCCTCCACTGCCCACGAGCTCTCCGAGGCTCGTACCATGCTCGATACCTACCGGGCGCAGATCGAGCAGTGCGAGAAGCTGAAGGTCGAGCTCGACCTCATCCACGACGCCATCGACCGCACCAAGCGCGAGATCGCGACGCTGCACGGCAAGAGCTTCGACGGCGGCGAAATGGCCAAGGTCAATGGCGAGCTCGGCGCGGTCGTCGGCGGTACCGAGCAGGCGACCCAGCAGATTCTCGAAGCCGCCGAATCGATCGACCAGGCGGCCAGCGCGATGTCCAAGGTGCAATCGGCCGACCAGCAGAAGCGGCTCGCCGACGACATCCAGGAACGCGTCATCTCGATCTTCGAAGCCTGCAACTTCCAGGACCTGACCGGCCAGCGCATCAGCAAGGTCATGACCACGATGAAGTTCATCGAGCAGCACATCAATGCGATGATGGAGATCTGGGGCGGCGTCGACGCGATCAAGGCCCATGTGCCCGCGCCGGCCGACACCCGCAGCGACGACGAAAAGCTCCTCAACGGCCCCAAGCTCGCCGGCGACGTCGGCCACGCCTCGCAGGACGACATCGACGCGCTGTTCGACTGATCGGGCGCGACACTACGGAAAAACAAAACGCCGGCGAAAGCCGGCGTTTTTTGTTCCTCGTCATTGCGAGGAGCGAAGCGACGAAGCAATCCAGGCTGCCTCCGCCGAGACAGTCTGGATTGCTTCGCTACGCTCGCAATGACGCGGGTTAGAGCCGAACCCCGATCACGCCCTCGGCGCGCAGCGGACGTAGACCATGTTGCCGTAGCGGGTGGCGGCGTCCTTGTCGATGAAGCGGGTGATCAGGACGCGGCCGTCGAAGGAGACGATCTCGCGGTCCTGCTCGCCGGGGGTGGGACCCGCCGGTCCGATGTAGTTCTTGCCGCTGGGCGAGCCCTTCAGGCGCAGCTCCTGCGGCGTCGCCTGGTCGGCGAGATGCATGATCACGCCGCCGGAGGAACCGGCGGTGATCACGTAAGGATTTTTGCACTGCGATCGGGCCGCGGCCTCGGTGCGGGCGCGGTCGGCCGGGTTCTGGAACGAGGCGAGACCCCAGCGGCCGACGATCTCGTCGGCGCGGATGCTCGCCGGCATTTCCGGGCCGGTGCCGGGCTCGGCCTCGGGCGGCGGCGAAGACGACGAGAAGGACGGCAGGCTCATACCGCCGCCGCAGGCGCCAAGCAGCAGCGCCAGGCAAGAGGCGGCCGCCAGATTGGCAACCGTGCGTGCGTGAGCTGAACTGATCATGACATTCCCCCGAGCAAACCGTCCCCCAAATGAGACCCCGACCGCATCCCTCCTGCAGCCAAGCGCAAAACCGCTGTCGGAGCAATGACGTCCTTTATACGCCAGCGCGACCAATAAGTTTCTCTAGACACGATCCTATATCCGCCTCACCAATCGCTTAACCACCCTTGCTTGACAGGATCGCGGCCAAGCCATATTTCCGGGCGCACTATTAGCACTCGGAAAGCCCGATTGCTAAGCGCGCCGTTCGATCCTCGGCAAGAGGGTGGACGGACGCCGCCCCTACCCACTTCCATTCCTTCCGAAGCGAGCCTCCAAAGGGAAACGTCATGGCTAAATCCAAATTTCGTCCGCTGCATGACCGTGTCGTGGTCAAACGTATCGACGCCGAGGAAAAGACCAAGGGCGGCATCATCATTCCGGACACCGCCAAGGAAAAGCCGTCCCAGGGCGAGGTCGTCGCCGTCGGCCCCGGCGGCCGCGACGAGGCCGGTAAGCTGATCCCTATCGATCTCAAGGTCGGCGACCGCGTGCTGTTCGGCAAGTGGTCGGGCACCGAGGTCAAGATCGACAACGAAGAGCTCCTGATCATGAAGGAGTCGGACATCATGGGTGTCATGGCCTAAGGCCGTCAGCCTGAACAGCCGCTGAATGTCATGCCCGGATCGCGCGATCCGGGCATTCGGTCATTCCGCAAGCAGTAGACACGTCACGAAACACGAGGGATTGAAGAAATGGCTGCCAAAGACGTCAAGTTTTCCGGAGACGCGCGCGAACGCATGCTGCGCGGCGTCGACATTCTCGCCAACGCCGTCAAGGTGACGCTCGGTCCGAAGGGCCGCAACGTCGTCATCGAGAAGAGCTTCGGCGCACCCCGCATCACCAAGGACGGCGTCACCGTCGCCAAGGAGATCGAGCTCGAGGACAAGTTCGAGAACATGGGCGCGCAGATGCTGCGCGAAGTCGCCTCCAAGACCAACGACACCGCCGGCGACGGCACCACCACCGCGACCGTGCTAGCCCAGGCCATCGTGCGCGAAGGCGCCAAGGCGGTTGCCGCCGGCATGAACCCGATGGACCTCAAGCGCGGCATCGACACCGCGGTTACGGCCGTCATCAAGGACATCGAGAAGCGCGCCAAGCCGGTCGCCGCCTCCTCCGAGGTCGCCCAGGTCGGCACCATCTCGGCCAACGGCGATGCAGCCATCGGCAAGATGATCGCCCAGGCGATGCAGAAGGTCGGCAACGAGGGCGTCATCACCGTCGAGGAGAACAAGTCGCTCGACACCGAGGTCGACATCGTCGAGGGCATGAAGTTCGACCGCGGCTATCTGTCGCCCTACTTCGTCACCAACGCCGAGAAGATGACCGCCGAGCTCGAGGACGCCTACATCCTCCTGCACGAGAAGAAGCTGTCCGGCCTGCAGGCCATGCTGCCGGTGCTGGAAGCCGTGGTGCAGTCGGGCAAGCCGCTCGTCATCATCGCCGAGGACGTCGAGGGCGAGGCGCTGGCCACCCTGGTCGTCAACCGCCTGCGTGGCGGCCTCAAGGTCGCCGCCGTCAAGGCGCCGGGCTTCGGCGACCGCCGCAAGGCCATGCTCGAGGACCTCGCGATCCTCACCGGCGGCCAGCTCATCTCCGAAGACCTCGGCATCAAGCTCGAGAACGTCACCGTGAAGATGCTCGGTCGTGCCGGCAAGGTCGTGATCGACAAGGAGAACACCACGATCGTCAAGGGCGCCGGCAAGAAGCCGGAGATCGAGGCCCGCGTCGGCCAGATCAAGGCCCAGATCGAGGAGACCACCTCGGACTACGACCGTGAGAAGCTCCAGGAGCGCCTCGCCAAGCTCGCCGGCGGCGTCGCGGTGATCCGCGTCGGCGGCGCGACCGAGATCGAGGTCAAGGAGAAGAAGGACCGCGTCGAGGACGCGCTCAACGCCACCCGCGCCGCGGTGCAGGAAGGCATCGTCCCCGGCGGCGGCGTCGCGCTGCTGCGCGCCAAGAAGGCCGTGGGCCGTCTCACCAACGCCAATGCCGACGTCCAGGCCGGCATCAACATCGTGCTGAAGGCGCTGGAAGCCCCGATCCGCCAGATCTCCGAGAACGCGGGCGTGGAAGGCTCGATCGTGGTCGGCAAGATCCTGGAGAACAAGTCCGAGACCTTCGGCTTCGACGCCCAGAACGAGGACTATGTCGACATGGTCGAGAAGGGCATCATCGATCCCGCCAAGGTGGTCCGCACCGCGCTGCAGGACGCCTCGTCCGTGGCCGGCCTGCTGGTGACCACCGAGGCCATGGTCGCCGAAACGCCGAAGAAGGAAGCTCCGCCCGCCATGCCGGGCGGCGGCGGCATGGGCGGCTTCTAAGCCTCCGTTCCGTTACAATGTTGCGAAGGCCGCCTCCGGGCGGCCTTCTTTTTTGCCGACCCTGCCCCTTCTGCTTTCCAATTCAACCGGCGGCCAAAACCCACTACGGTGGCGCGCCGATTCGATTGCGCGAGGATTCATCGATGCGTGCGCTTCTGGTTTGTTCGACAGCCCTTTTGGCGGCCCTGCTTGCCGTCTCGCCCGATGTCGCATCCGCCCAGATGAAGCTGTCGCCGAAGGCCACGGCGCCGGGCGGGATGGAGACCCGCTATTTCACCTCGATCGACGGCCTGATGGACGGCAATGCCGACGTGATCCTGAAGGAGACGCGGCAGGGCAAGACGGTGACGGCGGCCGTGCTCGACGTCTGCTATCCCATCGCAAAAAATTCCGACCGCAAGGACCGCTTCGTCGTCAATCTCCAGGTCGCGGGCCAGAACCTGACGGGTACGACGCAGAGCCTCGGCGAGAAGGCGCCCGTCACCGTCAAGCTGCTGCGCAAACAGGCCGGCGACACGTTCGAGTTCCGCGGCCAGATCGCGATCGGCCAGGCCGTGACCGAGGTCACCTCGCCCGACAATTCCGATCTCAGCGAGAAGGAATTCCAGGACAACCAGACCTCCGACGACGGCATCACGCCGCAGCCGAAGGATTTCACCGACGTCTCGCCGGAAGCGATCGCGGTCAAGATCAAGCTGGATGCGGCGACCGAGTTCCTCAAGAGCCTGAAGGGCCAGGACGTCGAGGTGACGCTGGCGAGCCTGACCGTCGGCTGCGACGCGCTGCGCGCCGGCGAGCAGACCATCAACATGTCGGTTGATCCGGAACGCGCCGGTGCGCTGCTGGCAAAGTTCAAGGCGATGCCCGGCGTCACCGCGGCGGGCTGGACCGCGGGCATGACCGAGATGGACCGCACCATCCGCTTTGCCGCGGCCGATTGGCGCGACGGCGACAAGATCAGCCGGGACAAGCTCGCCTCAGCCGTCGCCGGCGTGCTGAGCAGGACACTTGCAGCAAAGCAGGTCTCGCACGGCTTCAACCCGGCCACCGGCAAGCTCAAGCTCGTCTTCAAGCGGCCGAACCAGGATTTTCCGGCACTCGAGCTCACCGACACGATCGAAGTTGCAGGCCTCATCTCGCCCGACAAGCCCGGCGCGACCGACAAACTGATGCTTTGGATCGGCAGCCCCTCGACCACGACCGCCGATGAGAGCAGCGGCGCCAAGCTCAACCTCTCGGATGACGCTTCGGCCGACGAGGAAGGCGATCAGCCCGACGACAACGGCTCAATCGAGGCGCTCGCCAAGGAGCTGAAGGGCCAGCGCTGGGACGCCGACAAGTCGGTGTGGAAGTAGGCGCAGACACCCACTCTCGCCGTCATCGCCCGGCTTGCCGTCTTCGCTAAAGCTTCGCCGGCCGAGCACCCTCGTGGCCCGGCGCAGCCTTGGCGGAGCCGGGACCGGGCGATCCAGTACTCCGAGACAGTTGTGGTTGAATCGAGAGGCCGCGGCGTACTGGGTGCCGCGGTCAAGCCAGGTCAAGCCGGGGCACGACAGCGAGTGCGCCTCAATTCCCCGTCGTCCTGAAGCGCAGCGGCTTGGGGCCGATCAGCGTCAGCACGTCGCCCTGACGCTTCCAGGTCTCAACGCTGCCCAGCGCTGCGACGAGTTCGTCGTCGGCCTGCGCCCTGGCTGGCGGGCAGGAACGGTCCTGGATCTGGCCGGGGACGAAGATCACCGTATTGCCGGCGACCGAGAACTGGCCCTTGCCGCCCTTGCACCAGAGCTCCAGCACGACTTCGCCATTGTTGCCGATCTCGATGTTCGGAATCCGCTTCGAGCCCGGCTGCGGCAGGGCCTCCAGCGTCATCTCGGTACCGAACGGAAAACCGTCCTCTGCACGCGCGAGCGTGGACATCGCCAGCATTGCAACCGCCAAACACATCGTCTGCTTGAGCGAAACCATGAGACCTCTCGACCGAGCTGATTTGCGGCACCTTCTATAAGACGGCGACGCCGTTGAGAAGGTTCGCGGAGGCTAAAGCGCGATGAGATTGGGACGAATCGTCATCGCGCTTCAGATTGTTGTTTGAGCATGATCTTTTCGGAAAACCGCTTCGCACTTTTCCGGATCATGCTTCGGATGCAAAAATCCCCGCAAGGCGGCGAAGCCCTGCGGGGATTTGCGTTGAAGCGTGGCGTGGCCTGCTACTTCAGCACCATCGCCGTGAACGGCCAGACATAGGCCTGCAACGTCACGAGCACACCGACGAGGCAGGCGAGCACGATCGAATGCCAGAACACGAAGCGCAGGATGGTGCCCTCGTGGCCGTACCAGTTGGTGGCGGTGGAGGCGACCACGATCGACTGCGCGTCGATCATCTTGCCCATCACGCCGCCGGACGAGTTCGCCGCGGCCATCAGGACCGGCGACAGCCCGAGCTGCTCGGATGTGATCTTCTGAAGGTTGCCGAAAAGGATGTTCGAGGCGGTATCCGATCCGGTCAACGCCACGCCCAACCAGCCGAGCAGCGTGCCGAAGAAGGGATAGAGCACGCCAGTTGCGGCGAAGGCGAGGCCGAGCGTTGCGTCGACACCCGAGAGACGGGTGAGCGTGCCGATGGCAAGCATCGCCGAGATCGTGATCAGCGAGATCGCGCACAGCCTAATCGTACGGCCATATTCCACGATCATCCTCGCCGGCGAAAAACCGGCCAAAGCCGCGGAAATGATTGCCGCGATCAGCATGCCCGTGCCGGTGAACGACAGATAGGTGAATGCGAACACCGCGCCCTCAGGAGTCGGCTTCGCCGCCACGGGCGGTACCTTATTGATCATGTTGTGCAGATCCGGAACTGGATAGTTCACGGTGAAGATGGAGTTCGCCCAGCTCTTGAACGCACCGTTGCCCCAGATCAACATGACGACGCAGACGATGATCCATGGGAGCAAGGCGGTCCAGAGTTCGCGTTGCGTGAGCGGGGTTCTGTCCATCGACGCCGGCTTGGCCATGGTCGCGGCCGATTCGTCCCTGCCTCGCAGCGCCGGCGACAGCCAAAGCTGCTGCGGCTGCCAGACCCTAAGGAACAGAATTAGACAACCCATCGAGATCAGCGAAGCGCCGATATCGACGATCCAGGGATTGATGTAATTCGAGATCACGAATTGCGGGATCGCAAACGATACGCCGGTGACGAGGATCGCCGGCCAGATGTCCTTCATGCCCTTCCAGCCCGCGAACGCCCACACCACCCAGAACGGGACGATCAGCGAGAAGACCGGCAACTGCCGTCCGACCATCGCGCCGAGGATGTAGGGGTCAAGCCCGGTGACCGAGGCAAGGCCCTGGATCGGCGTGCCCAGCGCGCCATAGGCAACCGGCGCGGTGTTGGCGATCAGCGACAGACCGGAGGCCGCGAGCGGCGAGAAGCCAAGCCCGATCAGGACAGAGCCCGTGATGGCGACCGGCGTACCGAAGCCAGAGGCGCCTTCAAAGAAGGCACCAAAGGAGAACGCAATCAGCAATAGCTGCAGGCGCCGATCCTCCGTGACGCCGCCGACCGCGCGCTTCAATAACTCGAATTGGCCGGTTGCAACCGTGATCTGATAGAGAAAGATAACGTTCAACACGATCCAGCCGATCGGGAAGAAGCCGGCGACGACGCCGAGGGCTGAAGCGCGAAGCGACATGCCTGTCGGCATGGTGAAGATAAAGATAGCGATCAGGTTGGTCAGGATCACAGCGATGATGGCCGCGATATGCGCCTTGACGCGGCCGCTCGCGATCAGGACCAGCAGTGTGACGACAGGCACCGCCGCAGCGATCGTCGACAGCACTGGACTGTGCAGCGGGTCATAGACTTGATTCCACATGGTCTTCCTCCCCCACGCCTGTTGCGGCAGGCGGCCCGCGTGGACAGCCGAACCTGCTTGACGCTGGAAGCGATAACCCCCGAGCTGGACGCGAATTCCTCGCGAGTGCGGCGGTTCCCGTCCGCTCACAAGCCCGCGAAGTCCCGGAGGCCCCCACCCCGCGCCGTTGTGCCCATGCTAGGGTTGCAAGCTGCGACAAGCCAACGCAAATTGCTGAACTTGCGACTTTAGTCTAAGCGCGCTGCCGTTGCCTCAGCCATTTGGCCCATGGGCGTTGTGCACATCCCCTCAGGAGACAGAGCTCTGTGAAGAACATCAGCGCCACGCTCGCGACAGTCTGGCGAATCGCCATCCCCTATTTCCGGTCCGAGGACAAATGGGCCGGCCGCGGCCTGCTCGGCGTCGTCATCGCGATGGAGCTGACGCTGGTGGCGATCAACGTGCTGCTCAATCAATGGCAGAACCGGTTCTACAGCGCACTCCAGGCCTACGATCTCAACGAGTTCGTCATGGAGGTCTGGATCTTCCTCGGCCTTGCTTTCACCTACGTCGCACTGGCCGTCTACAAGCTTTACCTGAACCAGTGGCTCCAGATTCGCTGGCGGCGATGGCTGACTCAACACTATCTCGGCGAATGGCTCGACAGCGCCACGCACTACCGCATGCAGCTCAAGGGCGACCCGGCCGACAACCCGGACCAGCGCATTACCGAGGACGTCAAGAACTTCGTCGAGCAAACGCTCGTCCTTGGCCTCGGTCTGCTGTCGTCGATCGTGACGCTGGCCTCGTTCGTCGTCATCCTCTGGGGTCTGTCCAACAAGGCCCCCCTGCACATCTACGGCACCGATTTCGTCATCCCGGGTTTTCTGGTCTGGTGCGCGCTGGTCTACGCGATCCTGGGGACGGGGCTGACGCACTGGATCGGCGCACCGCTCATCAACCTCAATTTCGAGCAGCAGCGGTTCGAGGCTGACTTCCGCTTCAACCTGATCCGCGTGCGCGAAAATTCCGAGCAGATCGCTCTGTTGAAAGGTGAGAGCGCGGAGCAAGGGCATCTCCTGCGCCGCTTCGGCTTCGTCATCGCCAACTGGTACGCGATCATGAGCCGGACCAAGCGCCTCACCGCCTTCACGGCAAGCTACGGTCAGGCTGCAACGATCTTTCCCTACGTCGTAGTTGCTCCGGCCTACTTCGCCAAACGCATCCAGCTCGGCGACATGATGCAGACCGGCTCGGCGTTTGGCAGCGTGCAGGATGCGCTGTCTTTCTTCGTGACGGCCTACCGCTCGCTGGCCGAGTGGCGCGCGATCGTCGCCCGTCTCGACGGCTTCGAGATGTCGGTCAGCTCCGCTGCCAACATCGCGGCGCGCGAGCCGACCATCGGCGTTGCGCCCTCGAACGGCAAGGCAATCACGCTTGGGCAGTTGCTGGTGAAGCTGCCGAACGGTGAACCCCTGGTCAGCGCGGATGCCTTCATGGTCGAGCCGGCGGAGCGGGTGCTGGTGACGGGACCTTCCGGTTCCGGCAAGTCGACGCTGTTCCGGGCCATCGCCGGCATCTGGCCCTTCGGCACCGGGGCAATCGCCATTCCCGAGAAGGCAAGGCTGATGATGCTCCCCCAGAGGCCGTATTTTCCGATCGGCCCGCTCGGCGACGCCGTGATCTACCCCGCCGCGCATGGCACGATCACGCCCGAGAAGATCGCGGAAGCGCTCAACTCGGTCGGCATGCCGCGGCTGGCAAAACGGCTCGACGAGGAAGGCCATTGGAACCGGACGCTGTCGCTCGGCGAGCAGCAGCGCCTGGGGCTGGCGCGCGCCCTGCTGCACGTGCCGGATTACCTGTTCCTCGACGAGGCCACGGCGTCGCTCGACGAACCATCCGAGGCCCGGCTGTACCGGCTGCTGACGGAGAAGCTGCCGCACGCCACCATCGTCTCGATCGGCCACCGCTCGACGCTCGACGCCTTCCACACCCGCAAGGTGGCATTGGTGAAGGACGGTGAGATCCACGTTCTCGGCAAGGACGGTGCGGCGGCCGAGAAGGAGCCGACCGCGGCGAGTTGAGGTGGCACACCAGGCCTGAGGCTAACCTCGACAGGACCTTCGTTGCAGCCATCCTTCGAGACGCCCGCCTCCGGCGGGCTGCTCGGGATGAGGTTTGTAATCGCGGCAAGATCCTCAACCCTCACGGCGAGGAGCGCCGCCTTGCGGCGCGTCTCGAACCATGCAGGCCGCGCGCTCTCGCAGACGAGCCCAAGCCCAAACCACAAGTCCAAAGCAAAAGGGCGGCAGATCGCTCTGCCGCCCTCGTTAGGTCGTCTCGGGAAGAAACTTACTTCAGGTTGGTCATCGCCGTCAGGTCGACCGAGAGCTTGGCGACGCCGGCCGCGCTGCACCAGTTGGAGCCGAACGCCGTGGCCGCGTTCGCGCCGCCATTGATCGGCGTCACGAAACCAGGGCTGGAGTTGGTGGCCGAGAAGTCGCTGGTGAAGGCGTTGCAGTTACCCTTCGAGAGGTCGGTGTCGTAGTAGCGCAGATCGAGCGTGAACACCTTGTAGGTGAAGCCGACGCCGATGTTCCAGGTGTTGTAGCTCGGCTCCTTGATGCCGTTGGAGTACAGCGGGTCGCCGGCAATACCGTAGAAGATGTCCGAGGTGCCGAGCCACTGACGGCCGAATTCACCCGACACATACATGCCGACGCCGCTGGCACCGAACGTGGTGCTCGGCGCGGTCCACTTGGCGGTGATCGAGGCGTAGTTACCCCAGGCGCCGAGGTTCAGGAAGTTCGGCGAATAGTACTCGTTGAAACCAACGACCCACTGATCGTTGATGTTGAGGTTCAGCTTGGCATAGACTTCGTAGAAGCTTGCGTCCTTCTTGGCGAAGTTGCCGTTGATCGGAAGGCCGATCGCGCCCTGCGAATTGTCGAGGCCGGTGCCGCAATTGCCCTGGGCGAGGGTGCCCTGCGAACCGAAGCAGCTTCCACCCGGATAAAGGTAGCCCCAGATACCGAAGTCGAAGGCGAACATGCCGAAGGTCGGGCGGATACCGCCGTAGATGTCGACTTCAGCCGCGGCGCGGTTCGGGAACGAGATGCTTTCCGCGGACGCACCGACGTAAAGCTGGAGGTCCTTGTTGACGTTGTAGCGCGGCTCGAAATAGGCGGCGACCGACGGATTGTGGTTAGACTGAGTGACGCCGCGGAAGATGTAATCGCTCATGATGCCGGCGCCGAAGGCGACATCCCAGGGGTCAAAGGCGGGTGGCGGCGGGGCCTTCAGAGCCTTGACCGGCATGTCTGCCGCGAAAGCCGAACCCGTCACCATTGCCAGCGCCGTTGCCAACAAAGCCACTTTTTTCATTTCAATCCCCATCACCAGTTCCACACAGTCGGTTTCCCGGAAGCCCCCCGGGCCGTACGACCTGACTGCAAAATTTCGTTACCGCGACAATCTGGCTGGGAGGATGCGAACCGTGAAGCAAAAATCACGGGCATCTGCCGACTTTTTGGGCGTTCTGACGATTCCACAGAAGGTTGTCCGCCTGTGTTGCTTCTCGATCACATTATTTGCATTCCAAAGTGCGCAGAGCCGCCCGGATTAATACGGGAGCCGCCGGTGCAGTGGTGCCTGCACCACGAATCGGACTGACGCGAGAAACGACAACCCGACCGCGACCATTGTGACGATGCAAAAAGGCCGCAGCGTCACCGCCGCGGCCTTCCTGTTGTCGGTCGTTGTCGTCGGGACGGACCCAGCCTTTGCCCTCACCTTGGACCTGACTTGGACCCTAACCTTGGGGCCTAACTTTGCTCCTCGGCCGGCGTCGGCTCCGCAGAAGACGAAGGCATCGCCCAGCTTGTCTCGGCGGCGGGCTCCGGAGCCGGAGCTGCCACCGGCGCTGACGGCTTCGGCGCAGGAGCTGCCTTCGCCTTCTTCGGTGCCGCTCTCTTTGCGGCCTTCTTCGGCGCAGCCGGCTTGGCAGCCTTCTTGGCCGACTTCTTCGCAGCCTTCTTGGCGGCCTTCTTCGGGGCGGCCTTCTTGGCAGATTTCTTCACAGCCTTCTTGGCAGACTTTTTCGCGGACTTCTTGGCTGCCCTCTTCGCGGTCTTCTTCGCCGCTACAGCCTTCTTGGCCTTTTTGGCCTTCTTGCTTTTCTTCTTCTTCGCTTTCGCCATCGTGGTCCTCCTGTTGCCGCCGAACAATGGTCGATCGGGCGCCTTCAGCCGTCACCTCGGGAGGAAAGTTCAGCTCGACGCGTTCAGTGCCGGCCGCGACCCGCCCGTAGCCCAATCAAGAAGCTCAATCGTGTGTACGACCGGAACTGACGTGCCACTGGCAATCTGCACCATGCAGCCGATATTGCCCGCGGCAATCATGTCCGGCTTGACGCTTGCGATGTTGGCCACCTTGCGGTCGCGCAACCGGCCCGCAAGCTCGGGCTGGAGAATGTTGTAGGTCCCCGCCGAGCCGCAACACAAATGGCTCTCCGGCACATCTTTCACCACGAATCCATTCTTGGAAAGCAATTCTTTCGGAAGGCCCGTGATTTTCTGGCCGTGCTGCAACGAACACGCGGAGTGATAGGCGACGACGATGTTGTCCTGTCGCGTAGTGGTCGCGAGCCCGAGGCCGGCAACGTATTCGGTGATGTCCTTGGCGAGCGCGGACACCTGCGCTGCATCGGCGGCGAACGCCGTGTCCTCGCGCAGCAGATAGCCGTAGTCCTTGATCACCGTGCCGCAGCCGGAAGCCGTCACCAGGATGGCGTCGAGCCCCTCGCCAGCCGCTTCCTTTCGCCACGCCGCGACGTTGGCGCGGGCCCGCGCCAACGCATCCTGGTCGTTGCCCAGATGATGGGTCAGCGCGCCGCAGCACTGCTCGTCCCGGACCAGGACAACCTCGATGCCGTGGCGGGTGAGGAGGCTGATGGCGGCTTGGTTGATGCGCGGCGCCAGCACCTGCTGGGCACAGCCCTGCAACAGCGCGACCCGGCCGCGCTTCTTGCCGAGTGCCGCGAACACGCTGCCCGGGAGCGGGCCCGGCGACGGCAGACGGTTCGGCGCCAGCGCCAGCATCGCCTTGAGGCGCGGAATCAGGCCGGGCGTCGCCGACGGCCGCGGCGTCGGCAGGAATACGGCAAGCGGACGGGCGAGCCGCGCCAGCCACATGCTGGTGCGGAAGAGCTGCGGATTCGGCAGGACAAAGGCCAGCACCTGGCGCAACAGCCGCTCGGTCAGCGGCCGCTGATAGCGCTGCTCGATCCGGACCCGGGCCTGGTCGACGAGATGCATGTAGTTCACCCCTGAGGGGCAGGTCGTCATGCAGGACAGACACGACAGGCAGCGGTCGACATGCTTGACCACCTCGGCCGTCGGGGTCTGGTCCTTCTCCAGCATCTCCTTGATCAAGTAGATGCGGCCGCGCGGGCTATCGAGCTCGTCGCCGAGCAGCACATAGGTCGGACAGGTTGCAGTGCAGAAGCCGCAATGGACGCAGGCGCGCAGGATCTTGTCGGCTTCGGCGATGTCGGGGTCGGCGAGCTGCGCCAGTGAGAATTCGGTCTTCATGCCGCAGCGCCCCGCGTCAGCCGGCCCCGATTGAGAATTGTTTTCGGATCGAAACTGGCGCGGACCCGATCGCTCAGCGCGGCGACGCCGGGCGCCTGCGGATGGAACACGTCCACACCGCGCCTGACGTCCTCGGCCGCCCGGATCAGCGTGGCGTGCCCGCCGACCGCATCCGCGCGCCGGCGCACGGCCGAGGCATGCGCATCGGCCTTCGGCGGCAGCGCGGCCCAGATCAAGCCGCCGCCCCAATCGTAGATGATGTCGCCACCGGTCTCGCGCACCAGCTGGGTCCCGAGCGCCGCGCCGGAAGCCGGCGGACAAACGATCCGCCACACCGGCCAGGCCCCAATTGCACCGCCGGCCGCGAACGGCAGGACGTCGCGGATCGTGGCCCACAATGCGGCGGAGGCCGCATCCTCGACCAGCGTCGCGGTGCCGAACGGCGCCAGCAATTCGCGCAGCGAGCCTGCGCGGTGCGCGGCGGACGCCGTGATGCCCTCGAGCCGCAGCACGGTCAGCGCTTCGCCCTGGCTGGCGATGTCGCCAAGCCCGTCGGTCTTCGCCCGGAACGCCGATTTCGGCAGATGCGCGGCGGCGGAGACGTCGAAGGGCGAGCCGAGCGCCGCGGTCATCGCCTTGTTGGCGGCGGCATCGTCGAGCCCGCGCAGCAGCAGCGTCCGCTCCGCTTCCGGCTTCGGCATCACCTTGAGCGTGACCTCGGTCATCACCGACAGCGTGCCCCAGGACCCCGCCAGCAGCTTGCAGAGGTCGTAGCCGGTGACGTTCTTCACCACCTTGCCGCCGGTCTTGAAGCTGTCGCCGAAACCGGAGACGGCGTGCGCCCCGAGCAGGTGATCGCGCGCCCCGCCCGCCTTGATCCGCCGCGGACCGGCGAGGCCGGCCGCAATCATGCCGCCGATGGTGCCTGATACCGGCGTGCCGAGCAGCGGCGCGGTGTTCATCGGCTCGAAGGCGAATTGCTGGTTCTTGGCATCGATCAGCGACAGCACGTCGGCCAGCGGGGCGCCGGCCTGGAGCGTGACGATCAGCTCGTTGGGTTCGTAGGAGGTGACGGCATTCAGCGCGGAGAGGTCGAGCACGGCGTTGGTCGCCATCGTGTGGCCAATGCTGCGCTTGCTGCCATGACCGATGATCTCGAGCGGCTGCTCGTTGGCAATCGCCGCGCGCACCACCTCTTCGACGTCTTTGGCGTCTCTGACCCTGAGCGTATCCACGGGAAAAGGCGGTAGCGAAATTCGCCGCCAAAATCAAATGCGGCGTGACGCCGGCGATCATCGCAGGTGCGATCGGGGATCCTGCACGGGCGACCGCAACGCTTCGATCATGATCGAAGCGTTCACGACATCGACACTTCGATCAGCGGCGAACCAAAGCCGGCAGGCCCTCGCTACAAGCTTGCACCGATCGCGATCGAGGCCAACCGATGGAGACAAGCATGCGATCGACACATCAGCGGCCGGTGCCGCGCGCGTTCAGCCGCAGGTCGGTGATCCGGGCCTTCGGCGCCGTCCTGGCGATCTATCTCTCGCCATGGGCGGCGGCGTCATCTCAAGCCCAGCAGCAAGGAGCAAGGACCATGAACCACTATGCCACGCAGAAATCCCTCAGCGACGCCGTCGACGGCGGCGGCCTGCTCGTCGTCGCGCAATGGCAGGCCAAGCCCGGCGAGGCCGACAAGGTCGCCGCGATCCTCGACCGCTTCCTGCCGGAGGCGCAGCGCGAGGACGGCGTCAAGCTGTTCCTGATCTCGCGCGCCAGGGACAATCCGGCCCAGTTCCTGTTCTACGAGCTGTTCCGCGACGAGGCGGCTTTCAAGGCGCATCAGGAGAGCGCACATTTCAAGACCTGGATCGCCGGCGAAGCCCTGCCGCTGCTGGCGAAGCGCGAACGGGCTCAATACGCACTCATGTAAACACCAGCTCGTATGCCGCGGTTCGATCCGGACCGCGGCATACGACTATATGATCGCGCGCAGCGGCGATCTGCGCAGGATCAGTGCCGAGACGGCCAAGCTGCCGATCGCGGCCAACATGGTCAGCAGGAGCGCCTTCGTGAGTGCGAAGAGCGGCAGTGCGTGCAGAAGCAGGGCGAAGCCGACCAGGATCGGCGGATGGATCAGGTAGACGCCGAAGGCGTTGTCCGAGAGCCATTTGGCGACCGGCCCTTGCGCGTCGAAATAGCGGCGGTAGACGGCCAGCATCAAGAGACCCATGCCGACGCAGACCAGCGCCTCCCACAAGCACTTCCCGGCACTGACGACGTTGAAGCCGCCTGCATAGAGCGCGGTGTCACCCTGCAGGCCTCCCCCGAACAGCACGAGCGCTGCAAACAGCGGCGCAGAGAGCGACAGCGCGAACAGTCCCCAGCGGAAACAGGAGCGCTCGGCAAGCCCAAGCATCCAATTGCCGCGATAGCCGACGGCGCCGGCTGCGAACATGAGAGCGTATTGCGGGAGATCGCCGGGGTGAACGTTGAGCACGGAGGTATCGGCGTGGACGGCGATGCGAACGGCGAAGGTGAGTGCCGCCATGGCCGCAACGAACAGAACAATCCCCGTGCCGCACAGCGCAACCTCGGGCTCCCGCCATCCGGTCTGGCGGATCAGGCCATAGAGGAGCGAGACCAGCAGCAGCACCGCGCAAAACCACATCGGTCCCGTCTCGGAAAGCCATTCGCCGTCCATCAGATGGGTCAGCCATTGATGGCCGAAACCGCCCTTGCCCCAAGTCCATGACAGAAAATACTGCGTCAGCGGGCCGATCACCAACATGTAGAGCAAAGTCGGCAAGCCGAGCCGGATCAGCCGATCATGCGCAAATTTCGAAAGTCCTTTCCGATCGAAGGCGCCGACAGCGAAATAGCCGGCGATGAAGAATAGCGCGGCCATGAAGAAGGCCTGGAGGAAGCTCTGATAGATGCCGAAGAAGAGGGCCGTGCCGAAGCCGGTCTCCCGCCGGTCGACATAGTACCAATTGCCGAACGGACTGTAGGTGTCGGCTGCGTGCATGCTCAGCACGAGGATGATCATCGACCAGCGGATATTGTCGATGAACAGCAGGCGCGACTTCGCCGGCGGCCTGCCCGGCGCTTCTTTCGTCACACTGATCCGAACGTCCCATGTCGCCGCCATGCCGGGTATCCGACCGTCAGAACCGCGGAATGTCCGGGAATGCCACCTTCCCGGCATGCACATGCATGCGACCGAGCTCGGCGCAGCGGTGCAGGGTCGGAAACACCTTTCCGGGATTGAGCAGGCCCTGCGCGTCGAAGGCGCATTTCAGCCGCTGCTGCTGGTTGAGGTCGATCTCGGTGAACATGTCGGGCATCAGGTCGCGCTTCTCGATGCCGACGCCGTGCTCGCCGGTGAGCACGCCGCCGAACTCGACGCAGGCGCGCAGGATGTCGGCGCCGAAGGCCTCGGCGCGCTCGATCTCGCCGGGCTTGTTGGCATCGTAGAGGATCAGCGGATGCAGATTGCCGTCGCCGGCGTGGAACACGTTGGCGCAGCCGAGCTGGTACTTCTCCGAGAGCTCCCGGATGCGGGCGAGCGCCTTCGGCAGCGCGCCGCGCGGGATCGTACCGTCCATGCAGAGATAGTCGGGCGAGATGCGGCCCACGGCCGGAAACGCCGCTTTGCGGCCGGCCCAGAACAAATTGCGTTCAGCCTCGGAGGTCGAGATCTGGCAGGTGGTCGAGCCGCAGGCATTCGCAATGGTCTCGACGCGCGTGATCAGCTCGTCGACCTCGATCTTGGGACCGTCGAGCTCGATGATGAGCAGCGCTTCGACGTCGAGCGGATAGCCGGCGTGGACGAAGGCCTCGGCTGCGTGGATCGCCGGCTTGTCCATCATCTCCATGCCGCCGGGGATGATGCCGGCGCCGATGATGCGCGCCACGCATTCGCCGGCGGCCTCGACCTGCGCGAAGCCGACCATCAGCGCCCGCGCGGTCTCCGGCTTTTGCAGGATGCGCACCGTGATCTCGGTGATGACCCCGAGCAGCCCTTCCGAGCCGGTGATGACGCCCATCAGGTCGTAGCCGGTGTTCTCCGCCGACTTGCCGCCGATGCGCAGGATCTCGCCGCTCATCAGCACGATCTCGCAACCGAGCACGTTGTTGGTGGTCATGCCGTATTTCAGGCAGTGCACGCCGCCGGAATTTTCCGCGACATTGCCGCCGATCGAGCAGGCGATCTGCGAGGACGGATCGGGAGCATAGTAGAAGCCGGCATGCGCGACCGCCTGGCTGATGGCGAGATTGGTGACGCCCGGCTCGGTGACGACGACGCGGTTGTCGAAATCGATCTCGCGGATCCGCTTGAACTTGCCGAGCCCGAGCAGCACGCCATCTTCCAGCGGCAGCGCGCCCCCGGACAGCGAAGTGCCGGAGCCGCGCGGCACCACCTTGATCCCCTGCCCGGCACAATATTTCAGGACGAGCGAGACCTGCTCGGTGGTGTCGGGCAGCACCACGACCATCGGCGGCTGCCGATAGGCCGTCAGCCCGTCGGATTCGTAGGCCCGCATCTCGGAGGCGCTGTCGATCACGCCCTCGCCGGGCACGATTGCGCGCAATGCAGCCACGATCTCAGCGCGGCGCGCCAGCACGGCCTGGTCGCTCGCGGGCATCAAGATGGCCATAACATATCCTTCCGACTCGCAGCCCACGATCAAATTGTCGCGGCAAATCAACCACGTCCGCGCCTGTTTGGGTAGGCCATCCGAAAGTCGGAGCGGCGATCTCCGGCGAGTTCGCTCTGGGACAAGTAGGACAGCATGAAACCTGTCATGGTTTCGCGGCTTGTCCAAGCCGGGCGGGCCTGCCAAAACCGGCGGGTCCGTCGTTTGCCGACCAGGCAAGACCGACCAGCCTAGACCCACCAGGGAAGAGACGAAGAGCACCCGATGACAAAACTGACTTTTGGCGCACTGATGATCCTCACCATGACTGCCGCCGCACCCGCCGCGATGGCGCAGGATGTTGCGGCCGGCAAATCGTCGTTCAACAAATGCCTAGCCTGCCATGCCATCGGCGAAGGCGCCAAGAACAAGGTCGGCCCCGAGCTCAACGGCCTCAACGGCCGCAAGTCAGGCACCGCGCCGGACTACAATTATTCGGATGCGAATAAGAATTCCGGCATCACCTGGGACGAAGCCACGTTCAAGGAATACATCAAGGACCCCAAGGCCAAGATCCCCGGCACCAAGATGGCGTTCGCCGGCGTCAAGAACGAGAACGAGATCAACAATCTCTGGTCCTACGTCTCCCAGTTCGACAAGGACGGGAAAATCAAGCAGTAAGCGCGTGAACGGCGGTCGCCCGAGCTTCGGTTCTGATTGAATCATAACCGAAGCTCGGGCTTCTTGTTTTGGCGCGTTTTCTTCACGCGAACCAGTATCCACTTCGCTCGAAAACGCTTTAATCGGCGGCCGCCTGCGCCGGGACGATTTTCCCGATCATCGTCTCGATCTCCGTCTTCACCAGATCCGGCACAGCGTTCTGCACCATGTGGCCGAGATCGGGCAGCACGATCAGCTTTGCACCCGGCACCATCGCGGCGAAGGGACGCGCGTGGATGTCGGTCTTCACCGTCTTGTCGGGCTCGCCGGCGATGATCGTGACCGGCGCCTTGATCTCGCCATAGCGCGCAGCCTGCGCCGTCACAGCTTCCTTCAGCGTCACCAGGTCATAGGCGTTGGCGATGAACTCGCGCGGGCGCAGCAAGAGCGGCGTCGCGGAGTCCTGCACGAAGCCGTCCGGCATGATTTGCGGCAGGAAGACGCTGCGCGCGCCGGCCTCGGCGACGAAATACCCCATCGGCAGCGTGATGGTGTAGGCGAGCAGCGGGCCGATCACCGGCGTTGCGATGATCTCGTTGTAGCGGCCGACGCCGCCGCGCCAGGGATGGGTCACCGGCGCCAGCATGACGAGACCCGCGACGCGACCGGGATGATCGAGCGCGATCCGCGCGCCGAGCGCACCGCTCCAGGAATGCACGACGAAGACCGCGCGATCGATCCCGAGCTTACGAAGCGCCTCGTCGATCATCCGGGCCTGGATCTGCGGCGTCGAATCCTGCCGCCGCATCCGCGTGCTCCAGCCGTGGCCGGGACGGTCGATCAAAATGACGCGATGGTCTTTGGCGAGGAGGTCGCCGAGCGGACGCCGCATCGCTTCGAGATTGGAGCTCGCGCCGTGCAGCATCACGATCGGCATGCCTGAACCGCGCGGACCAATATCGACGACGTGAAGCACAGCACCGTCGACCTCGACCATCCGGCCCTGAGGCGGAAAGGCGCGTTGCACGGCCAGGACGCCGGCCTGCGTGGCCAGCGCCAGCAGAACCAGCGCGGTCACGACTGACATCACGATCATGAAGGGAATCCGGGCGATCCAGGGCACCTGGCAGTTACGAGACTTGCGGGCGGCAGTTTCGCTCCGTGGGACCCGGCGCTCCACCTGAAATGCCGGGGCTGTGGATATGTGCATAATTTCAGTAGGAAAAACACAACAAAATCAATGGCGTTCCACGCAACGCGCAAGCCTCGGGCCAGCTTCATGCAGTCGTCATCGCGGTTTCCATATAATCGCCACGGTCGGTTCCGCCATTTAGGCGCGGGTGGGCGCCGATCCTCCTCGCAAGCCCCAGGGGATGCGGGAAAGGCCGGCAGGATTTGTCCTGATTTGAACCGGAGAATGTCGATGAGCTTCAGATCCAACGACACTGCGATCGACGAGATCGTGGCAAGCTGCAACGGCGACCTGCGCGGTGCCGTGCGGGCACTGCTCCTGATCAACGAGCATCTCGAGACGGAGCTTGCAAAGGCCTACGCCGCAGCCGCCGATCACGGCCTTGTCGAGCGCGCCGGCAGCGTCCTGCACTAGGTGCAGGCTAGTTCGTTCCGTCCTCGTCCTTTTCCTCGTCGGGCGTGACCGCGGGGCAGGCGCGGATCGTCGAACGGGCAAGCTTGGCATCGGCCCTGGACTTGTAGGGACCGTCGCCAAACCAGATGTCGCCGATGATCACGGGATTGCTGGTTACGATGTTGCATTTGCCGGTGGCGCGATTGCCGACCACCCAGAACAAGCCGTCGGCGAGGCTCACCGAGCCCGACGCGAGCAGCAATACACCTGCAAAGATCAAACGCTTCATGGCCGTGCTCCTGCCATGCAGGTAGGCCCGCGCGCGCTTCAACAATACCCCTGAGAACGCTGCACGTGTGATCGTGGTTAATCCGCGCACGCTGCAATCACTCGGGAAATGATCAACTTGTCCGCTAGATGTCGCGGCCTTCGACCTTCTCGGTCAGCGCCTTGACCTGATCGGGGATCTTCTCGAGGTGCGGATTGACGGCCAGCGCCTTGCGGTAGGCCTCGAGCGCACGTTTCTCGTCACCGACCTCCTGCATGATCATGCCGAGGCCTGCGAGCGCGCCGAAATGGCGGGGCTCCCGGATCAGCACCTCGCGGATGTCGGCTAGCGAGCGGCCGTAGTCATTCTGCATGTAGTAGAGCGTGGCGCGCCGGTTCCAGGCCTCGATGTAGTCGGGCCTGAGCTTGATGACCGAATCCAGCAGCTTGATCGCGATGTCGATCTTCTGCGCGTCGACCGCGGTCTTGGCCCGCGCCATCAACAGCGATGCGGTGTCGCTCGGGGTCTGGATCCAGATCGCCCAGATCCGCGCCTCGACATGCTTGGCGCTGGCCTCGTCGGGCGCGGCCTTCAGCGCGCCGAACAGGAAATCGAGATTTTTGGAGCGATCAACCTTGGGCAGCTTGGCCGGCGCCTCCGGCAGCTTCTTCTGCTCCTTGCCGGGCGGGGCCGGAAGCTCCTTCTGCGCCAGGGCTGGAGTAAGGCCAGCTGTACCCAGAACAAGGGCAACACACAGGGTGCGTACGAAAGGGAATCTCACTGCCATGGTCAAAGTCTAGACGCGCAAAGCCGCCCTTGCAAAGCAAAGGCGGCGTCAAACTCGTGTGAGCCGTGGTGTTGCGGGGCGCGCGTGAGGCGACCGCGAGGGCAATATCAGCCCTGGCGAGCCTTGAAGCGGCGCTGCACCTTGTTGATCACATAGACCCGGCCCTTGCGGCGGACCAGGCGGTTGGCGCGATGGCGACCGCGCAGCGATTTCAGCGAGTTACGGACCTTCATGGCAGAATCCTGAACGTTCGAAAGGCCGTGTTCGGCACTACCGTTTCGGCACGCGCGAATGTGGCAAAATGAGATCTTTCCCGCTGGCGGACCGACCGCCCGGGACGGGGCGGTTCTTAAGGCATGGGAGGACCGGCTGTCAATGTTAACTGCCCGGTTCCGGGCCAGCAAATTCTGGAAAACAACCCCATGCACAGTAGAAGCGGCCGGATCGGCCCGATCTGGCTCCCCAGAGGCCAAGCACAGCAACGACTTTCGCGGGCGGCGGTTTTGCTTCCAGCAACGCCTTGCCAAATTCGTTATATCATATAATCAATTCGGCAACCCGTCGGGAGGAAACCAATGCCGAAGCTGAAGCTGCCCAACATCGACGATGTCGTCGCCATCGACATCCACACCCACGCCGAGGAGCCCTGCGGCACCCATCCCGACGACGGCTATGACGATTTCCAGGCGCAGATGGCGGACTACTTCAAGTCGCCGCACAAGCATCCGCCGACCTTGCCGGAGACCGCGGCCTACTACCGCTCCAAGAACATCGCCGCGGTGATCTTCCCGGTCGATGCAGAGCGCGAGACCGGCTTCCGGCGCTATAAAAATGAGGAGATGCTGGAGATTGCCTCCGACCATCTCGACGTCCTGATCCCGTTCGTCTCGATCGATCCGCACAAGGGCAAGCTCGGCGTGCGCGAGGCGCGCAAGCTGATCGAGGAATACGGCGTGCGCGGCTTCAAATTCCATCCGACCATGCAGGGCTTCTACGCCAACGACCGCATGGCCTATCCGCTCTACGAAGAGATCAACAATGGCGGCGCGATCGCGCTGTTCCACACCGGTCAGACCGGCGTCGGCTCGGGCATGCCCGGCGGCATGGGCATGCGGCTGAAATATTCGAACCCGATGTACATGGACGACGTCGCGGCAGATTTCCCCGGCCTCAAGATCATCCTCGCCCATCCCTCCTTCCCCTGGCAGGAAGAGGCGCTGTCGGTCGCGACCCACAAGCCGAACGTCTACATCGATCTCTCGGGCTGGTCGCCAAAGTATTTCCCGCCGATCCTGGTGCGCTACATCAACTCGATCCTTCAGGACAAAATGCTGTTCGGCTCGGACTGGCCGGTGATCACGCCGGACCGCTGGCTGTCGGACTTCGCCAAGATCGAGATCCGCGACGAGATCCGGCCGAAGGTGCTGAAGGCCAACGCGCGAAAACTGCTGGGAATCTAACCGCGTATTCATCGCCACCGCGCATTGAGGGCTTCGACCGGTTGCCGAAGCCCTCACGCTCAGGCGGGCAAGGCGGCCCTAGAACTCCAGCTTGTCGCGTATGGCGTCGATTCCGGCCCTGGCGCAGGCTTCGTCAGCATCACCGCCCGGCGCCCCAGACACACCGACAGCTCCGACCAGCGAACCGCCCGCTTCGACAATCAATCCGCCACCTATAATGACCGTGCCGGGGAGGTTGCGGATACCGGCCTGCATCATGCCAGGTTGGCTGACGGCATTCAGTTCGGTGGTGCTGGTACGGAATGTTGCTGCGGTCCACGCCTTGCCCGAGGCCGTTGAAACGGTGTGAGCACCTGCGAACCTGTCACGAAGGATCACCTGTGTCCCCCCGAAGCGATCGACGACCGCGACGGCGACCTGGTACCCGCGTGATCGGCAATCGCCAAGCGATGCCCGGGCCAGATCAAGCGCCAGCTCGGGACTCAGGGATTTGTAGGTCGCGAGCGGCTCCTGCGCCCTTGCCGGGTGCGCGAGCATCAACAGGACGGTGGCCGCAAGCAGGGTTCGAGCGAGCATGGTTTCTCCGACGCGAGCGGGTCGACGCCGACTTTAACCTAGTTCAGCGCACCGTATGTCAGGTCGTCGAATACGGTGACACTGTCGGCCTTGGTCCACAAGCCGATCATGCCGGCGTCCCTGATCGATTCGTCCTCGACCTCGAACATCGGCTTGCCGTCATACGTTACCTTGAACAGCTTTCCTGCGAATTCGCAACGCAGGGAATGCCATTGACCTGATGGCACCGATACCTTGACGCCATAGCCGCCTTTCCGGCCGACGATATCGAGCGCGCTGCGAACACCCTTGATCGTCTTGTAGAGCACAACATTGTCTTCGAGCGCGTTGGCCCGCACGACATAGTAATTGTCGGCATCCTTTGCGCGCCAGACAATACCGGCCGCACGATCCTCGGAGCCTGCGATCGCCTTGAACTTGACCTCGACAAACCCGTCCAGGATGCTGGTACCGTTCCTGAGCGCCACTGGAAACGTCGCCTGACCGGATTGTTTCAGGACGTTCGGTTTGCTTGGCGCCGTCTGCTCCACCTCGACCGTCCATTTGGGCTGGCCACGACCGGTCATCGTCAGAGTCCAGCCTTCGGGCGCTGCGCCGGTTGCTGCGTTGTCAAAATTTACAGTTTCTGCCATCGCGTTTCCTCCGACCAACAATAGGAACAACGCCGTCCCCAACAGCGCTACGCTCATTTTTTGTACGACGTCTAAGCTTCCCGCCTGTATTGATCGTACAATGTTGCAGCGTTGTCCCATTTGATCGCTTCCATGTAGATGTCGACATACTTCGCGGCCGCCGCGCCATAATCCATGTGATAGGCGTGCTCATACATGTCGAGCACCAGCACGGGGCGTCCGCCGGCCAGCGTCGTCGTGTGGTCGGCGGCCCACTGATTGACCAGCCGCTTGTCGCGCGGTGAGTAGGAAAGAATCACCCAGCCGGAGCCGCCGCCTTCGGCCTTGCCCATGGCGGAGAACTCCGCGCGCCACCGCTCCATGCTGCCGAAATCGCGCGCGATCGCGTCGGCAAGTGGTGTGCTCGGCTTGCCGGCACCGCCAAGCCCGTCGAAATAGATTTCGTGGAGGATCATCGAGTTTGACGCGACGAGCTCCTCGCGCTTCAGGCCGTTGATGACGAAGTTCGGAGCTTTCGCGAAGTCGAGCTCGGCGAGTTGCGTTCCGATCGCGTTAAGTCGCTTTACGGCACCGACATAGTTGTTCTCGTAGTGGCTGACGAGCACCTTCTCCGAGATGCCGGCAATGGATTTCGGATCGAACGGCATCGGCTTGGGCTGGTATGTCATTGGCCTGGCTCCTGTTGGCTGATTGGCTTGCGCAAGGGCTTGCGTCCCCGCGAGTATTGCGGTCGATGCCGCGGCGGCCCCCACGCCCCTGATGAAGTCTCGGCGGTCGGTATTCGTCGTCATGGAGTCCTCCAGGTCATCGTCGTCCCCGACTTGCCCGCGCGTGCTCGCTAGCTCTTGGTGCTCGCCGTCTTGTCGCGTGCGCAAATAGACCGCGCGATCCCTATCGATACGGACATCGACGAGGTCGGCGCGCTGGCGGCACCAATTGACCGGACAATTTCTCTGATGAGATCGAGATGAAAGAAGACATGCGGCGTCCTTGGTGACCAGGACGCGATACTTGGGCATGTCGCCTCGCGGGGAGATCGCAAATCCCCGTAGCCTGAATTAAACGCCTGCCGGCGGCAGTGTCAATCTGCTGCGCGAGGTCGACGGGGTGACGATTGCTTGAAGAAGGTTCCGACCTTGTCGAGTACCGGGCCGTTTCGGTATTGTCCGTGCGCCACCGCAAAGTCCCAAAGGAGCGAGCCATGAGCATCAAGGCCGTCGTCTTCGACGCTTACGGAACGCTATACGACATCCAGTCGGTGGCGGAGATCACCGAGGATGCTTTTCCGGGCTATGGCGAGATCATCACGCAAGTTTGGCGGATCAAGCAGCTCGAATACACCTGGTTGCGCTCACTGATGCGGCGCTACCAGGATTTTGGCGCCATCACGCGCGACTCGCTCGCCTATACGCTGCGCCTGCTCGGCCTCGCCTATGAAGGCGAAGCGTTCGAGCGGGTGATAGAGAAATATCTGCATCTCGATCTCTATCCCGATGCAGCCGCCGCGCTTGCGGCGCTGAAGCCGCGAAAACTCGCCATCCTCTCGAATGGCAGTCCGGACATGCTGAATGCGCTCGTGCGCAATTCCGGGCTCGACC
Source organism: Bradyrhizobium sp. Unk1 (assembly GCF_059512345.1). NCBI lineage: Bacteria > Pseudomonadati > Pseudomonadota > Alphaproteobacteria > Hyphomicrobiales > Nitrobacteraceae > Bradyrhizobium > Bradyrhizobium sp. Unk1. Next base: position 46,827 of record NZ_JCAMOP010000021.1, read on the forward strand.
GTCTGCTCGATGCCACCATCAGCGTGGATGCGAAGAAGGTCTTCAAGCCATCTCCAGAGGCCTACACCCTGATCGGCGAGGCGTTCGGCACCAGGCCGGATGAGGTTCTGTTCGTCTCGTCCAACCCCTGGGACGTCGCGGGCGCAAAGTCGTTCGGGCTGAACGTCGCCTGGATCGAGCGCGTGACGCCCGAGGCGATGGCGCTGGCTTGCGTCGAGAACGAACTCGTGGCACCGCTGACGATGTTCAAGGCGATCCGGACCCAGATGGACGAGCTTGGGTTCGCGCCGGATCATCGTGTCCGCGCGCTCTCGGAACTGCCGACGATCGCCTAAGCATCGCCGCCCGCCCATGAGTTTGGAATGAGCTGACTGGAATGAGCCTGCAATCCGTTCGCGCCTTCTTCGCCGAGAGAGCCCCCGACATCTCCGTCATCGAATCCCCGATCAGCTCGGCCACGGTGCCGCTGGCCGCCGAAGCCTATGGCGTCGAGCCCGGTCGGATCGCCAAGACGCTGTCGTTGCGCATCGGCGAGCGCGTGATCCTGATCGTCGCCGCTGGCACCTCGCGCATGGACAACAAGAAGGTCAAGGCTGCGTTCGGCGGCAAGCCGAAGATGCTGGGGCTGGAGGAGGTCGCCGAGATTACCGGCCACGAGGTCGGCGGCGTCTGCCCGTTCGGACTGAAGTCGCCGCTGCCGATCTATTGCGATGTATCGCTGAGGGCGTTCGACGTGGTGGTGCCGGCCGCAGGCTCGACCCATAGCGCCGTGCGTATCACGCCCGAGCGGATGGCCGAGCTGACCGCGGCCGAATGGGTCGATGTCTGCGAGCACAGGCCTTAAGGCGGCTCCGGCCTGTGCTCGTGAACCGCGGCGCGGAGGGCGCCAGATCGGTTTTGGCACCTGGCTGGCCGCAATTCGTTGCCCGGTTATGACGGTTTCGGGACGGGACGACCGGTCGTTGAGCCGCGTTGGGGCCAGATGCGATGCCTGATGCAATTGCCGGTCAGGAAGGCTACCATATGGACCATGACCGACGACAAGGTGAAACGACGATTGACCACCGTCCTGTGCGCTGATGTGCAGGGCTATTCTCGCCTGATGGAAGCAGACGAGACCGGAACGTTGGAGACGCTGCGCCGCTACCGCGCGGCCTTTGCGGGACTGGTAGAGCGTCATGACGGCCGGATCGTGAACACTTGGGGCGATGCTGTGATCGCCGAGTTCGCCAGCGTCGTCGAGGCCGTGCAATGTGCGGTCGAAATTCAGCAGGAAATTTCCAACCAGGATTCGGAGCCAACTCACGCGCCCCCGATGCGGTTTCGCATCGGCATCAACCTCGGCGACGTGATGGTGGACGGGTCCGACATCTATGGCGACGGGGTCAATATCGCGTCGCGGCTGCAAGAGCTCGCCGAACCCGGCGGCGTCGTGATCTCGAGTTCCGTCTACGATCAGGTGCACAACAAACTGTCCGTTGGCTTCGATTGTCTCGGCCAGCGACCAATGAAGAACGTTGCTCCCATGACCAGCTATCGCGTGTCCGTGAGCGGCCAAAGCGCTGGGCGACGGAGCTTCCCGGTTGACGAAAGCCTCGCTCCCCAGGGGCGGGCAATTGCAAATTCGGAAACCGGCGCGCGATGGATTGGCGACAGGCAGGAGCCATCCAATTGGATGGGCTTCGTCTCGGATTGGCTGGCGAAGCTGCCCCGCCCGGTTGCAGTGGCCCTCACGGTTTCGGGCTTTCTGATTCTGATCAACGTTTTCACCGGCATGCACAAGATCTGGTTCCACTGGCCGGTCGCAGCAATACTCTTCGGTGCCCTCTTGCGGACAGCGCTCCGGCAGCGACCAGAGTCGAACAGCAAGGGCGAGCGCCAGACGAGCCGGGAGTGAGGCGGTTGCGACCGCATCTTCGCGCCCAAGGCGCGAAGATGTCGCGATGAATTGTCATCGCGCTTCAGGCTATTGCTTGAGCATGACCTGTTCGGAAAATCGGATCACACTTTTCCGGATCACGCGCTAGTCGTTGTCATCATCATAATAGGGTCGCGGCGGTGGTGGCGCGGCGACAGGCGGCGGCGCATTGTTGTAGCGCGGCGGCGGCACAGCCCGGCCGCGCGGGACCGGCTGCTGCGGCTGAGCCTGGTTGTTCGACTGGAACACCGCCCGGCATGCGCTCGAAAGCTGCGGCGTGTTCTGCTGCAGGCAGGCCACGATGCGGTTCGTATCCGGAATCTGGTCGCTGCAAAGGCGCCAGACATCCGGCGTGCACGCCATCTGCTGTTCCATTGTGCCGCGATAGTCCTGGGCTGACGCCGCGCCCTGCGCGACGATGCCGCTGACTGCAAGCGCCAGACCCAGCGCAATTCGCTCTGTTCGCATGTCCCGATCCTTCTCGTTTCCCTTGATTTGTCTTCAATCAATGAGACGCGGTCAGGTTCTGAACCAACAAAAAAATGTGAAAGTGCGGCGGGAACCTATTCCACCCGGCCGATCTTCTTCACCGCCGCGATCAGCCGCGCGCTGTCCGTCGCCACGAATTGCGAGAATGCCGGCGCGTCCTGATAGGCGGCCAGACTGCCCGAGGCCTCGAAGCTCCTGAGCACATCCGGGCTCGTCATCACCTGCGCCATCGCTTCGCGCAGGCGGCTCGCGACCGGCGCAGGAAGAGCACTCGGTGCAAAGAGCCCGGCCCAGATGTACATCTCGACGTCCTTGTAGCCGAGCTCCTGGAAGGTCGGAACGTCGGGGAAGCTCGCGATGCGCTGTGCGCCGCAATTGCCGAGCACGCGCAGCTTGCCGTCGTCGACCTGCGGCTTCAGCGTGCCGGGCGCGGCTGCTATCGCCTGCACGGTGCCGCTGAGCAGCGCGGTCAGCGCCGGGCCCGCGCCGCGGAACGGAACATGCAGCAATTTGATATCGGCGCTGCTCGCGAACATCTCCATCGCGACATGCAGCGTCCCGTAAGGACCGGACGAGCCGTAGGTGATCTGGCCCGGCCGCCTCTTCGCATCTTCGACGAAATCCTGCGCCGTCTTCCACGGCGCCGAGGCCGGCACCGCGAGCAGCGTGGGATCGGCCAGAACGCGCGCGATCGGCATGAACTGCGAGACCTCGTAGGCGACGGGGCGGTCGAACAGCCGGTCGGCCTCGGGGAGCACCGCGAGCGAGGACAGTGTCATCAGCAGCGTATAGCCGTCGGGCTCTGCGCGCGCCGCCGCGGCATTGCCGACCGATCCGCCGCCGCCGCCGGCGCGGTTGTCGACGATGACGGGCTTGCCGAGAATCCGCTCCAGCGCCATCGCCACCGGGCGCGCGGCGAGATCGGCCTGTCCGCCGGCCGGAAACGGCACGATCATGGTGATGTTGCGCACCGGATAGGCTTGCGCGAAGGCCTTGTCAGGTAAGGCAGCCCGCAACAGCGGCAATGCCGCAGCGGCACGCAAGAGATCGCGTCGATCCATCATGGTCCCCTCGCCCCCGATTTTCTTTTGTTTCGCCAGCCTAGCGTGCCACGCGGCAAGAACAAGGCATTAACGAAGCATTGACCATGTCCGGCCCCGTCAGGAACGCATCCGTGAACCCGCTGTTGCCCTCTTGAGGGAGTGAGTGATGCGGAATCTTGCGACCATCGACGTCGCCCTGGACGAGATGCTGGTGAATCTCGCAGCGATCGTCCTACGGCTTTCAAAGCCCGAATTGACGCGAACACCGGAAGCGCGGCGCGCGCTGGCGCAATCGGTCCATCAATACGCCGCCTGCGCGGCACGCTCGAACGACCCACGCGTGCACGAATTGAAGACGCAGCTGGAGGGGACGCTGAAGCCAGCCTTGCGCATTGTCGCGATCAACGGCGTGAAGGTGTCGTAGTCGAACGACAAGGCGAGATGCCGTAGGGTGGGCAAAGCGAAGCGTGCCCACCATCATTCGCCGAATTGCCCCGCGATATCCCGCACATCCCCTCCCCAATCCACGGGAAGGGTGCCCTGCTCAACATAGCGATGAAAGCTGCTGAAAGACCAATCGCGCACACGCCTGACGAGACCGTGCTTCACTGGATTGATGTGAATGTAATCAACGTGACGCTCCAAATCGGTGTCGTCGCGAATGGCGTGCTCCCAGTACCGGCGCTGCCAAATGCCTTTCTCACGCTTGAGAAGCTTGCTTGCCGAGGATTCCTGCGGCTCCAACCCTCGGGAAAAGCCGCCTTTGATCAGATTCCAACGCGACGAAAAATCGACGTCGTGGTCTGGAAGCGACCAAATGGCATGGACATGGTCGGGCAGGATACAGATAGCGACCGTCTCGAACGGGCGGCGCTGCTGGACGGTCTGATAAATTCGCCTCAGGCGATCAACTTGATCAACGAGAAGAGTGCTTGAACGGTCGGCGAGCACGACCGTGAAGAAGAACGTGCTGCCCTGTGCGCGCCGATATCGAGACATCTGCGATCCCATCAAGCAAAGGCGTGGGCACGCTTCGCTTTGCCCACCCTACGATAGCCGTTTGCAGGATAGACTAGCGAGATCACGTAGGGTGGGCAAAGGCGCAACGCGCCGTGCCCACCAAGGGATCTACCCCGCTTTGTTGACACCCTTCTTCGGCCGCCGCTTGCAGGTGCCCGGCAGCTTCGCTGCGAGAAAGTCACCGAGCGCCTCGACGCGTGCGGGGCGCGGGCCGCCGGGTGGGGTCACCAGATGCACGGCACCTTCGGCCTGCTTCCAGTCTTTCAGGATCACCTCAACCTCGCCGGACGAAATCGCCTCGCCGACGATGAACTCGGGCAGCTCGGCGATGCCGAGACCGGCGATCAGCGCCGGCATCACGGCTTCACCGTTGTTGACGCGAAGCTGTCCGCCCGGACGGACGCTCGCCTGCTCGCCTGCCGAATTGGTGTAGTTCCAGACATTGGGCGTCGAGAGATAGGCGTAGCTGAAGCATTTGTGTTCGGCGAGATGCATCGGATGCGTCGGCCGACCATGCTTCTTGAGATAGGACGGCGCGGCCACCGTGAAGCGCGGCATGGTGAAGAGCCGCCGCGCAATCAGCGAAGAGTCCGGCAGCCGCGCGATCCGCACCGCCATGTCAAAACCCTCGCCGATCAGATCGATGGTCGCATCGCTCAGATGCAGATCGACCGAGACCTCCGGATAGGTTTCGAAGAACTCCGGCAGCAGCGGCGCCACCGCCTTGATCCCGAACGTCATGGGCACGGCGAGCCGGACCAGGCCGCGCGGCGCCACCGATTGCGCCAGCGCCTCGTTCTCGGCCGCCTCGCCGTCGACGAGCAGACGCGTGGCGCGTTCGGCGAGCTTGTGCCCGGCGTCGGTCAGCGCCAGCCGCCGCGAGGTGCGGTTGAACAGCCGGGCGCCGAGCCGTTCCTCCAGCCGCGTGACCGCCTTGGACACCGTTGCCTTGGACATCGCAAGTTCGCTCGCGGCCCCTGCAAACGACCGTAATTCCACGACTTTTGCGAAAATCGCGAGCGCCTCGAAATCGGGGAGTTTTGCCATGGGAGCCGGTCCAATTGGGATATTTAAGGAAACAATGCGTTTCAACAGTTTCTATTTCTATACCACAGGCGGAGGCTTATCCAAGGGTCAATCGCAAACCCACGGAATGGAGAAATCCAATGACCAAGAAGCTCTCAGGCAAGGTTGCCCTCGTCACCGGCGGCTCGCGCGGCATCGGCGCGGCCTCGGCCCGCGCTCTCGCCAATGAAGGCGCGGATGTCGCCATCAGCTATGTCGCCTCGCCCGAAAAGGCCGAGGCGGTCGTTACCGAGCTCAAGGCCCGCGGCGTCAAGGCTCGCGCTTTCAAGGCCGACCAGGCCTCGGCCAAGGACGTGACGCAGCTCGTCAACGACGTCGCCAGGGAATTCGGCCATCTCGACATCCTCGTCAACAATGCCGGCGTTGCCGCGGGCGGCGCGATCGACGATGCGAACGCCCATACGGCTGCGCTTGAACGGCAGGATTCCATCAACGTGCACGGCGTGATCGCGGCGATCCGCGCGGCCTCGCAATTGATGGGCGAAGGCGGCCGCATCGTTACCGTCGGCTCCATGCTCGCCGACCGTGCCTCGTTCCCGGGCCTTGCCGACTACGTCGCCACCAAGGCGGCCGTCGTCGGCTACACCAAGGGCGCGGCACGCGACCTCGGCCCGCGCGGCATCACCGTGAACGTGGTGCAGCCCGGCTCGATCGACACCGACATGAACCCGAAGGACGGCGGCGAGTTCGCCGAGACGCAGCGCAAGCAGCACGCGCTGCAGCGCTTCGGCCGCCCCGAGGAAGTCGCCGCCGGCGTCGTGTTCCTCGCTAGCCCGGAAGCCTCCTTCGTCACCGGCACGGTGCTCAACGTCGACGGCGGGTTCGGCGCCTGATCCAGGCGCCACCCATTCAACCCAAGGAATTACACAAGGAATTACGCAGATGATCGAACTCAGACCTTTCGCAAAGCTCGGCGGCGCCGATCACGGCTGGCTCAAGGCCAAGCATCATTTCTCCTTCGCTGGCCATTACGACCCGAACAACATGGGTCACGGCGCCTTGCGGGTGTGGAACGACGACGAGATCGCGCCGGACACCGGCTTTCCCGCCCATCCTCACGCCAACATGGAAATCATCACCTATGTGCGCGAGGGCGCGATCACCCATCAGGACAGCCTCGGCAACGAGGGCCGCACCGAAGCGGGCGACGTGCAGGTGATGAGCGCTGGCAGCGGCGTCCGCCACTCCGAATACAATCTCGAGCCGACCAAGACCCGGATCTTCCAGATCTGGATCGAACCTGTGGCGCGCGGGGGCCAGCCGACCTGGGGCTCGAAGCCGTTTCCGAAGGCGGACCGCTCCGGCAAGCTCGTCACCATCGCGAGCGGCGACGAGAACGACAAGGACGCCTTGCCGATCCGCGCCGATGCGCGTGTGCTGGCGACCACACTGAAGGCCGGCGAAACGGCTGAGTATTCAGCTCAGAAGTCGCGCCACCTTTATCTCGTGCCGGCGGCGGGCGCGGTCGAAATCAACGGCGTGCGCGTCAACGCCCGCGACGGCGCCGCGATCCGCGACGAGGACAAGCTGAAGATCACGGCTCTCGAAGACTCCGAGCTCGTGCTCGTCGACGCGGCGTAACGATCCAAGCAACCAATCACCTCACGTAATCCCAGCGGAGACCACCATGACCAAAGTTCTCGTCCTCTATTATTCCGCCTATGGCCACATCGAAGCGATGGCCAACGCCGTCGCCGAAGGCGCGCGCGAGGCCGGCGCCACCGTCGACATCAAGCGCGTGCCCGAGCTGGTGCCGGCCGAGGTCGCCAAAGCGTCCTATTACAAGGTCGATCAGGCAGCCCCCGTCGCCAAGATCGAGGATCTCGCCAATTACGACGCAATCATCGTCGGCACCGGCACCCGTTTCGGCCGCATGGCCTCGCAGATGGCGAACTTTTTGGACCAGGCCGGCGGGCTCTGGGCCAAGGGCGCGCTGCACGGCAAGGTCGGTGGCGCCTTCACTGCGAGCGCGACCCAGCATGGCGGCCAGGAGACGACGCTGTTCTCGATCATCACGAACCTCTTGCATTTCGGCATGGTCGTGGTCGGCATGAATTACGGCTTTGCCGGCCAGATGAAGCTCGACGAGGTCACCGGCGGCGCCCCCTACGGCGCCACCACGATCACCGGCGGCGACGGCAGCCGCCAGCCCAGCGCCAACGAGCTCGCCGGCGCGCGCTATCAGGGGCGCCAGATCGCGGAGACCGCCAGGAAACTTCATGGCTGAGCTACATGGCTGAACCTCGCAGCTAAGCTTGACGAACGACTGCATGGCTGATGCGACGCGGGCGGCATTCTCATTCGGGAATGCCGCCCGCGAGCGGTCCGTCATGCCTGCGTGAGGTCGGCGTGGGGCTTGATTGAATCCGTCGGGACGGGTGCCGCAGCCGTCGAGAGCCACCAGCCCTCACCGGCAAACCAGCACGTCTCGTCCGGAGCGGCCGCTCTACGCAGAGACTGCACGCTCTCCCATCCTTTCGCGAACGCCTCGGCTAATCGTTGGGCGGCGTCCGCGTCCTGCAGTCCCGCGCAGCCGATGAATTGGGCTCGACTCAGGAATTTCGCCGGCCAGACCGCGCCCTCGTCCGGGCGCGTGATCATCAACATGCCACCGAGCATGCCCTCCGGCGCCAACGGAAACACCAGCCGGCCGCCGGGCCGCAGCGCATCGAGCCATTCCGTGGCCGGCTGCGCCGCGCCAGCGCAGACATAGATCACGTCCACGGCAGGCAGATCGGACGCGATGCCCGAGCGATCTTCCAGCTCGACATGCGGGATGTCCTTCAGATTTTCGCGCGCGAGTGCCGCCAGGCGTTCGTCGATCTCATAGGCATGGACACGGCCCGAAGGTCCCGTGAGCTCGGCGAGAATGGCCGTGTAGTAGCCGCTCCCGGCACCAATCTGGATCACCGTCTCGCCTTCCTTCACACCGCAGCCGGTGAGCCAAAAAGCGTGCGCGCCGGGCATCCCGATATTGAGGCCGCGCGCCGGGTCCAGCGCCAGCAGCGTGTTTTGATAGAGGAAGGCGGGGTCATCGTCGGGCGTCACGACATAGGGATGGCCCCCGACGGCGATCGACCACGGCCCGGGTCCGGCGAAGGGTTCGCGCCTGACCGTGCGAAAGGCCTGCTCGATACGGGGATCCGTCGTCTTGGCTGCGGCACAGATCAACTGCGCATAGAATGCGCGATATTTCGCCGAACGATCTTCCATGTCGCCTCCGGAAAGCGGAGGCGACGATAGCACAACGTCCGCGAGAACCGGAAGCACAACGCCATCGCGAGTTTGTGTCAGTGCGATGACGCGGGTACGGACGGCCTCCGTCACCGCATCTTGCGTACCGCCCGGCTGGCGAAGGCGGCGAGCCTGGGACAGCGGCGCAGATTCTGCGCGGCATGGTCGCGCCATGCATAGGGAGCGCCGCGCCAGGACAGCGCGATGCTGACGTCGGTCAACGCGACCTTCTCGGCGCCGAAGCGGCGTTTGTAGTCCTGGTTGCCGATGCTGAGATCGAAACGGCGCACGCCCTCTGCATGCAGCGCCGCCATAGTGCGCTCGGCGACGAGCAGTCCCGGAGAGCAGTTCGACCATGAATCGCCGGCGTGGCTGATGCGCAGGAGGAAATAGCTCGCACCAGACCTGACGCCGAACGTGGTGGCGACGACGGCCTCGTCGCAGACTAGCGCCGAGATGACGGCATAGCCTTCCGCGATACCCTGGCGGGCGACCTCGCGATAGAATCGGGCATGAGCGTCGTCGTCGAGGACGAAGCGCGAGCCGAGCTTTCGCATGCGGGCCTGCTGCTGGACATCCATCACGTCCAAAAGCTCGCGCGCACGCGCGACATCCGTGGCGATCTCGAACCGCGCGCCGGCATGACGACTGAAGACCCGCCAGCAGCGCGGCATCTGCATGCGCTTGATCGAGGCCCGATAAGCTCCATAGTCGTCGCCCGTCAGCACGAGATTGCCGTTGAGCGAGCAGGATCCGATCCGTCCGAGCGACACCAGCGGGTTCGGCTTGCCACCGACATGGGTCGGCATCTTCTTCAGCCGCAGCAGATCGAAGCGCTCGGGCAAGGCGCGCACCGCGTCGACCAGCGCCTTGCCGATCGCATCCGTCGCCGCCGCGTCCAACGCGGTATCAAGCGCCAGGATTGGCGCGTTGTTGTCGGAGACGCCGAGGTCGGCGAATTCGACGATGCGGATGCCGCGCCTGATGTGGCTGATCATCGGCACTACGGCGATGTCCTTGCCGGTCGCGGCATCGGAGATCAATGCGATCAGCGGCGCAAAGTCGTGAAACGCCTCGTACCATGCGCCGAGCCAGTAACCGTGCTGGAATGCGGTGCGATGCCCGGCGCTCAGGAGCGATGCGGCCTGCCGCCAATCACGCGCGAAATCGACAGCGATTCCCGACGTGCTGGACACAAGACCATCTGATTGCTCGACGCTGAGAAACGTCATCCGCGGGACATGCGATTACTGAATGTTTCCAGATAGGTTATGTTTGTCGCAGACCACAAGTGACGTAACGGCTTATCGTTAAGCCAACATCACTATCGCGCCGGCTGCGACAAGCTGTCAGCGCTCCGGTTCCGTCTGTTCGACGCATTGGAACCTGGCGAGGAAATGCAGGCCCGCCACGGCAAGCGCGAACATGAACCAGATCGGATTCTGCCGTTCGAGCAGGAAGGTCTCGGTGGCACCGTAATACAAGCCGAACAGCCATATGGTGAGGAACAGCTTTGCCAGCGCGCGGCTACGGCTGTGAGCCTGGGCCGACTGGAAATTGCCGAGCGGTGCGAGCACGAAGACGAGGATCACCAGCAACAGCCCCGGCAAGCCGATGGTGACCGCGAGGTCGAGATAGCTGTTGTGGCTGTGCGCGGCGGACGTCGCCCATTCGGACCCCTGGGCCGTCTGCCGCGCGGTCACATCGTCCCAGAACGCCGCATAGCCGTGACCGATGATCGGCTTCTCGGCGACGGCCGCGAGCGCGAATTCCCAGATGGCGGAACGGCCGGTGAAGGTGGGATCGAGCGGAAGCAGCCGCGTCAGCGCCCCGAGCGCCGGGCTCAAGACGCTGCCGACCGTCAGCAGGTTCATCACGATCAGCGGCACGAAGCAGATGAGCCGCTTCAGCCACAGGCCTGGCGTGACATAGACCAGCGAGGCGAGCGCGTAGATCGCAAGGCACAGCACCGTCGACGTCTTGCCGCCGGTGAAGATCAGGAAGATGCCGGCGAGCGCCGCGATCGCCGGTCCCATCACGAACGAGCCGACGGCGGCCAGGTAAATTCCGACATAGACCAGGATGGTCATCACGGGCGACGCAATGTTCTTGTGACCAAAACTGCCGCGCCAGTCGCCGGCAAGCTGCGGCTCGGTGAGGTCGAGCGCGGTGTGCATCGAATATTGCGGCGCGAGGAAGACGCCGAGATGGCACAGCACCAGCAGCACGAGCGCGGCGCCGCCAAGGCACAAGTTGAAAGTCCGCTGTGTCGGCGGCAGCAATGGCAACAGCACGGCGAACGACGTCACGCTGACCGCCAGCGCAAAGCGCTGGATCGAAACGCCGCGGCTCTCGGAGAAGACGATGTTGATCAACAGCCAGCCGACGAGGCAAAGATGCAATGGCGTCACCAGGCTCTTCAGCGCGGGCGCATCGGTGGCGGCGACGAACAACATTGCGACCGCAGCCAGCAGACCCCAGGAGATATAGGTGAGCGCCATGCGCCCGCCGACGACCGTGGTCACATCCTCGTTGCGAAGGTCAGGAAACGGATCGAGCGTAATCAGCACCAGCAGCAGAGCCGCCACCGCGACGAGGCAGCGCGCCGCCTGCGCGGCATTCAGCCTCGCGAGCCCATCGTGCAGCATGTGGCCCAGCGTTCGGGTCTCGACGTCGGTCATGTCAGCGGCGCTTCGATCCATGCTTCGATCCATGGCTCAAGGCAGGTGGTGAAGCCGGGGAAGCTTTGGGTCTAGCCCATCCTTGTTAAGCATCCGTCAACCAATAGGCCCGCGGCCTGCGTTGCCGCCTGCGGGCGCACGATGCTCCGCGCGATCTCGTAATATTGCAGCGCCCGCTGCTCCAGCGTGAGATTGTCGAGCACGAAGCCGCGCGGATCGAACGCATCAGCAGTGCACCCGGCCCAGAAACTGTCCCAGCCCGCCTCGAACCCCGCGAGGTCCAAGAACTTGGCACCGCAGCGGTCGTCCCAATACGGCACCGACGACACCGGCGCGAACTGGACGCGGTGCGGATAATAATCGGGGTCCCGCCACGGCCCGCCGGGATCCCATGCGAACACCGGCACGCCGCAGGACAGAGCCTGCTGATAGGCGATGCCCTGGCTTTCGTTCTGGCACAGGAAGATCATCGCGCGCGAACACGCCAGCGCGGCCTGATAGTCCTCTTCCTTGTAACTGCCGTAGCGCAATTCCGTGAACGACCGGCCCTCCTTCAGAAGCCGGGCGCGGACGGGCTCGATCAGCTCCGGTGCATAGCGCTCGCGGTCCCAATGGACCTTGTCGTAGATCAGCACGTCGACGGTCTTTTGCGTCGGCGCCGACGGCGCCCAGAGATCCGTGTCGATGCCGATCGGCCAGGCTTCCGTGTCGGGCCAGTACGGCCGGTACATGTCGACGTACCAAGGGCCGGGCACCACGACCTTCTTCACCGGCAGCCGCTTGAACAGATCAGGATCGTCGAGCGGATGATTGTGGGCGGCGACGCCGAGCAGGATCGGATTCTTCCACGTGAACTTGTCGAGCAGGAAGGTGCGGCCGATGATGCAGGCAAGCTCGTCGGGATGCTGCGCGATGTAGCCGTAGTCGTTGACGCGGTAGCGGATCCCGAGCCTATCAAGCCCCGCACAGAGATTGAGGAACACGCGAAGCTGCCCGCTCATGCGCGGCTCGCCGAGCAGCATCCGGCGCGCCATGCGCCGCAGATGCCGGTCGCCGGGAAACCAGCGATCGTCCTTGTCCTCGTAGAAGAGGTTGAGGACCATGGCATCGGGGTCGTGTTCGAACGTCTTTGCGGGCACCAGATCCATCCGCGGCAATCAGGTCCGCATTCTCGCATGGGACCGGCTGTCGCACTCTTCCAAATTTGCGACAGGCTTAATGCCCGCGACTTAACGCTAATCTACGAAACCAGCGGCACGCATTCCTTCGCGACAACGATTTGGCCGTAATGCGAGTATCATTCGCGACGGGCCAACGTTGCGATTGATCGCAATGCCAATCGGCAGATGCGCCCTGGTTAACAGACCCTTAAAGGCGAGCCGTGGCTCTGATCACCGCCGAAGATGTTCTCGATTTGCCGGCTACCTCGCGCGTCGTTCCGGCGCCGCGTCTCCCGCTGCCGGCTAGCTCGACCACATCGGTGTCCGTCGTCATTCCCGCCAAGAACGTTGCAGCCTATATCGGCGAAACCCTCGCCAGCGCACTGGCGCAGGGCGAGATCACCGAAGTGATCGTCGTCGACGACGGCTCGAGCGACACCACCGCGGCCATCGTCCGCGCCATCCGCGACCCGCGGCTGCGCCTGATGACCAACGACTCCGCCGGCGTATCCGCCGCGCGCAATCTCGGCGCACGATATGCGAGCGGCGAATGGCTGCTCTTCCTCGATGCCGACGACCGCCTGCGCCCCGGCGCGGTCGCGGCGCTGCTGGCGGCGGCCCGCGCTGCTCCGCGCGCGGTTCTCGTCTACGGCGACTACAACACGATCGACAGCGAGGGACGGCAGATCGGGCGGCGGGGCCTGCTGAAGGGACGCCGCAAGCCATCCGGCGACGTGCTGGCGCGGCTCGCGGCCGGCAATTTCATCGTCAATGGCGGCATCGCGCTCGCACGTGCGGAGGCGTTCCGCGCCATCGGCGGCTTCGACACGTCCCTCAGATATTGCGAGGACTGGCATTGCTGGTGCCGCCTCGCCGCTATCGGCGAGTTCGAGTTCGCTCCAAAGCTCCTGCTCGACTATCGCCTGCACACGGCCAACACGATGAATGCGGCGGTGCGGACGCCGAAGGACTTCTTCCCCGCGATCACGCGGGTGTTCGACGATGGGCTGATCCTGGCGAGACTGCCCGTGGGCACGGCGGCCGGGCTGCGCCAGGCCGCCGAGATTCATCTCGTCACCTATTCGGCGATGCAGGCGGTCCGCTTCGGTCGATATCGCGACGCCTTTGCTTATCTCGGGATGGTCGGCCGGCGCTCGCTCAAATCGCTGCCCCGCGCCGCGGTCAGGGTCGCCCTCGCCCGCTTGGGCATCTAGCCCGCGTCAAGATGCGATTTTCGACGCTTCATAAGGCTTCGGTGCGAAGCCGAACGCTGCGAGCATGGAGCCAAGCGCGACCAGCGCGGGATGCATGGCGACGACGGCCTTCGATGTCGCGAGCAGACGGGCCGTGCGAACCAGCGACAGCGGCAACCGTCCGAACATCTGCGCGAACACCCGCGCCCGCGCGCCCGCACTATGCGCGGCCTTGTACTGCACGCGATAATTGATGGCGCCAATACGCAGGCCGCGCTTGGCGATCCAGCCGAGGCTGGTGCGGCTTTGCGGCACGGTCTCGGTGATGACCGCCTCTGCCGTCCAATGGAAGATCATGCCGGCATCGCGGCACCGCACGAAGAAATCGCAATCGCCGCCGCCGAGGAAATTGAAGCGCAGGTCGAAGGCCGGACGATCGAACCGCTCGAACGCCGCACGCGTGATCAGGCAGTTGCCACAGCCATAGATCAGCGGCACCGCGCCGCTGTAATCATAGGCGGGGCAGAAGGCGGGATGGCGTGCGAGCCAGGGCTTGCTGTCGTCGTCGAAGACCGGCAGCACCGGCCCGCCGACCACGTCGGCGCCGGTCGCCTCCGCGGTGCGAACCATCAGCTCGAGCCAGTCGGGCGAAGCGATCTCGTCGTCGTCGATCATCAGGAAGCGGGTCGCGGCGGGAAACAGCGCCTGGGCCGTCTCGAAGGCGGCGTTGATCGCCTGGCAATTGCCCTGCCGCTTCTCGACCAGGCAAACGCCCTGGAGCCGGCCGTCCGCCAGATACTCCGCGGCAACCGGCGCGCTTTCGCGCGCCGCCGCGTCGTTCTCGACCATGACCACCGCGAAGGAGCGCGGCGTGCGCTGGCTCACGAGCGAGTCCAGTGTCAGCCGCAGATGGTGCGGGCGACGGAAGCAGGGAATACAGACGACGATGCCGACCGACAGGTCAATGACGCGGGAGCTCGCCGCGATCTCCCGGTTGGGATCGCGCACGGCATCCGAGATCCGGCTGGCGGAAAGGTCTGTCGGGATCAGCGTCATGGCATCCTAGATGTCCGAGATGTATTGAAAAAGCCCTGCGTCAATCACGCAGGAATCGGCGCTGTCCTGCGACGGCACGTCTCCGCGGGACAGATCAGTCCCAAAATGAACGGCGGGCCCGAGGCTCGCGACGGCGCTACGCCGCCGATCTCCCGCCCTCCATGCACTTAACCGCTTTTGCGCGTTTCTCCTGCAAGTCCCTGCATAAGTGATAGTGCAATTCGCAGTCCATTACGCGGACAACAGCCCAACATGGACAATGCCGTAGTTAACGCCTGCCCGCATTAACCCGACCGTAAGCACCGCGACCGGTGAAGCGGCGCGGCATCGGATTTGCTCTTCGGGCATGCGAGATTTTTCCTGTAAATTTGAGTCGAACAAGCGCGGTCAGAAAAAATGAACAAGCCAGCCTCGATCGATTTCGCGACAGCCACGGCGATCCAAATCCCAGCAGCCGCTGCACGCACCCAGGCGCTGCACGATCTGGTCCCCGGCGAAGCCCGCGACAGCCTGCTCGCCGTCCACGACGTGCTGCGCCGCGAGCTGCCGCAGGGCCAGCTCGCCACCTACGAGGCCGGCGGCGGCTCGTGCAGCGTCCTGCCACCGGAGCTGCTCAACCGCAGCAAGGTCACCGTCGTCGACATCGACGAAGACCAGGTCCGCAACAACACTTACGCGGACGAGGCAATCCTAGGCGACGTGCAGACCTACAGCTTCGGGCGCGAGACCTTCGATCTGGTGATCTGCTACAACGTGATCGAGCATCTGCCTCATGTTGATGCCGCGCTCCTGAATTTCCGCGACGCGCTCAAGCCCGGCGGAATGATCCTGATCGGCGCGCCCAATCCGCGGTCGCTCTCTGGCGTCGTCACCAAATACTCGCCGCACTGGTTTCATGTCTGGTTCTACCGGAATATCCGCGGCATCAAGGATGCCGGCCTGCCCGGCGAGCCGCCGTTCCCGACCTTCTTCCATCCGCTGGTGACGCTGCCGCGGCTCGAAGCATTCGCCGCGGCCAACGGCCTCGAGATGATCTACCGCCGCGAGGTCGAGAGTCCGCGCTATCCCGAGATGCGCCGGCGCAAGCCGCTGTTCGCCGCTCTGGTCGATGCCGCCGCCGCCGTGATGAACGCCGTGCTACCGGGCGGGATCGACGTCCGCCGCGGCGACTACCACGTCATTCTGCGGAAGAGCTGACCATCATGGCACGCGCGCGGTCCATCGCAGGACGAGCGAAGCCTGGCGGCCTCGCTGCGCGCGGTAACGAACCGTTAATCCCTGGGGGACCTCGGCGTCATCGCGACGCGTCGAAGAGTGGCATGCGCTTAAACGCTTTGTTTGCCATTTCGGTGAATAGTCCCTCAATGAGTATGGTTAATTTTCCCTGTTGCGTTGATTGGGCACCTATATCCCGGGTGCGTGGCGTAAAGCGAAGAGTAACCCCTCAGCCCGCGGTCGTTGGAATGAAAGCTGGGGACGATGCTTGACTACAACCAGCCGATAGATCGGGCCGGACCGGAGGCCCCGCAACAGAGGCCTCAGACCGGTTTCAACGCGCTGGAGCTCGTCAATCTGCTTTGGCGGCGGAAGATCGCGATTGCCGCTGCCGCGCTCCTTGGCGCGACGCTTGCCGTCACCGTGGGCAAGAGCGTGACACCCCGTTACACCGCCACCGCCCAGCTCTATGTCGATCCGCGCGAGCTTCAGCTCGTCGATCGCGAGCTCACGCCGCGCGCGCAGGACGTCTCCGGAATGGCCATGGTGGTGGAGAGCCAGGCGCGCCTGATTACCTCGAACAGCGTGCTGCTCCAGGTGATCCAGCAGGCTGGTCTCGACAAGGATCCGGAATTCGGCGGCGGCGGTGAGGCCAGGAGCCTGATGTCGTCGCTGCTCGGCCTGATCGGCCTTCAGCCCCGCGCGCCCTCTGCCGCGGAGACGAAGGAAGTGCAGCTCGCGGCGCTCGATGCGCTGAATAGGCACATCACGGTCCGCAAGACCGAGAAGAGCTTCATCGTCGACATCGAGGTCTGGTCGACCGACCCGGCGAAGGCGGCGATGCTCGCCAACACGCTGACCAGCGCCTACCTCGCCGAATCCCGCAACTCGCAGGCTTCGGCCGCGCGACGCGCCACCAACGATCTCTCCGGCCGCCTCAAGGAGCTGCGCGAGCGGCTGCGCAGTGCCGAAACCGCGCTCGCCACCTACAAGGCCCAGAACAATTTCGTCGGCACCCAGGACGCGCTGATCAGCGACCAGCAGCTCTCCGCCAGCAACCAGCGGCTTTCCGCGGCCCGCGCCGCGACGATGGACGCACAGGCGCGGCTCGACCAGATCGAGGCCAGCCGGCGCACCGCTGCCGATGCCGGTGCGAATTCGGAAGCGCTGCAGTCGCCGACCATCGCGAATTTGCGCGCGCAATATGCCGATGCCCGCAAGAAATATGCGGAGCAGGCCGGCGAGCTCGGCCCGCGGCATCCGGCGCTGCGCCAGACCGAGAAGCAGGTCGAGGATCTCAAGCGCACCATCAACGAAGAGATCGATCGCTTCGCACAGTCCGCCAAGAACGATCTGACGCGCGCCCGCGACTTTGAAGCCTCGCTCAACCGGGCGCTGGAAGCGCAGAAGCGGCAGAGCGTCCAGCTCAGCCAGGCCGCCGTGCGCCTGCGCGAGCTCGAACGCGAGGCCGATGCCAGCCGCGACGTCTATCAGTCCTTCCTCAAGCGTTCGCGCGAGACCGAGGAGCAGGAGACCCTGAACACCTCGGCGGCCCGCGTCATCGGCGAAGCCACCGTGCCGCAGCGGCGCTCGTTCCCGCCGGCGATGAGCATGTTTGCCATGATCGGCTTCGTCTTCGGCGCGCTCGCTGCTGCAAGCTGGTTCGTCGCGGCCGAGCTGCTGTCCACTGGCGCGACCGCGCCGGCGGCGCCCACACCAGCCCGTCGTGAGCGCACGCCGGCACCGCGGGCTCCGCGAGCGCCGGAGGTGTCGCAGACACCGGACGTAGCCCAGCCGCAGCCGGCTCCGCGAGCTCCGGAGGTTGCGCAATCACTACCGGAGCTGGCCGCGCCATCGCTGCAGCCTGAGATGGACGAAAACACGCTGATCGGAAAGCCGCTGATCGCGCGCCTCCAGGAGGCCGACGTCATTCACACGCTCGGCGCCATCCTCGCCACCGGCGGTGGCGTCGATCTGACCCGGCTGGGCTGGCCGACGCTGCGCCCCGGCTTTCCGCTGACGACGCTGCTCAACGCCTGGCGCGACATGCGCATCGCTGTGGCCCGGCGCGCCGTCGGCAAGGCCATGCCGGTCATCGCGCTCGTCGGCGCCGGCGAGACCACCGGGCGCAGCGTGACCGCGCTGAATTTCGCACTCGCGGCCGCGCGCGACGGCGCCCGCGTACTGATGATCGATGCCGACCATCAGGCACACTCGCTCTCGAACAAGGTGAGCCGCCCCGGCAAGAGCGAGCCGAGCCGGCTCGGCTGGCTCTCGATCGGCAGCAAGGCCTCGCGCGAGATCAAGACGGTCAACGGCATCTCGGTGCTGCCGGCCGCCGCCGGCGATGCCGGCAAGGCGACTGAGGCCATGCGCAAGGCCATCGAGCAGGCTCGCGCCGCCGGCGGCTACGATCTCGTGATCCTCGACGGCCCCGTGACGCCGCTTGGTGCAGCCACCCGCAAGCTGCTCGACGACACCGACGCGCTGGTAGCGGTGCTGCCGACCAGCCTCGACATCAACGACGGCCTGGAAGAAATCCTGAACACGCTCGGCCGCGCCGAGCGCAAGCTCGTCGGCGTTGTGCTCGACGAGCTCACCCCCGCAACTCAAGCGCGCCAGCGAGGCAGACAATATGCTTGAGCGCCGCGTCAATCTGGACGGCCGGGCCGCAACCGCCGACGTGCCGCGGACCACCGTCGGCGGCCTTCGCATGGCCGCGCTCGACCTGGAAGCCACCGCCGATTTCATGATCGAGGCAACCGATCCCAGACATCGCATCGGCCGTCCGCTGTACCTGACCTCGGCCAATGGCGAGGTGCTGGCGCGCTGCTCGACCGAGCCGCAGACCGAGCGCCTGTTCCGCGCCGCCGATTTGATCAATGCCGACGGCCAGCCGCTGGTGGCGGCGTCAAAGCTGCAATCCTGGTTTCCGCTGCCGGAGCGCGTCGCGACCACCGATTTGTTCCACGTGGTCGCGCGCAAGGCCGAGGCCGTCGGCCGCACCTTCTACATGTTCGGCGCCAGCGAGGAAGAGAACGCCGCGGCGGTCGCGAATGTCCAGCGGCTGTATCCGAACCTCAAGATCGTGGGGCACAGCCACGGATATTTCCGCGGCGACGCCCTGCGCGCGAAAGTCGAGGAGATCAACGCGCTTGCCCCGGATTATCTCTGGGTCGCGCTCGGCGTGCCCAATGAGCAGGCATTCGTCGAGGAATACACGCCACTGCTGACCAATGTTGGCGTTATCAAGACATCCGGCGGCTTGTTCAACTTTTTATCGGGCAGCCGGTCCCGCGCGCCGCAATGGATGCAGAAGATCGGCCTCGAATGGGCCTGGCGCACATGGCTCGAGCCGCGCCGCCTGCTCTGGCGCTATTTGACCACCAACCCTCGCGCGCTCTATCTTCTCTTCAGCCGCAAACGGCCTTCCAATCGCTGAGAGAAGAGTAGAAGACGACATGATCGACCGACCGACCGTCCTCGTCACAGGAGGCGCGGGCTATATTGGCTCGCATGCCTGCCGCGCACTGTCTGCCGCCGGCTATCAGCCCGTCGTTTATGACAATCTCTCGACAGGCCATCGCAGCTTCGTCGCCGGCCCGCTGGTGACGGGCGACCTGCTCGACGGCGCCGCGCTGGCGCGCGCCTTCGCCGACCACAAATTCACGGCGGTGATGCATTTCGCGGCGGCAAGCCTCGTCGGCGAGTCCATGACCGACCCGCAAAAATACTACATCAACAACGTCCAGGGCACGCTGTCGCTGCTGCAGGCGATGCGCAACGCAGGCTGCCAGCGCATCGTGTTCTCCTCGACCGGCGCCGTCTACGGCAACGCCGATTCCAAGGAGCTGCCGGAGGACTTCCCCTGCGCACCGATCAATCCCTATGGCGCGTCGAAATGGATGATCGAGCGCATGCTCGCCGATTATCGCGCAGCCTATGGCTTCGGCGCGTTCTGCCTGCGCTACTTCAACGCCAGCGGCGCCGACCCGGCCGGCGGCATCGGCGAGTTGCGTGACAACGAAACGCATCTCATTCCGCGCGCCATGATGGCGCTCCAGGGCCATGTCGACTTCGCCGTGTTCGGCGACGATTACGACACGCCGGACGGCACCGCGATCCGCGACTACATCCACGTCACCGACCTCGCTGCGGCGCATGTCGCAGCACTGAAGCTCCTGGAAACGGGACACGCCGGCGGCAGCTTCAATCTGGGCACCGGCTCCGGCTTTTCGGTCCGCGAGATCCTGAACGCCATCAGGCAGGAGACCGGGCGCGAGGTGCCGCACACCATGAAGCCGCGTCGCGCCGGCGATCCCACCTATCTGGTCGCCGATGCCTCCGCCGCGCGAAAAGTGCTGAACTTCGTACCGCGCCATTCCGATCTAAAGACGGTGATCCGGACTGCCTGGGCCTGGCACCAGACAGCGCACCCGCTCAGGACGCGCTAGACGCCCGTATTGCGACTTGCCGGTCGGGCCCCTGAGCGGCTAAAGAGAGATCACAGCCGGCGGCGGCGCATGTCCCGACCGCCGCATGTTGCTCTTATGGCCGCCAATGGAAGCGGCATGTGAGGCTCCGCCAATAGCGCGAGCCTGTTCTTCACAGCGAAGGCCACGATCGAGTCCGGGCATCGGCCTGCTTTCAGGCACGGCCCAGGGAGCACGGAGCGAATGCATCAGGCCGCAAGCCTGCAATTCGAGCGCGTGATGGACGAACTCGTCCTATGGCACGCCGTGCCGGAGGACGAACGCTCGCCCGCACCCGCCTGGTGGTGGGGACCGGCGATGGCGGTGGTCGACGCGCACGAGCCGATGCGACAGGTGTGGTGTCGTGAGCTGGGCCTCGGCGACGGCTCAAGCTTTGCCGAAGGTGCGCATGCCCTCCTGGAGCTGTTCGCAGAGCAAACCTCGCAGCCCTGGCCCGATGATTTTCCGCGCAAACCAGAAATCAAGCAAGACGAGGTCCGCGAGCTGCACCCGCGGCCGTCAGATGACAGCGCGTTTCAACCGTAACGCCGCGGCCTCGGTCGCAGCGAGGTCCGGCTCCGGCTGAAGCGGCGGTGCGACAGGCAGCTCCATCGGCCGCAGCAGCTCGGCCATCTGCCGCGCCGGCACCGGCCTGGAGATGAGGAAGCCCTGCATCTCGTCGCAGCCATGGGTGCGCAGGAACGCCTCCTGCTCGGCGTTCTCGACGCCTTCGGCGACCACGGTCATGCCGAGCGCCTTGCCCATGCTGATGATCGCCTGCGCGATCGCCTGGTCCTCCGAATCCTGCGGCAGGTCGCGCACGAAGGAGCGATCGATCTTGATGGTGTCGATCGGAAAATGCTTCATCAGCGACATCGACGAATAGCCGGTGCCGAAATCGTCGATGGCGAGGCGGATGCCGCGGCTCTGGATGGCGTCGAGCACCTTCAGCGCGCGACCGACATTGCGCATCATCATGCTCTCGGTGACCTCGAGCTGGAGCAGCACCGGCGACATGCCGGAGGCCGCCAGCGCCTCGTCGACGTCCTGCAACAAATGTTCGTCGACAAACTGCCGCGGCGACAGGTTGACCGCCATCGACACCGGCAACAGGCCACGGCGCTGCCAGGCCATGGCCTGCGCGCAGGCCTCTTTGACCACCCAGCGGCCGATCGGCACGATCAGCCCGGTCTCTTCCGCAAGCGGAATGAACTGCGCCGGCGAGATGCTGCCGAGATCCGGGTGCGTCCAGCGCAGCAGCGCTTCCACGCCGGTGATCTGGCCGGTCTCCATGTCCACCTTGGGCTGGTAGTTCAGCGAGAACTGCTCGCGTTCCAGCCCACGGCGCAGCGCGCTCTCGAGCGACAGCCGCTCGATCGACTGCGTCTTCACCTCATTGGAGAAAAAGCGATAGCCGTTCTTGCCGTCTTCCTTGGCGAGATACATCGCCATGTCGGCGTTCTTGGTCAGCGTCTGGACGTCGGAGCCGTTGGCCGGATACATCGCGATGCCGATCGAGGCCGTGGTGTGGCATTCGTGACCGGCCAGCTCCATGGGCTCGGCGAGCGCCACGAGCAGCCCGGTCGCGATGCGCTGGACGTCGTCGATCTCACCGCACTGGTCGAGGATCACCACGAACTCGTCGCCGCCGAGGCGTGCGACCACGTCGGTTTCCCGCAGCGCACCGCGCAGCCGGCTCCCCACTTCGAGCAGCAGCAAGTCGCCGGCCTCATGGCCGAGCGAATCGTTGATGACCTTGAAGCGGTCGAGATCGATGAACAACACCGCGAAACGGTGATCGTGGCGTTGAGCTTCGTCGATCGCCTCCCGCAACAGCCCGTTGAAGGTCTCGCGGTTCGGCAGGTCGGTCAGGCTGTCATGCGAGGCGAGGTATTCGATCCGCTCGTCAGCCTCGTTCTTCTCGTCCGCGCGATCGAAATTCTCCATCGCGAAGGAGACGTTGTCGGCGAGACGCTGCAGCAGCTCGACGAACTCGGCGGTGAAAGTGTCCTGCTCGGTCGACATGTAGATCATGACGCCGACGGCCTTGTCGTGCGTGATCAGCGGGAACGCCGCGCCGGAGCGCGCGCCGTCGCCTTGCAGGACGGCATGGAAAGCGCTCACACGGCTGTCGTTGACATAGTCGTTGCTGACACAGGGCTGCCGGGTGCGGAACGCGGTGCCGCTCATACCGCGCCCTTCGGGTCGGTCGGCGTCGATGGAGAGACGAACGTTCCTCGTGGTCTCGGCGGACGGCCCGGCGGCCGCGACGATCGCGAGCTGGTCGCTGTCGGCCTTGGCGAGCGCAATGGTCGTCGAGGTGAACTTGCCGCCGGTGGACGCGGCCTGACACACCAGCTCGAACAGCTCGGTGCGCGACTTGGCCCGCACGATCGCTTCATTGGTGGCGCTCAGCGCGGCGAACATGCGCGTCAGGCGCTCCTTCTGCGCCTCGGCCCGTGACCGCTCCTCGGCCCGGTCGAAATTGTCGAGCGCAAAAGAGACGTTCTCCGCAAGGCGCCCGAGCAGCTGGACGAGGTCGGGCGTGAAGGTGCCTTCGTCCGGCGAAAGGAACAGGAGGATGCCGACGGCATCGGTGCCGTTCTTGAGCAGCGGGAAGCAGCCACCGGATTTCGTGCCTTGATCCCGTGCGATTCGACGCCAATACGTCGCACGAACGTCCGTGAGGAGTTCGTTCGCGACGCAAGGTGTCTTGCTGCGAAATGCAGTGCCGGCGAGCCCCCGTCCTTCGGGCTCATCGGCGGACGTGGCGAAACGCCAGTTCTCGACGTGACTGCGGCACTCGCCCTTGGTGACGGCGATATCGAGATGGCGTCCCGTCGGATCGACCATGGCGATGGTGGCAGACGTGAACGTGCCGCCGAGGACGGCGGCCTCGCACACAGCCTCGAACAACTCGGCGCGGGACTTCACGCGCATGATCGCTTCGTTGGTCGCGCTCAGCGCCTCCAACATGCCTCGAAGACGGTTGCGCTGCATCTCGGCCTTTGCCTTCTCGTCCGCGCGATCGAAGTTCTCGAGCGCGAAGGCGACATTGGCCTGGAGCCGTTGCAGCAGCTCGACGAATTCGGGCGTGAACGTGCCGCGTTCCGGCGAGTTGAAGAGGAAGACGCCTTCGACTCTGTCGCCATTGAACAGCGGCAGCGCCGCGGAGGATCCGATGCCGTTCCGACGAGCGTTGGCCGCCCAGGGCGCGATCCGGTCGTCGGACAGCACGTCGTTGCTGAGGCAGGGCTGGCGCGTCCGGAAGGCAGTCCCAGTCAGCCCGCGCCCCTCGGGCATCTGGTCGGAGGTGGAGAACTTGAAGGTGCGGACCATCTCCGCGTTCGGCCCGTAGCAGGCGACGACGCGGAGCAGCTCGGCATCGTGATCGACGAGCGCGATGTTGGCCGAGGTGAACTTGGCGCCTTTCGCCGTCGCTTCGCAAACGAGGTCGAAGAGCTCGGCCCGCGAGCGTGCGCGCAGGATCGCCTCATTGGTCGCGCTCAGCGCCGCGTACATGCGCGCCAGGCGGTCTTCCTCCTCGGCGATCCGCGCCTTCTCGGCCTCACGGTCGAAATTGTCGATCGCGAAGCAGACATTCTCGGCGATGCGCAGCATGAGTGCGACGACGCCCTCGTCCTTCGCCCAGGACTGGCTGAGGAAGGACAGGATGACGCCGATGCTCTCGCCGTTCCGGATCAGGGGAGCCGCGATGCAGGCGGCAACACCCGTGCTGAGATAGGCCTGCTCCCACGGCGTTCCCCTGGTGCGACGCGCGAGATCGCGTTCGACATGGGGCTTCTGCGTTCGAAACACCTCGCCGGAGATGCCGCGGCCATAGGGATTCTCGGGATCGACGGAGTATTGGGTCCGCGCCACGATCTCCAGATTCTCGCCGGTGCCGGCGACAGGCTTCAACCAATGCGAGTCCTGCTCCTTCAGCAGAACGAAGGTCGCCAGCGACTTGCCGCCGTGCACCGAGGCGTCGCACACGAGCTGATACAATTCCCGCTCGGTCTTCGCACGCAGGATGGCTTCGTTGGTCGCGCTGAGCGCGCCGAACATGCGGTTGAGCCGCCGCGTCGCGAGCTCGCTGGTCTGCCGCGCGGTCTCGCGCGCGAAATTGTCCAGCGCATAGGAGATGTTGGCCGACATGCGCTCGAACAGCGAGACCATCTGCTCGTTCAGCGAGCCGGCCTCGCTGCGGGTCACATACAGCACGCCGACGCTCTTGCCGTTGCAGAGCAGCGGCAGCGCCGCAGCCGCGCCGATGTGGGCCTTGGCTGCGCCCTCGCGCCACGCCAGCGAGCGAGGATCATTCAGGTAATCGTTGCTGATGCTCAGCTTCTGATTGCGAAAGGCCTCGCCGCCGACACCCGCTCCCTCGGGTGTGCCGGAGACAGTGGTGATCTCAAGCGAACGCAGCCGCGCAACGTCATCGCCGCAACCGGCCGCAAAGCACAGCCGCTGGCCGTCCGGCCGCACCAGAAACACGGCAACGGCCAAGAAGTCCCCGCTCGAAAACCCGGCGTCGCAGACCTTCTGGTACAGCTCGTCCGGCGATTTCGCGTAGAGGATCGCCTCGTTGATGGCGCTCAACGCCGCAAAGGTGCGCGCGAGGGTCGTCGGCACGATCTCAGCTCCCGGGCATTTCTGCCTATTTCTCCCGGGTGAGTTATGAACGGCGACCGCCTAAGTGGTCGTTATTGCGCGCTGCAAACCCTCGATCAAAGTGAACGAGCTGCGAACGGCCGGCGCCAAACTGTCGGGAATGCCGCCACACGGGAGGACTCTTCGACCAAAAGCGCGCTCTCTTTACGAATTTGCAGCCCTGTATTGGTTTACGGGAGATTGATATCGCTCCCACGCTTTGAGACGATGGCTCCCAACAAGCAGCCCGTTAAGGGCACAATGCCGAGGGAACACCATGCCCATCGTCAAGGCAGACCGCCTCACGCTCATCAGCGCCGCGCTGCTCCGGGCAGCCGGAGCTTCCGAGGAGGAGGCCGATGCGGTGGCCACAGGCTGCGTCAACGCCAACCTCGCCGGCCACGACTCTCATGGCGTGATCGCGGTTCCGACCTACATCGACCGCATCAAGGCCGGCCATATCGTGCCCGGCGCCAAATGGACCATCGTCCAGGAATCCCCGACCACGACCGTGATCGACGGCCAATGGGGGTTCGGCTTCCATGTCAACGCCAAGGCGATGGCGCTGACGATCGAGAAGGCGAAGACGGCGAACGTCGCCGCCTGCACCGTGTTCCGGCAAAGCCATGTCGGCCGCCTCGCCGCCTATCCGTTGATGGCGATGCGCGAAGGCATGATCGGGATTGCGACGGCGGATTCCGGCCGCTCGCCAAAGCACGTGGCGCCGTTCGGCGGCAAGGAGGCGCGGCTTGGCACCAACCCGATCTCGATCGCGGTGCCGTCCGATCTGGATGCGCCGTTCTATCTCGACATGGCGACCTCGGCGGTTGCGGCCGGCAAGATCCAGCTCGCGGTCGCCCGCGGCGAGGAGATTCCGACCGGGTGGATCATCGATGCCGAGGGACGGCACACCACCGACCCCACGCAATATCGCAAGGGCGGCGCGCTGCTGCCGCTCGGCGGCACCGAGGGCTACAAGGGCAGCGGTCTCGCCGCGATGGTCGAGGTGCTTTGCGGCCTGCTGACCGGCCTCGGCTTCGGCGTCGAACCGACCGGACGTCACAATGACGGATGCTTCATGGCGGTGTTCAACGTCGCCGCGTTCCGTCCGCTGAAGGATTTCAAGCGCGAGGTCGCCGAATTCGCGCGCTATCTGAAATCGACGCCCCCCTCCGAAGGCAGCAAGGGCGTGTACTATCCCGGCGAGATCGAGGGATTGCGCGCGCAGCAACGCCTGCGCGACGGCATCGAGATCGAGGATGCGACCTGGGAAAAACTGCGCGCGCTGGCGGGGGAGTACCGGCTCGACACGGTCCTCGATCTGGCGTGATGGAATTTGGGAGAATAGCATGACGCGGCAGATGGTACTGGTCGGCTTCCTCCAGGCGCAGAACTGCACGAATTTGCCGAGCTCGTGGCGGCATCCGGACTCGCGCGACGATTCGATGTCGGCGGACTATTATCAAGAGATCGCCAAGATCCTCGAAGCCGGCAAGTTCCACATGGCGTTCTTCGACGATCGGCTGGCGATGCCCGATCGTTACGGCAACGATCATGCCCATACCGTCGAATACGGCATCCGCTGCGTGAAGATGGATCCGCTGATCGTGCTGACCACGATGGGGCTGGTCACCGACAAGCTCGGCCTCGGCGCCACTTGCTCGACCACCTATTACGAGCCGTTCGACGTTGCGCGCCGCTTCGCAACCCTCGATTTGATGTCCGGGGGGCGCGCGGGCTGGAACGTTGTGACCTCGCTCAATGACGGCGAGGCGCTCAACATGGGCCGCGATTCCCATCCCGAACATGATTCGCGCTACGACCGCGCCGACGAATTCATGGAGGTCGTGCTCGGGCATTGGGACACCTGGGAAGACAGCGCGCTCATCATGGACAAGACAAGCGGCCGCTTTGCCGATCCGGCCAAGGTGAAGCGGCTCGATCACAAGGGAGCGGCCTTCAAGTCCCGTGGTCCCTTCACCGTGCCGCGCTCGGATCAGGGCCATCCCGTCATCATCCAGGCCGGCGCATCCGGCCGCGGCCAGCGCTTTGCCGGCCATTGGGGCGAGGTGATCTTCACGGCCGCGCGCAATCTCGCCGGTGCCAAGGAAGGTTATGCCGCCGTTCGAAACGAGGCAGCCAAGGCTGGCCGCGATCCCGATCAGATGCGCCTTTGCAATTTGACGACGCCGGTCTGCGCCGCGACCAAGGCCGAGGCCGAGGACAGGATGGCGCTGATCAACAAGCTGCCGCTCGAGATCGACGCGCTGTCGCTGCTGGCTGAAGCGCTCAACTACGATTTCGCCTCCAAGGACCTCGACGAGCCGTTGACGACGGACGAGCTGAAGAGCATGCAGGGCATTCTGGGCATCCGCGACGGCGTGCTGAAGAATTCCGGCAAGAGCAATCCAAGCGCGCGCGACTTCGTCACCTTCTCCGGCCGCGGCCAGGTGCACGACGCCATGGTCGGCGGTCCCAAGGAGATCGCGGACAGGCTGGAAGAGATGTTCGTCGAGCGTGGCTGCGACGGGTTCGTCATCGCCGCGACCTATGTGCCCGGCTCCTATGCGGACTTCGTGCAACACGTCGTGCCGGAGCTACAACGGCGCGGCTTGTTCCAGAAGGAGTATCGGGGCAAGACACTCCGCGAAAATCTCGGGCTGCAGCGGCCCGCGGCCGGCGCCTGGAAGGTGCAGCCGCGCGATGCCGCGGAATAACAACGAGGACAGAGCATGCGCTGGCTGAAATTCACTGCCTCGGACAAGACCTCCTGGGGAATTGTCGAGGGCGACCAGGTGATCGCGGTCGACGGCGATCCCTTTGGCGAATGGCAGCGCACCTCGCGCACGCATCCGCTGGCGCAGGTTCGGATCGAGCTGCCGCTGATCCCGCGCACGTTCTATTGCGTCGGCTTGAACTATCTGAAGCACCTGAAGGAAGCCGCCGACAAGCGCGGTGAGGTGCCGGCCGTCCCTGATAGACCCGAGATCGGCTACCGCGCCCAGAACGCGCTGATCGCGCATGACGAGGACGTCGTGATCCCGTCCTTTGCGACGGACAAGATCCACTATGAAGGCGAGCTCGTCGTCGTGATCGGCAAGAAGGTGAAGCATCTCACCAGGCAAAATGCGATGGATTGCGTGTTCGGCTACACCATCGGCAACGACGTCAGCGAACGTAGCTGGCAGAAGGCCGACCGCAGCCTGTGGCGCTCGAAGAACTCCGACACGTTCAAGCCGATGGGCCCGTGGATCGAAACCGAGGCCAATCTGGCGAAAATGGAAACCGTCGTCCGGGTCAACGGCAAGGAGACCAACCGCTTCTACACCAACGACATGATCTTCGGTGTGGTGCCGTTCCTGGTCGAGCTGACGAAGTACTTCACGCTGTGGCCCGGCGATGTGATCTGGATGGGCACGGACGGCGCCTCGCCTGACATCGGGCACGGCGACGTGGTGGAGATCGACATCACCGGCGTGGGGACGTTGCGGAACAGGTTTGTGCGGGAGCAGCGGTAGTAGAGGTGCCGTAGGGTGGGCAAAGCGAAGCGTGCCCACCGCATTCGTAATGGAGGCGAGATGGTGGGCACGGCGCAAGCGCGCTTCTGCCCACCCTACGGCACCACGGCACTTCCCGCGTCTCAAAACGGCAGCGCCACGCTCGTCTTGATCTCCTTCAGCACCACGTTGCTGCGGACGTAGCGGATGCCGGGAATGCGGAACATGAACTCGTCGAGGAACCTGTTGTAGGCCGCCATGTCCTGCACGACGACGCGCAAATGATAGTCGGCGTCGCCCGTGGTCGCGAAACACTCCAGCACTTCGCGCCGCGTGGTCACCCGCGCGACGAACTCGTCGACGAATTTGGCATCGTGCCGCTCCAGCGAGACATGCAGGATGGCCGACATCGCAAAGCCCGCCTGCTCGCGCGCGACCAGCGCGGCATAGCCCTGGATGACGCCGGCCTCCTCCAGCGCACGCACCCGGCGCCAGCACGCCGAGGTGGACATGCCGACCTCGTCGGCGAGCTGCTGGTTGGTGGCGCGGCCGTCCTTCTGGAGATGGGCGAGAATCCGCGCGTCCTGCTCTTCGATCATGGAGTCCCCAATCCGGTAAATTCTACCGAATTTTGCCATCTTCCGCAAAATTTTACCGGATTATCGATCAAGACAGGGTGAATAGGCAAGACCTACCAGCCTCCCCGGCATACCCTTTCTTCATTCGGCAGGATGCCGCACGAGGTCCGCCATGGACGCCGTTCCATCACTCGACAGCTACGAGCTCTCAGACCGCTACGACCGCGAAGAGGGCCGCGTCTTCCTCACGGGCACGCAGGCCATCGTCCGCATCGCGCTCGACCAGGCGCGGCGCGACCGCGCCGCCGGGCTGAACACCGCCGGCTTCATCTCCGGCTATCGCGGCTCGCCGCTCGGCGGCGTCGATCTCGAGCTCTGGCGCATCCAGGAGCGGCTGAAGCGGGATCGCATCGAATTTCTCCCCGCGGTGAACGAGGACCTCGCGGCAACCGCGGTGCTCGGCTCGCAGCAGGTCGAAACGCAGGCAGATCGCGAAGTCGATGGCGTATTCGGGCTCTGGTACGGCAAGGGCCCAGGCGTCGATCGCTCCGGCGACGCCCTCAAGCACGGCAATGCATACGGTTCCTCGCCGCGTGGCGGCGTGCTGGTCGTTGCCGGCGACGACCATGGCTGCGTCTCCTCCTCGATGCCGCACCAGTCCGATGTCGCCTTCATGAGCTGGTTCATGCCGACGCTGCACCCGGCAAGCGTCAGCGAATATCTGGAGTTCGGCGAATATGGCTACGCGCTGAGCCGCTTCTCCGGCATGTGGGTCGGCTTCAAGGCGATCTCGGAAATCGTGGAGTCAGGCGCATCCGTCGCGCTGCGCCCGCCACGCATCTTCAACACGCCCGATTTCGCGCCGCCACCGGGTGGCCTGCACTATCGCTGGCCCGACCTGCCGGGCCCCCAGATCGAGGAGCGGCTGGAGGCGAAGAAGCACGCGGTTTACGCCTTTGCAAAAGCCAATCCGATCGACCGCCACATCTACGATATTCCCAACGCCACTTACGGCATCGTCACGACGGGCAAGGCGCATCTCGACTTGATGGAGGCCCTGCGGCTGATGGGCCTCGATGAAGCGGCTTGCCGCAAGATCGGGATCGACGTCTACAAGGTCGGCATGGTCTGGCCGCTGGCGCTGCATGACGCGATGGACTTCGTGAAGGGCAAGCGCGAGATCCTCGTAGTCGAGGAAAAGCGCGGCATCATCGAGAGCCAGTTCAAGGAATATTTTTACGACTATCCAGGCTCAAAGCCCGAGCGCATGGTCGGCAAGCACGACGAGCGAGGGGCGCGGCTAATCTCCTGGATCGGCGAATTGTCGCCGCGTGCGCTCGCTGGAGTGCTCGCACGCCGGCTCGATCCGATGTTACCAGGCCTCAATCTCGCCGCACGCGCAGTCGCGCTGATGCCTGAAGCCGCACGCACGATCAACGTCAGTGGTGCGACGCGCACGCCGTATTTCTGCTCCGGATGTCCGCACAACACGTCGACGAAGGTGCCGGAAGGCTCCAAGGCGCTGGCCGGCATCGGCTGCCATTTCATGGCGAGCTGGATGGACCGCGAGACCTCCTCGCTGATCCAGATGGGCGGCGAAGGAGTCAACTGGGCGGCGTCGTCACGCTTCACCGGCCACAAGCACGTGTTCCAGAATCTCGGCGAAGGCACCTACTACCACTCCGGCTCGATGGCGATCCGGCAGGCGATCGCCGCTAGGGCCAACATCACCTACAAGATCCTGTTCAACGATGCGGTGGCGATGACCGGCGGCCAGCCGGTCGACGGTCCCATCAGCGTGCATGCCATCGCCCATAGCGTTCGCGCCGAAGGCGTCGGGCGCATCGCGCTGGTGTCGGATGATCCCGCGCAGTTCTTGCCGGCAGACCTGCCGATCGGCGTGACGATCCATCCGCGCGAGGAGATGGACGCCGTGCAGCGCGAGCTGCGCGAGGTATCAGGCGTCTCGGTGCTGATCTATCAGCAGACCTGCGCCACCGAGAAACGGCGCCGGCGCAAGCGCGGGCAGACCGCCGATCCCAGGCGCTTCGCCTATATCAACGATCTCGTCTGCGAAGGCTGCGGCGACTGCTCGGTCGAGTCCAACTGCCTCAGCGTCGAGCCGAAGGAGACGCCGTTCGGCCGCAAGCGCCAGATCAATCTCTCGACCTGCAACAAGGATTTTTCCTGCCTCAACGGCTTCTGTCCCAGTTTCGTGACCGTCGAAGGCGCGATCCGCCGGAAGAAGAGCGCAAGCCAAATCGATGCGCTCGGCCGCGCGGCTACGCTTCCCCTGCCTGCTCCCGCCACGCTCGACCGTCCCTACGACCTGCTGGTAACAGGCGTCGGCGGCACCGGCGTGATCACGGTCGGCGCCCTGATCGGCATGGCCGCGCATCTGGAGTGGCGTGGCGTCTCCGTGCTGGATTTCACCGGCTTTGCACAGAAATTTGGTCCCGTGCTGAGCTTCATCCGCCTTGCACCAAGTCCGGACGAGCTGCATCAGGTCCGCATCGACCAGGGCGCGGCCGACGCGCTGATCGGCTGCGACCTCGTCGTCAGTTCCTCGCCTAAGGCGTCCGGCACCTATCGCCGGGGCATGCGCGCCGCGGTCAACACCGCGGAGATGCCGACCGGCGACGTCGTCCGCTTCCGCGACGCCGATCTCGCCTCGCCCGCCCGCCTGCGCGCGATCCGACAAGTCATTGGCAACGACAATCTCGACACCATCAATGCCAACGCGCTCGCCGAACGGCTGCTCGGCGATGCAGTCTATGCCAACATCATCATGCTCGGCTTTGCCTGGCAGCGCGGCCTGATTCCGGTCGCGCTGCCGGCGCTGCTGCGCGCGATCGAGCTCAACGGGGTCGCGGTCGAACGCAACAAGCAGGCCCTTGCCTGGGGCCGGATCGCCGCGGCCGATCCCGAGTTTTTGCCGAAGACGGACGAGGCGCCCGAAGCCGAGACTCTCGATCAGATCATCGATCGCCGCGCCGATTTCCTCACCACCTATCAGGACGCCGCCTATGCGATGCGCTATCGGGCGACCATCGCAAAGGTCCGCAGCGCCGAAGCCGCTCTAAGCAGTGAGGTGCTGACCGAGGCGGTCGCGCGCGCCCTGTTCAAGTTGATGGCCTACAAGGACGAATACGAGGTGGCGCGTCTGCAGATGCAGAGCGGTTTCCTCGGCGAGCTGAAGCGCGAGTTCGAGGACGGTTTTCGCGTCCAATATCACCTCGCGCCGCCGTTCCTGCCGTCGAAACCTGACGCACGCGGCCGTCCGCGCAAGCGCGCTTTCGGCC
The DNA here is from genome assembly GCF_059512345.1 of Bradyrhizobium sp. Unk1. NCBI lineage: Bacteria > Pseudomonadati > Pseudomonadota > Alphaproteobacteria > Hyphomicrobiales > Nitrobacteraceae > Bradyrhizobium > Bradyrhizobium sp. Unk1. Next base: position 79,424 of record NZ_JCAMOP010000021.1, read on the forward strand.
AGTGGATCCAGATGCCGCTCGCGATGCTGGCGCGGTTGAAGGGATTGCGCGGAACACCGTTCGATCCGTTCGGCTACACGAATGAGCGGCGCACTGAACGCGAATTGATCGCCTGGTATGAAGGCCTGATCGAACGCATGCTCGGCCAGCTCGAGGCTGCACATCTGCCCGACCTCGTTGCCGTCGCAAAAGCGCCGATGGAGATCCGCGGCTACGGACCAGTAAAGGACACCGCGATCGCCAAGGTGAAGCCCGAGGTCGAGCGACTGCTCACGAATTTGACGACATCGGTAACGCAAAAGATGCACGCCCGCGGTTGACGCGGCACCAGTGAGGCCTCAGCCTCCGGACTTTAGGTGGCGCCCTGTTGGCGCCCCTGCAATCGGATGACGCATCATGGATTTCGACCAGTTGACCCTGAGTCAGGCCGTCGCCGACCTGCGCGCCGGAAAAGTCACGAGCACCGCACTCACGTCAGAAGTACTGAGCCGCGCCAAAGCCCACGCCGAGCTCAATGCCTTCGTCACGCTGGACGTGGTCGGCGCCCTGAAGGCCGCGGCTGCGTTCGACACATCGGGCGACAAGACAAAACCGCTCGGCGGCGTGCCCATCGTGATCAAGGACAACATCGAAGTCGTGGGACTGCCCTGTAGCGCCGGCACACCGGCACTGAAGGACTACGTTCCGAAGGCCGACGCGCCCGTAGTCGCGAAGCTGCGAGCTGCAGGCGCCGTCATCATCGGCAAGACCAGCATGCACGAGCTCGCCTTCGGCGTCTCCGGCTACAACACCGCGTTCAAGACCGGCGCGGAGTTCGGCGTGCGCAACGCTTATGACCGCACGCTGATTGCCGGCGGCTCCTCGTCCGGCACAGGCGCCGCGCTCGGCGCGCGGATCGTCGCGGGCGGGCTCGGCACCGACACCGGCGGATCGGTCCGGGTTCCCGCCGCGCTGAACGGATGCGCCGCGTTGCGCCCGACGGTCGGGCGCTATCCGCAAGAGGGTATTGCGCCGATCTCGCACACCCGCGACACCGCGGGGCCCATGGCCGCGACGATGGCTGATGTCGCGCTGCTCGACCGCGTGATCGCAGGCGGCGACGCGATTGCGCCGGCTGATCTGAAGCAGGTGCGGATCGGCATCGCGAGATCGATGCTGACCAATCTCGACGCCGATACGGAAGCTGCGTTCCACGCGGCGATCGCAAAAATGAAGGCGCAGGGTGTCACGGTCGTCGAGATCGAGATGCCTGAGCTCACCGAGCTCAACGGCCAGGCCAGCTTTCCCGTCGCGCTGTATGAGGCCTATGACGACATGGTCGTCTATCTCAAGCACACCGGGACCGGCCTCAGCATCGAGGCGCTGGCAGAGAAGATCTCCAGCGCCGACGTGAAAGGCATCTATGATGGCATGGTGATCCCGCGAAAACTGCCCGGCCCCGACAACGCGCTGTTCGACGCGAGGCCGATCTATGACGCCGCGATCAGGACCGCGCGCCCCGCGCTTCAGGCGCTCTACGGCAATACGTTTGCCAGCAACAAGCTCGACGCCGTCGCCTTCCCGACCACGCCGCGGGTTGCAATTGCCTCCAACCCGGAGTCCAGCAGTCTCGAGAATTTCGGCCTGATCATCCAGAACACCGATTCCGGCAGCAATGCCGGCATTCCCGGCGTCCAGATCCCGATCGCGCTTGGCGCGACAAGCAAAATGCCTGTCGGCCTCGAACTGGACGGCCCTGCCGGAAGCGATCGCCGCCTGCTTGCAATCGGCATGGCGCTTGACGCCGTGTTTGGACGATTGCCGCCGCCGCGTTGACGAAATCGTAGGGTGGGCAAAGCGAAGCGTGCCCACCTCTTTTCGAATCATGGAGAGATGGTGGGCACGGCGCTAACGCGCCTTTGCCCACCCTACGGCTCTGCCGCCGCCAATTCACGAATACGGATTGATCAGCTTCTGCTGCTCGGCGCTGTGATGCACGAGCATGTCGATGAAGGTCCTGACCTTCGCCGACAGATGATGCCGGTGCGGATAGACCGCGTTCATCGACATCTCGACCGGCCGATATTCGGGCAGGAGACGCACCAGCCGGCCGGCGTCGAGATCGTCGCTGACCAGGAATCCGGCCATCAGGCAGATGCCGGCCCCCTCCAGCGCCATGTTCCGCAACGCTTCTCCACTGTTGGTGACGAGCCTGCCGGAAATACGCACTGATGCCGGTGTCCCCTTGCGATCGAGGAAGCGCCACTCGTCGCCAAAAGGATAGTTCAGGTGACGGCCGCAATTGTGCTCGGTGAGCTCGGCGAGCTGCTGCACCCGGCCATGTCTTTCGAGATAGTCGTGCGAGCAGCACAACACATGCCGCCACGTGGCGAGGCGGCGGACGATCAGGCTCGAATCCGGCGATGCAATCATGCGCAAGGCTATGTCGTATCCCTCCTCGATCAGATCGACATCAACCTCGCCCATGCGCAGATCGACCTTAACCTCGGGATAGGTGGAGAGGAGCTTGGCCACGACCGACGCGACCATGGGCACCATGTGGGTGGCGGCATGGACCCGCAGCGTGCCGCGCGGCGTCGATTGCAGCGCGCCGGCGATGTCATCGGCCTGTTCGAGATCGGCGAGGATCTGCGTCGAGCGGTCGTAATAGGCCTTGCCGATTTCGGTGAGACTGACTTTTCGCGTGGTGCGGTTCAGGAGCCGAACCCCGAGCCGGTCCTCCAGCGCCTGGACGTGGTTGCTCACCATGGTCGTGGACATGTTGAGCCGGCGGGCGGCGGCGGAGAAGCCGCCATTTTCAACCACCCGGACGAAGGCGGTGAGACTGGTGAAGCGGTCCATCGGTCTGGCTCCGGATTATCCGCTATGGCTGGATAATGCTTCCATTTCTTCCGGGATTATCACAAGCGGGAAGACAGCGCATCTTGCTGGCATCAATACCGCACCGTTCGGACCGGGGCGGTTGGGAATTCCGAGGATGCCATGTCGAATACTTCTTATGTTACTGAAATCAATCAGAAAATCAGCTTTCGCCCGTCCCGGCAGGCGATCAAGCGGGCGGCCATCGGCCTGGCACTGGTCCTCGGAATCGCCGCGGCCGGCGACTTCGGCTACGACTACCTGAGCACCGGCCGCTACCTCGAATCCACCGACGACGCCTATGTGAAGGCGGATTCCACCATCGTCGCGCCCAAGGTTTCCGGCTACATCGCGAAGGTGCTGGTTGGCGACAACGAGAAGGTCAAGGCGGGCCAGACGCTGGCGAAGATCGACGACCGCGACTTCAAGGCGGCACTCGACCAGGCCCGCGCCGATGTCGCCGCCGGCGAAGCCTCGGTGCGCAACATCGACGCCCAGCTCGAGCTGCAGCAGCCCATCATCGAGCAGAGCACGGCCGACGTGGCCGCGGCCGACGCCAATCTGAAATTCGCCCAAGAAGAGCGCGCCCGCTACGACGATCTGATGAAGTCGGGCTCCGGCACGATCCAGCGCGCGCAGCAGACCGATGCCGCGCTACGCGCCAGCAACGCGCAATTGCAGCACGCCAAGTCAGGCCTGGTGGCCGCGCAACGGAAGGTCGATGTGCTCACCACCCAGCGCGCCCAGGCCACAGCGCAGCTCGAACGGGCGCGCGCGGTCGCACAGCAGGCAGAGCTGAACCTGTCCTATACCGAGATCACCGCGCCGGTGGACGGCACGGTCGGCGCACGCTCATTACGCGTCGGCCAGTATGTGCAGGCTGGCACGCAATTGATGGCGGTGGTGCCGCTCGATGCGGTCTATGTCGTCGCGAACTTCAAGGAGACGCAGCTCACGCATGTGCGTGCGGGCCAGCCGGTCGAGCTGCACGTCGACAGTTTTCGCAATCGCACGCTACGCGGTCACGTCGACAGCCTGTCGCCGGCCAGCGGACTTGAATTCGCGCTGCTGCCGCCCGATAACGCCACCGGAAATTTCACCAAGATCGTGCAACGCGTGCCGGTGAAGATCGTGCTCGACGACCACAGCCTGACCGGCCTGCTCAGGCCCGGCATGTCGGCGGTGCCGACCATCGACACCAAGGCGACTGTGCTGGCCGAGCGCGAGACGGCCAAGCGGCTCGCCGACAACGCCTCCCGCCCGGACGGCGGCTGAAGCCGGGAAGGCTAGCAGGATTATCAAGTCCCGCCGGACGATCCTTCCCACGCTTCCTCGATTATCGAAACCAACCGCCTAATGCATCCTGTCTCCGTGACCGAGACGAGGCTTCCATGAGCACGCTCCAACCGACCGCCGACGCCGCCTCCGCTGCCGGCATTCCCGCCCCTGCCGCGCCCGCCACGCCGGCGGTTTCCGCAAAAACCTGGATCGCGGTGATCGGCGCGACCCTCGGCGCCTTCATGGCGGTGCTGAACATCCAGATCGTCAACGCTTCGCTCGCCGACATCCAGGGCGCGATCGGCGCCGGCATCGACGACGGCGGCTGGATCTCGACCTCCTATCTGATCGCCGAGATCGTGGTGATCCCGCTGTCCGGCTGGCTCGCGCAGGTGTTCTCGATCCGGATCTATCTGCTCACCAACGCGGTCCTGTTCCTGGTTCTGTCCGCGGCCTGCGCGCTGGCGCAGGACCTGCCGCAAATGATCGTGCTGCGCGCGGTGCAGGGTTTCACCGGCGGCGTGCTGATCCCGATGGCCTTCACGCTCATCATCACGCTGTTGCCGCGCGCCAAGCAGCCGGTCGGCCTTGCGCTGTTCGCGCTGTCGGCAACGTTCGCACCGGCGATCGGCCCGACCATCGGCGGCTATCTCACCGAGAATTTCGGCTGGCAGTACATCTTCTACGTCAACCTCGTGCCCGGCGCGATCATGGTCGGCATGCTCTGGTACGCGCTCGACGCCAAGCCCATGAAGCTTGCGCTGCTGCGCGAGGGCGACTGGGCCGGCATCTTCACCATGGCGATCGGCCTGTCGGCGCTTCAGACCGTGCTGGAAGAGGGCAACAAGGACGACTGGTTCGGCTCGCCCTTCATCGTCAAGCTGTCGGTCATCGCGGCCACCGCGCTGACCGCCTTCCTGATCATCGAACTGACGGCGAAGAAGCCGCTGCTCAATTTGCGCCTGCTGGTGCGCCGTAATTTCGGCTTCGGCATGCTCGCGAACTTCCTGCTCGGTGTCGCGCTCTACGGCTCGGTGTTCATCCTGCCGCAATATCTGGCGCGCATCCAGGGCTACAATGCCGAGCAGATCGGCATGGTGCTGGCCTGGACCGGACTGCCGCAACTCCTGCTGATCCCGCTGGTGCCGCGCCTGATGCGGAAGTTCGACGCGCGGATCATCATCGGCGTCGGCTTCGTGTTGTTCGCAGGCTCCAACTTCATGAACATCTATATGACCAACGATTACGCTGCGGACCAGCTGTTGTGGCCCAATGTCGTCCGTGCGATCGGCCAAGCGCTCGTGATGGCCCCGTTGTCGGCTGTGGCGACTGCCGGCATCGAAGCGGAGAATGCAGGCTCGGCCTCAGGCCTGTTCAACATGATGCGCAATCTCGGCGGCGCCGTCGGCATCGCGCTGCTTCAGACCGTGCTGACCAAGCGCGAGCAATATCACTCCAACGTGCTGATGCAGTCGGTCTCGGTGTTCGAGCAGGCGACGCGGACCCGGCTGGAGCAGCTCACCCAGTATTTCATCAATCACGGCGTGCTCGACCGCGCCGACGCCGCGCATCGCGCCTATGTCGCGATTGGCCATACCGTGCAGAAGCAGGCTTACATCTTCGCCTTCAGCGACACCTTCTATCTGCTCGGCATGGCACTGATCGTGGCGCTCGTCGCCGTATTCTTCCTGAAGAAACCCGGCCAGACCTCGGCCGGTGGAGCGCACTGAGATCAACCCAAGAGACTAACTCAAGCAAAGGAGAACGACCATGAAACCCCGCATGAACTTCTACCAGGCCGCCCCCGACACGATGAAGGCGCTGATGGCGCTGGAGGAGCAGATCCAGTCCACGGGACTCGAGAAATCGCTGATCGAGCTCGTCAAGATCCGGGCGTCGCAGATCAACGGCTGCGCCTTCTGCATCAACATGCACACCGAGGACGCCCGCAAGCGCGGCGAGACCGAACAGCGCATCTATCTGCTCAACGCCTGGCGCGAATCCCCGCTCTATACCGATCGCGAGCGTGCCGCGCTGGCCTGGACGGAATCAGTGACGCTGATCTCCGAGACCCACGCGCCGGACGACGTCTACGAGCAGGTCCGCGCGCAATTCTCCGACGCGGAGACGGTAAACCTGACGATGTTGATCGGGGCCATCAATGCCTGGAACCGAATCGCGATCGCGTTCCGCGCGGTGCATCCGGTGAAGGTGAAGGCGTCCGTGGCGTAGGGGCGATGTTCGTGACGGCGTGATGGACGCAATGCCGCCTCCACACATCCAACTGTCATGCCCCGCCTAGTGCGCAATTGCGCACGGGGGCGCGGCATCCAGTACGCCGGGGCCCATCGATTGAACCACGACCGCCTCGGAGTACTGGATCGCCCGGTCAAGCCGGGCGATGACACCTAAGCTTGGTGATGCAGTGCCGCGCCCCTCGCAGCGTGGTCGGCTTAAACCGCCGTCGCCTTCGCGAACTCGATATAAATCTCCCGCAGCCGCGTGGCCATCGGGCCGGGCTTGCCATCGGCGACCTTCTTGCCGTCGATCGCAACCACCGGCTGGACGAACAGCGACGCCGAGGTGGCGAAGGCTTCCTTGGCGGCGAGCGCCTCGGCGACCGTGAAGGAACGTTCCTCGACGCGGAGCTGACGCTCTTCGGCGAGCGCCACCACGGCCTTGCGGGTGCAGCCCGGCAGGATCGCGTTGGAGTTCTTGCGGGTCACGATGACGTCGTCCTTGGTCAGGATGAACGCCGAGGACGAACCGCCCTCGGTGACGTAGCCGTCTTCCAGCATCCAGGCCTCGCCGGCGCCGGCTTCGGCCGCGGCCTGCTTCGCCAGAACCTGCGCGAGCAGCGCCACGCTCTTGATGTCGCGCCGCTCCCAGCGGATGTCGGGCACCGTGATCACGTTGATGCCGGTCTTGGCCGAGGCCGCGTTGATGATGTCCTTCTCGGAGGTGAACATCACTAGGCTCGACTTGACGTCGCCCTTGGGAAAGGCGAAGTCGCGGCCCTTGTCGGCGCCGCGCGTGACCTGGAGATAGACGAGGCCGTTCTCGACCTTGTTGCGCGCGATCAGCTCCTTCTGGAGCTCGGTGATGCGCTCGACCGTCTCCGGCAGCTTCAGCTTGATCTCGCCGACCGAGCGCTCCAAGCGCGTCAGATGCGAAGCGTTGTCGATCAGCTTGCCGTCGAGCACGGCCGAGACCTCGTAGATGCCGTCGGCGAACAGGAAGCCGCGATCGAGCACCGAGATTTTGGCGTCCGAGAGCGGGACGAATGAGCCGTTGACGTAGGCGATCGGATCCAAGGCAGGTCTCCTGGCGGGAGTGGAATTTTGCCAGTTCGTATACGGGATTTGTTTGGGTCACGAAACCCTCAACCCGTCATTCCGGGCCCGCGCCAAGAGGCGCGTCCCGGAATGACGGCGGAGGTTAGTGGGAGAGAATCTTCGACAGGAACTTCTGCGCGCGGTCGCTGCGCGGCTTGCCGAAGAAGTCCTCCTTCGCCGCGTCCTCGACGATCTCGCCGCGGTCCATGAAGATGACGCGGTTGGCGACCTTGCGGGCAAAGCCCATCTCGTGGGTGACGACCATCATGGTCATGCCTTCGCGGGCGAGATCGACCATGACGTCGAGCACCTCGCTCACCATCTCAGGGTCGAGCGCCGAGGTCGGCTCGTCGAACAGCATCACGATCGGGTCCATGGCAAGCGCGCGGGCGATCGCGACGCGCTGCTGCTGGCCGCCGGAGAGCTGCGCCGGAAATTTCTGCGCCTGCTCCTTCAAGCCGACGCGGTCCAGGAGCTGCATGCCCTTCGCCACAGCCGCGTCGGACGACCGTCCCAGCACCTTCTGCTGCGCGAGGCAGAGATTGTCGATGATCTTCAGGTGCGGGAATAGCTCGAAATGCTGGAACACCATGCCGACGCGCGAACGCAGTTTCGGCAGATTGGTCTTGGGGTCATTGATCTTAGTGCCGTCGACGCTGATGTCGCCCTCCTGGAACGGCTCCAGCGCATTGACGCATTTGATCAGCGTCGACTTGCCCGAGCCCGAGGGGCCGCAGACCACGACGACCTCGCCCTTGGTCACGCTGGTGGTGCAGTCGGTCAGCACCTGGAAGGTCGGGGTGTACCATTTGTTGACGTGGCTGATTTCGATCATGACCGATGCGCTCTATCGAAGGATGGCGATGCGCGCCTGGAGGCGACGAACGCCGAAGGACGCGATGCAGGAAATGGTGAAGTAGACGACGGCCGCAAACAGATACATTTCGACCAGCCGTCCGTCGCGCTGCGCGACCTTGCTGGCCGCGCCGAGGAAGTCCGTGATCGACAGCACGTAGACCAGCGAGGTGTCCTGGAACAGCACGATGGTCTGCGTGATCAGGACCGGCAGCATGTTGCGGAACGCCTGCGGCAGCACGACGTAGCGCATCGTCTGCGCATAGTTGAGCCCAAGCGCGCTGGCCGCGGCCGGCTGTCCGCGCGAGATCGACTGGATGCCGGCACGCATGATCTCGGAGAAGTACGCGGCCTCGAACATGATGAACGTGATGAGCGAGGATGCGAACGCGCCGACGCTGATCGGGCGCGACGCGCCGGTCAGCCACTGCCCGATATAGGGTACCAGGAAATAGAACCAGAAGATGACCAGCACCAGCGGCAGCGAGCGCATGAAGTCGACATAGATGCCGGCGATGCGGCCCAGGATCTTGAAGCCCGAGAGCCGCATCAGCGCGAGTGCAGTGCCGAAGATCAGGCCGCCAAGCGCGGCGAGTGCCGTCAGCGTCAACGTAAACGTCATGCCCTCGTAGAACAGATAGGGCAACGCGCGGATAATGACGCCGAAATCGAAATTGCTGAACATGGCGCTATTTCCCCGTGATGTAGCCGGGAATCGCGACCCAGCGCTCGAGGAAGCGCATCGCGGTCACCACGACGGCGTTGACGAGGAGATAGAGGAGGGTTGCGGCGGTGAAGGCCTCGAACACCTGGAACGAGAATTCCTGCATCGAGCGCGCCTGCCCGGTGAGTTCGAGCAAACCGATGGTGATGGCCACGGCCGTGTTCTTGATGGTGTTCAGGAACTCGGAGGTCAGCGGCGGCAGGATGATGCGGAACGCCATCGGCAGCAGCACGTAGCGATAGCCCTGCACGGTGGTCAGCCCGAGCGCAGTCGCCGCCATCTTCTGCCCGCGCGGCAGCGAGCCGATACCGGCCTGCAATTGCACGGCGACGCGCGCCGACATGAAGAAGCCGATGCCGATCGCAGCCGTCCAGAACGGCGCGTTCGGCAGTTGCTTCAGCCAGAGGCCGGCGGCCTTCGGCAGCAATTCCGGCAGCACGAAGAACCACAGGAACAGCTGCACCAGCAGCGGCATGTTGCGGAAGAACTCGACCCAGCAGAAGCCGAACCAGTAGGCGCCCTTGGACGGCAGCGTGCGCATGACGCCGACGAGCGAGCCGAAGATCAGCGCGATGATCCAGGCGAGTACGCCCGTCTTCAGGGTCAGCACCAGACCCGACAACAGCATGTCGAGATAGGTGCCGGTCCCCATCGGGTTCGGCTCGAAGAAAATTCCCCAGTTCCAGTGGTAGTTCACGTGTCCCCCGCGCGAACGCGCCAATCATGGAAGTCGCAGGCGCCTATGCAAATGACCGGCCACTCTCCCTCCAGAATGGCCCGAATATGCTCCCTCGCCCCGCTTGCGGGGAGAGGGTTGGGGTGAGGGGGGCTCTCCGCAAGGGAGGTGATAGTTCGACTCGTGGAGAGTCCCCCTCACCCGGAATCCGCGCTTTGCGCGAATTCCGACCTCTCCCCGCACGCGGGGAGAGGTAGACAGCATCTTACTTGTAATCGTCCGGGTTCGGCGAGTCCGACGGTTTTGCGAACTCGTTCTTCAGCTCGGCCGAGATCGGGGTGTTGAGGTTCAGACCCTTCGGCGGGATCTTCTGCGTGAACCACTTTTCGTAGATCTTCTGGCCCTCACCGGAGGTGTAGACCGCAGCGGTCGCGGCATCGACCACCTTCTTGAAGGCGGCGTCATCCTTGCGCAGCATGATGCCGTAGGGCTCGGGCTTCGAGAACGCGTCCTTGGAGATGACGTAGTCGTCCGGCGCCTTCGAGCCGGCAACCAGGCTCGCGAGCAGGATGTCGTCCATGACGAAGGCGACCGCGCGATCGGTCTCGACCATCAGGAAGGCTTCGGCGTGGTCCTTGGCCGGGATGATGTTGGCGCCGAGCTTCTTCTCGACGTTGGCCTCGGTGAGCTGCTTGATGTTGGTGGTGCCGGCGGTCGAGACCACCGTCTTGCCCTTGAGGTCGTCAATCGACTTCAGGCCGCTCGACTTCTTGAAGACGTAACGGCTCGCCGTCAGGAAGTGGGTGTTGGTAAAGGCGACCTGCTTCTGGCGCTCGACATTGTTGGTGGTCGAGCCGCATTCGAGGTCGATCGTGCCGTTGGCCATCAGCGGAATACGGGTCGCCGAAGTCACCGGATTGAGCTTGACCTCGAGCTTGTCGAGCTTGAGCTCCTTCTTCACGGCGTCGACGATCTTGTAGCAGATATCCATCGCGAACCCGACCGGCTTCTGGTTGTCGTCGAGATAGGAGAACGGGATCGAGGAGTCGCGGAAGCCGAGCGTAATGGCGCCGGTGTCCTTGATGTTCTTCAGCGTGCCGGTCAGCTCCTGGGCCCCGGCCTGGCTGACGGCGAAGGTCGCGGCGAGCGCGAGGCCGATGCTACGGAAATGTCTCACTTTTTTGTTCCCCTTTCAGGATGATGCGGCCGGATGCAAGCACAAATCAGGCCGGATTAGAATGTGACTTTCGGCTGGATTGCGGCTCAGGTTAATGGCTCAGCTTAATGGCTTGGGCAATTCCCCGAGATCCCAGAACAGCCCGGCCATCACCGTCAAGGCCTCTTCGGTCAATGGCAGCAGGATGTGCTCATTGGGCGCATGCTGGGAGCAGCCGGGATAGGAGTGCGGGACCCAGATCGTCGGCAGGCCCAGGATCTCGGAAAACACGTCGTTGGGCAGCGAGCCGCCGAAATTCGGCAAAACGGCCGGCGCTTTCCCGGTGGTCTCCTTCACCGAATCCGCCGCCCATGTGATCCAGGGGCTGTCGAAATCGGTGCGCGACGCCGCAAAGCTCTGGGCGGCCCGCACCTCGACCATCGGAAAGCCCTTTTGCACCAGATGCGCGCGGACGGCATCGATCAGGCCGTCGACCTTGGTGCCGACCACGAAACGCAGTTGCAGCACGGCATTGGCGTGGCCGGGGATGGCATTCGCGGGCTTCTCGATATTGCCGGACGACATCGCCAGCACTTCGAGCGTGTTCCAGGCATAGAGCCGCTCGGCGGCCGACAGCCCTTCCTCGCCCCAGTTCTCCGCGAGCGCCGGCTCGTCCTCGGTCGGCACCACCTGCACGTCGGCAAGATAGCTGCGGATCTGGTTGGTAAGCCGCGGCGGCTCCAGCGCGTCGAGCTGAAGCCGGCCATGGCCGTCGACCAGCGTCGAGATCGCGTTGACGAGAATGGTCGCGGGGTTGGCGAGCACGCCGCCCCAATTGCCGGAATGATGGCCGCCATCGCGCAGATTGACGTCGAGATGAATGCGGATGCCGCCACGGCAGCCCAGGAACAAGGTCGGCCGGTCGGCCGACAGGCGCGGTCCGTCGGAGGCCATGAACAAATCGGCCTTGAGCGCATCGCGATTGAGGTCGCAGACCTTGCCGAGATCGGGCGAGCCGATTTCCTCGCCCATTTCGACGATGAATTTTGCGTTGAAGCCGAGCTTGCCGCCGCGGGCCTCGCGCACCGCGCGGAGTGCCGCCATGTTGATGCTGTGCTGGCCCTTGTTGTCGGCGGTGCCACGGCCGTAGAGCCGCGTGCCCGCAACCGTCGTGCGCCATGGATCGCGGCCGTCGCGCCACTCCCCCTCCATGCCGTCGACGACGTCACCATGGCCGTAGATCAGCACCGTCGGCGCTGACGCGCTCTCGTGATGCTCGGCGAACAGGAACGGCGCCTTGCCGCTCGGGGATTCGACGATGCGGCTGGTAAAGTCGAGCGCGGCAAAGGAGGGCATCATCTCCTGTTCCAGGTAGCCGCGCAGCTCGGCGCCGCGCGACGGGTTCTGGCTTTCGGTCTTGAAGGCCACGCGGCGGTCGAGCTCGGTGAGGAACGCACCGGATTTGAAATCGTCACGGGCGCGGGCGATGGCGTCGGCTCTGGTCATGGCTGGTTTTTCGGGGCGTTGGGACGAAGGACCATACCCGAGACAGGTAGCCCTTCGAAAGTGGCGGGGACTTGGACAGTTCTTGGAGTTCTCTTGTAGTTCTCTTGCGATTTCGTTCTTGCTCTCTTGAGATTGGCTTGCCAAGAGCGGGAGCGCCGCTGATTTTGGCCTTGCCAAGCGCAAGCCTTTCTATTCTTGGCCCTTGCCAAGGGCCAATTATATGCAAGAACTTCGCCAAGTTGGGGCGCACGTTTATCATTCGAAGAGCGCTCGGTACAGGGCGCCGGGGGATCATCATGGCCAAGCAGATCAGGCTCAACGCCTTTGCGATGAATTGCGTCGCGCATCAATCACCCGGGCTGTGGACCCATCCGCGCGATCGCACCGCCGAATATAACCGCCTGCCCTACTGGATCGATCTCGCCAGGACGCTGGAACGCGGGCGTTTCGACGGGTTGTTCCTGGCCGACGTGCTCGGGGTCTATGACGTCTATGGCAGCAGCCCTGACGCGGCCTTGCGCAATGCAGCGCAGACGCCGTCGAACGAGCCGCTGCTGCTGCTCTCGGCGATGGCGGCGGTGACGAAAAATCTCGGCTTCGGCGTCACCAGCAATCTGTCCTTTGAGCCGCCCTACCCGTTCGCGCGGCGGATGTCGACGCTCGACCATCTCACCGAGGGACGGATCGGCTGGAACGTCGTCACCGGCTATCTCGACAGCGCCGCACGCGGCGCCGGCAAGGACAAGCAGACCGGGCACGACGACCGCTACGATATCGCCGACGAATATATGGAGGTGGTCTACAAGCTCTGGGAAGGCAGCTGGGAGGACGACGCCGTGCTGCGCGACCGGGCGCGCGGCATCTTCACCGATCCCACAAAGGTTCATCGCGTCAATCATGAGGGCGCGAATTACCGCATCAACAACACCATCCATCTCAGCGAGCCGTCGCCGCAGCGGACGCCCGTGCTGTACCAGGCCGGCACCTCGCCGCGCGGTCGGCAGTTCGCGGCGAAGCACGCCGAATGCGTGTTCATGTCGGGACCGTCGGCCAAGATCATCGGGCCGCGCGTCTCCGCGATCCGCCAGGAAGCCGCCGCGCTCGGCCGCAACCCGGCGGAGATCCTGATGTTCAACATGATGACGATCATCCTCGGCAATACGGAAGCCGAAGCGGCGGCGAAATATGCCGACTACCGGTCGCATATCAGTGCGGAAGGCGCGCTGGCCCTGATGTCGGGATGGACCGGCATCGACTTCTCCGGCTACGAGCTCGACCAGCAGGTGCGTCACGTCCAGAACGATGCCGGCCGCAGTGCACTCGACAACGTCACCCGCGGCGACCCCGACCGCGTCTGGACCGTCCGCGACGTCATCGAGCATGTCGGCATCGGTGGCGCCGGCCCGGTCGTGGTCGGCACGCCGGAGAGCATCGCAGATAAGATCGAGGATTGGTTCGAGAAGACTGACGTCGACGGCCTCAACGTCGCGTTTGCGATCTCGCCCGGCGATTTCGATGATATCGCCGACATGCTGGTGCCGGAGCTGACCAAGCGCGGACGCTACAAGCCGGAATATGCGAAAGGGACCCTGCGGGAGAAGCTGTTCGGCGACGGCCGCGCAAGGCTCGGTGCGCCGCATCCGGCGGCAGGATATCGGGTGGGGAAGAAGGGGTAGAAGCCGCTAGGTACGCTGTCATGCCCCGGCTTGACCGGGGCATCCAGTACGCCGCGGCCTATCGAGGAATCACAGCCGTCTCTGGAATACTGGATCGCCCGATCAAGTCGGGCGATGACAGCTGAGAACGCGGCGAGTGCCAGTGCGATGGCGCCCCCTACACCTTCCCATCCACCATCACCTCGATCAGCTTCGTTCCGGGGCGGTTGAACGCCGACGCCAGTGTCGCCTTCAGCTCGCGGGGATCACTCACCTTGATCGCCTCGCAGCCGAGCGCCTTCGCGATCCCTGCAAAATCCACCGGCGGATCGACAAAATCCATGCCGACGTAATTGTCGTCGCCATGGAAGGCGAGCAGGCGCTGCTTGATGATGCGGTAGCCGCCATTGTTGGCAATGACGACGTTGAGCGGCAGCTTGTGATGCGCCGCCGTCCACAGCGATTGGATCGAATACATCGCGCTGCCGTCGCCGGAGAAGCAAACCACCGGGCGATCCGGATTGGCGAGGCTGGCGCCCACGGAGGCCGGCAGGCCCCAGCCGATGCCGCCGGACGCAAGCCCATGATAGCCGAAGCGGTCGCGGTGCGGACGCAGCGCCGTGATCTGGCGGCTCGAGGTGAGCCCTTCGTCGACGAGGATCGCATGATCGGGCATGGCCTCGACCATTTGCAGCACCAGGAAGTCCGGATCGATCGGGCTGCGGCCGGCAGTCTTGCCGATCTGCTCGACCAGCGCAGCACGCCGCGCGGTCCAGTTCTTCGGCGCGAGCTCGGCGAGGCGCTGCTTTGCACGGCTTGCCAGCGTAGCGCCGCCCATCTCCTTCAGCACCGGGATCAGCGCCCGCAGCGTTTCCTTCAGATCCGCCTTCAGCGCAATTTCAGCCCCGTAGTTCTTGGCGATCTCCCAATCGACGAGGCCGATCTGGACGATGCCGAGTCCGTCAGGCAGCGCGTCGACCTCGCTATAGACCGACATCCGCAGCGGATCGCCGCCGAGTGCGATCAGGAGGTCATACGGCGCAAGCGTGTCGCGCGCGACCTTCTGCACGCGCGCCAGCGTGCCGACGAAGCTCGGGCTTTCCGAGAGGAAATGAGAGCCATAGGGCGTCGAGGACTGATAGGCGGCCGCACCAAGCAGCTCGGCGAGTTCGGCGGCCTCCTTCAGTGCATCGCTCTTGACCACCTCGTCCATGGTGACGATGACGGGACGTTCGGCCTTGAGCAGCCGCGCTGCAAACGCCCTCAGCGCCTCGTCCGACGGCTTGACGCGGGCGTCGATCCGGGTGGAGCGGCCGAGATCGATGCCGACCTCGCTGTTGAGGATGTCGCCCGGCAGCGAGATGAACACCGGCCCGGTCGGCGGCGTCATCGCGACCTTGGCGGCGCGGCGGACGATGCGCGGCAGATCTTCCAGCCGCGTCACCTCGACCGCCCATTTCACCAGCGGCTCGGCCATCCGCACCAGCGGGCCATAAAGCACCGGCTCCATCAGGCCGTGGCCCTGCTCCTGCTGGCCGGCGGTCAGGATCATCGGCGTGCCCGTGAACTGGGCGTTGTAGAGCGAGCCCATCGCGTTGCCGAGCCCCGGCGCGACATGGACGTTGCAAGCGACGAGCTTGCCGGAGGCGCGGCTGTAGCCATCCGCGATCGCGACCACCAGGCTCTCCTGCATTGCCATCACATAGGTGAGATCAGGATGGTCCTTCAGCGCATGCATGATCGGCAGCTCGGTGGTGCCGGGATTGCCGAACAGATGGGTAACGCCCTCGTCCTTGAGCAGCGCGAGAAAAGCGGAGCGGCCGGTGATCTTGTTCTTCATGTTTCCTCCAGGCCCCGCGGGTATTGCCGCAAGGTGAGACATGATGGCCGAACTTGGCCGAGGCACGCAAGGAAGCGCCGTCATGGCAGACTTGCGTCGGCGCGGGCAAGCTGGGAACATGCTTGGGCGTAAGCCTGCATGGGGAGACGCGATGGCCTATGACGAGAACACCGCGGCGCGGGTGCGCAAATTACTGGCGGGTCAGCGAGACGTCGCGGAAAAGAAGATGATGGGCGGCCTCTGCTTCATGGTGAACAACACCATGTGCTGCACCGTCAGCGGGCGCGGCGGCATGCTGATCCGCGTCGGCCCGGAAGCGCATGCACGCATGCTGCAGGAGCCGCACGCCAGCCCGATGGAAATGCGCGGGCGCATCATGACCGGCTTCGTGCGCGTCGCGCCGGACGGCTATCAGAGCGATGCCGATCTGAAAAAATGGGTCGAGCGCGGGCTCGACTTCGTGGCGGCGAATGCCGCGGGACGCAAAGCGGCGCCGCGGAAGGCCGTTGCGGCGAAGACCAAGGTCGCCGCCAAGGCTAAAGCACCTCCTCGCGGCCGAGTTCGAAAGGGTCTTCGCCGCTAGTGCGCTTCTTCTTTTTCGAGCGCTGCCAGACCACACCGGGAAAGCCCTTCAGCGGCACCAGCGGCTCGCCGGTATAGGCCCATTCCTGAAGCTCCTCGATCGCGATATGATAGAGCGGCTGGCGGCCGGTGCGCTCGTTGAACAGCGCGCGGGGGATGTTGACCATGTGCGGCCCACGCGGACGCTCATAGGCGACCGGCGTCCCGCAATGTGAGCAGAAGCTGCGCGCGGTCTTGGTCGCCTTGTCCTCGTAGCGGGCCAGCGCGGCTTTCCCCGAGACGATGCGAAAGCGCTTCTTCCAGCTTCCGACATAGGTGGCATAGGCCGCGCCGTGGGCGCGGCGGCTACTGGCCGAATGATCATGCCAGGCCCAACGCGCGGGGACGTCGATCTCGAAGGTGACCTTGCCGCAGAGGCATTGGCCGGTGGCGGTTCCTGCGGCGACTGCGGCTTTGGCCATGGTAGGTCCTTCCGTCGTCCTTGCGAGCGCAGCGAAGCAATCCAGACTGCCTCTGCAGAAAGACTCTGGATTGCTTCGCTGCGCTCGCGATGACGGAGTTTGTGGGCTCGTCGGAGCTACGAATATAGACCTGTAGCCCGGATGGAGCGAAGCGCAATCCGGGGAAGTCTATCGGCGAGGCGAGAAACCCGGGTTTCGCTGCGCTCCATCCGGGCTACGAAGGTCTCTACGCCGTCGCGAGCTCGTCATACACCGGGTAATCCGTATACCCCTTCTCCTCGCCGCCGTAGAACGTCGCGCGGTTATACGGCGTGATCGGATAGTCGTGCCGAAGGCGGCGCGGCAAATCGGGGTTGGAGATGAAGATGCTGCCGAAGGCGATGATGTCGGCGTGGCCGTCGGCAATTGCCGCATTCGCGGTCTCGCCGGTGAACCCGCCGGCGGTCATCAGCACGCCGCTGTAGAGCGGGCGGAACAGCACCATTGCGGAGGGCACGTTCTCCCAGTGGACGTCGGCACGGCCGGCGCCGCTGGAGCGCGGCTCGATGAAGTGAAGATAGGCAAGGTCGAGCTTGTCGATCGCCTTCACGACGTGCGAGTAAAGCGGCATCGGATCGGGCTCGCCGGAATCATTGGCGATGCCGTGGGGCGACAGCCGCACGCCGACGCGGTTCGCGCCCCAGACGTCGATGGCCGCCTGCGTGACTTCGAGCAGAAGCCGCGCGCGGTTCTCGATTCCGCCGCCATATTGATCGGTGCTGGTTGCTGCGCGACTGCAGGAACTGCTCGAGCAGATAGCCGTTGGCGCCGTGGATCTCGACACCGTCGAAGCCGGCGGCGAGCGCGTTCTTGGCACCCTGCCGGAAGGCCTCGACGATGCCCTTGACCTCGTCGGTCTCCAGCGCGCGCGGGGTCTCGTAGTCAGAAATCTTGCCGTCGGCGGTCATCGCCTTCATGCCTTCGGCCTTGATCGCAATCGCCGAAGCCGAGACCGGCAGCTCACCGCCGTGGAAGGAGGAATGCGAGACGCGGCCGACATGCCAGAGCTGGAGGAAGATGATGCCGCCCTTGGCGTGCACGGCATCCGTCACCTTGCGCCAGCCGGCGATCTGCGCCTCCGAATAGATGCCGGGCGTCGCGGGGTTACCGCGGCCATGGGAGAGCACGGGGGACGCTTCAGCGATGATCAAGCCGCCTTGTGTGGCGCGCTGACCGTAATAGTCGGCATTGAGCTGACGCTGCGAAAAGCTCTCACGCTCGGCTCGCATGCGCGTCAGCGGCGCCAACGCAACGCGGTGCGCGAGCTTGTACGGACCGACCTGCAAGGGTTGAAACAACGCCGGGAATTTCATGCTGGACCCAATTGGCTATGGAAGGATGGCGGTCATATAAAGAGGGGCGGCCGCCGGAAAAGGAGCCGCCCCTGCAAAAGGAAATATTCATCTCCCGCAACGAGCGGAAGGGGAATAAACGTTACGCCGTCTTGATCCAGACGGCCTTCACGTTGAGATATTCCTCGACGTGCTGCTTGCCGGACTCGCGGCCGTAGCCGCTCATCTTGTAGCCGCCGAAGGGCACGGCCGGGTCCATCGCCTGGTAGCAGTTCACCCACACCGAGCCGGCGCGCAGGCTCTTCGCGACCGCATGGGCCTTGCTGACGTCGCGCGTCCACAGACCCGAGCCGAGGCCGAACGTGGTGTTGTTGGCGCGCTTGACCAGTTCGTCCATGTCCTTGAACGCGATCGCGGAGATGACGGGACCAAAAATCTCCTCCTGCGCGATGCGCATGTTGTCCTGGACACCCGCAAACACCGTCGGCGAGACGAAGAAGCCCTTTGATAGTGCGCCTTCGGTGACGCGGCCACCGCCGGCAAGCGCACGCGCGCCTTCCTTCTGACCGATGTCGAGATAGCCGGTGACGCGCTTGAGTTGCTCCTCGGAAACGAGCGGGCCGATCTGCACATTGGGATCGAGGCCGTTGCCGACCTGCAGCTTCTTGCCGAACTCGGCGACGCGGCCGACGAACTCTTCGTAGACCGACTGTTCGACGAACAGGCGCGTGCCGGCGCTGCAGATTTGGCCTGAGTTGGCGAACACCGCCATCGCGGCGCCGGGGACTGCGGCATCGAGATCGGCATCGGCGAACACGATGTCCGGCGACTTGCCGCCGAGCTCGAGCGAGACGCGCTTGAGATTGCTGGCGGAGGCGCGGATGATCGACTGGCCCGTGACGTGCGAGCCGGTGAAGGCGACCTTGTCGACGTCATGGTGCGAGGCGAGAGCAGCGCCCGCGGTCTCGCCATAGCCGGGCACGACGTTGATGACGCCGGGCGGAATGCCGGCTTCCATCGCCAGCTCGGCGATGCGCAGCGAGGTGAGCGGCGCCTCTTCTGCAGGCTTCAGCACCACGGTGCAGCCGGTCGCGATCGCCGGGCCGATCTTCCAGATCGTTGCGGTGAGCGGGCCGTTCCAGGGAATGATGGCGCCGACGACGCCGATTGGCTCCTTCAGCGTGTAGGAGAAGATTTCGCCGGGCAGCGAGTTCTCGATGGTCTCGCCGTGGATTGCGGTGGTCTGGCCGGCGTAATAGCGCAGCATGCCGACGGCGCGCAGGCGATAGGCGCGGGTGCGGCTGAGCGGCGCGCCCATGTCGAGCGTGTCGAGCTGCGATAATTCGTCGAAATTCTTCTCGACGAGGTCGGCGAGCTTGAGCAGCAGGTTCTGCCGCTCGAACGGTTTTACTTTGCTCCAGGGGCCTTCGAAGGCACGGCGAGCGGCGGCGACGGCACGGTCGATGTCTTCCTTGTCGCCCTCGGCGACCGTCGCCAGCAATTCGCCGGTGGCGGGGTTGTGGGTCTCGAAGCGCTTGCCTGAGGCAGCATCGACCCACTTCCCGTCGATCAGCATCTGCTTGTAGGACCCGTTGGCGAACGGATGGCGCGTGATCGGAATAGCCTGCGACACAGCCATGGCTGCACTCCCTGTCAAATGATTGATTGGTTCGATCTGGGCGGGATCGTTAAGTCGACGAGGATACAGCGGTGGCGGAGAGGCGTAAAGGCGGCGTAGAACGAAGACCTCCCATGCCGACTTGTGCAGGGTCGCGCGAGCGCCATGTTATAGCTCGACCGTGCCCTTCCCCCGGAGACCAGCCATGCCACATTCCGCCATCGTCAAAGACAATGTCGCCGTGATCACGGGCGGCGCATCCGGTATCGGATTGGCTGCCGCGCTGGCCTTCGCGCGCGCCGGCATGAAGGTGTGCATCGCAGATGTGGACCAGGCGCGGCTCGCGGAAGCCGCAACAAAGCTGTCATCCGTCACGCCTGCCACACATGTGATGACGTTCGCCGCCGATGTCAGCAAGGCCGAGAGCGTGACGGAACTCGAACGGGGCGTGCGCGAGCGCTTCGGCGGTACCGACATCCTCATGAACAATGCCGGCATCCAGCCGGGCAGCACGCTGTTCGGCGAGCCCGACAACTGGCAGCGCATCATCGGCGTCAACATGTGGGGCATCATCAACGGCTCGCGCATCTTCGCAGCCAACATGATCGCGCGCGGCAGGCGCGGCCTCATCATCAACACCGGGTCGAAGCAGGGCATCACCACGCCGCCCGGCGATCCCGCCTACAACGTCTCCAAGGCCGGCGTGAAGGCTTTTACGGAAGCGCTGCAGCACGAGCTGCGCAACACGAAGGACTGCCGCATCACCGCGCATCTGCTGATTCCCGGCTTCGTCTTCACCGGCCTCACCGCAAGGGGCCGCACCGAGAAGCCGGCCGGAGCCTGGACGGCTGAGCAGACCGTGGATTTCATGCTGGCGCGGCTGGAGGCCGACGACTTCTATATCCTCTGCCCGGACAACGACGTGCCGCGCGCGCTCGACGAGAAGCGGATGCTGTGGGCGGCGGGAGACATCGTCGAGAACCGCCCGCCGCTGTCACGTTGGCATGCGGACTATGCGGATGCGTTCAAGAGATTTGTGGACGGGGAGTAACTATCAGACCCTCATGGTGAGGAGCGCGCCCTTGCGCGCGTCTTGAACCATGCAGGCCCGGCTGAGGCGGCTCGGGCCTCGATCCTTCGAGACGCCCGCTTTCAGCGGGCTCCTCGGGATGAGGAGCAAGAGCACTCGCGGCGCGGCAATACCGCGCAAACGCCCTACAGCGTTTCTTGCTGGTGCCCGCAATTCTTGCACGCGAATTTGACCCGGCTCTGGCCCTTTTCCGCCTGCACCCGGTTCGGCGCGCCGCACTTGCCGCAGACGGCCTCGATGCGGGTCGAGCCCTGCTTGACGACGATGGTCTTCTTTTCCATCGATTCGCGGATCAGGCGCTCGGCCTCCTCACGCAGGGATTGTTTCGACAAAGCTCATCTCCGCCTCTGGAAAGCGCGAGAGCCATAACGCACCTGCGTTGGAATCTCAATCGGCAATGCCGGCTCAGACCTCGACAATCACATAGCTGTCTTCGACATGCACCGGAAACGTCTCGGCGACGTACGGGCCCTTCTGCAACTCTTCGCCACGCTCCACCGCGACCGGATAGGACCGGATCTTGACCCGTTTCGGATCGAACCAGGATTGGCCGTTGCGCATGTCGAATTCCCAGCCGTGCCAGGGACAGCGCAGCATCTCGCCGACGCGCGAACGCTCATAGACGCCGGGCTCGGGCGAGGTCAGCCGCGCCACGCATGCCGCCTTCTCCAGCGGCGCGCCCTCATGCGGGCATCGGTTCAGCAGTGCGAAGAACTCGCCATTGACGTGGAACACGACGATGTCGCGGCCCGCGATATCGACGACCTTGTTACCGCCGGGCGGGATCTCCGAGGTGCGCGCGACGATGTGACGGGCCATATCCTTTCAGAACCTCTTTGCTCAGAACTTGTAGACCGCGCGGGCATTGGTGCTGAAGATCTTCTTCCGCTCGGCCTCCGTCAGCGGCGTCTTGAAGGCGAAGCGCGGATCGTCGAAATCCCAGTGCGGATAGTCCGACGAGAACAGCAGCCTGTCGATGCCGACCCATTCGATCAGCGAACGCAGATGCCGCGCCTCGTCGGGCTCGTCGATCGGCTGCGTCGTGAACCAGAAATGCTCGCGGACATATTCGGACGGCTTGCGCCTGAGATGCGGCACCTCGCTGCGGAAGCGCTCGAAATGCTGGTCCATCCGCCACACCGCCGACGGGATCCAGCCGAACCCGCCCTCGATGAAGACGATCTTCAGCTTGGGAAACCGCTCAGGCACGCCCTCGATGACGAGGCTCGCAAGCTGCGCCGCGATGGTGTGCGCGTTGGACTGGTGCTCCTCGACATAATAGGACGGCCAGCCGCCGCCGGTCGGCGGATGCCCGCCATAGCCGCCGACATGGATGCCGAGCGGCAGGTCCAACTCTTGCGCACGCTCGTAGATCGGCCAGTAACGGCGGCGGCCGAGCGGCTCGTTGGCGCGCGGAGAAACATTGATCTGGATGTATTCGCCGATTTTGGCGCAGCGCTCGATCTCGGCGATGGCGAGATCCACGCCATCCTGCCCGACCAGGATCGAAGCCTTCAGGCGCGGATCACGATGCGACCAGAACGCCAGCTGCCAGTCATTGATGGCGCGCTGGATCGCGGCGCCGAATTCCAGGTTCTGTTGCGAGAAGATGAAGAGATCAAGCACCTGCAGAATCCCGAACTCGACATCGAGCGGATCGAGATGCTGCTTCTGCATGAAGGCCAGATCGGAGCCGGGCGGCCCGCCGGTCGGCGGCCACGCATCGCGCCGCGCGATCAGTGGCGAGGATCGCGGATAGGGCGTGGTGAAGAGATACGGCGTGCGCAGATGGCTGCCATATTCCTTCAGATGCTGCTGCCAGCGTTTCGGCAGGAACTCGTTGAGATCGTCGGTCGAGCGCAGGCTCGGATGCACGTCGCAATCGACGATGCGCAACCGCGAGGTGGCGGGCTTTTCTTCGTCGAGCAGCGGGCGGTCGATGACGTCACTCATGCGATCCTCCAAACTTTTTGTTTGCGCATGATCTTATCGGAAAACCGGTACCCACTTTTCCGGATCATGCGTCAATTCAGCGATAACCGCGGAAACGTCTCCAGCGGATTGTCGACGCACATCTTCGCGATGATGCTCTTCGGCAGGTGCGGCGGGATCGGATCGTCGCCATCGAACTGCCAGTGCGGATAGTCGGACGCGAACAAAAACATCTTTTCGGAGCCGATCTGGTCGATGATCTCCTCGACGCTTTTTGCATCAGTCGGCGCATCGAAGGGCTGCATGGTGACGCGGAAATTGTCGCGGATGATCGCGGCCGGCTCGCGTTCGACCCAGGGAACCTCGACGCGGACGCCGCGCCAGGTCTTGTTGGCGCGCCACATGAAGGCCGGCAGCCAGCTCACGCCTGATTCCATCAGCACGACCTTCAGGTTCGGAAACTTGCCGAAAACGCCTTCATAAATGAGGCTCAGGATCTGCGCCTGAAACGCCTGGGCCTCGACGAAGTAATATTCGTAGCGGTGCGACGGCCAGCCGGCCGAGCTAGGCGCTTGCCGATATTGCGTGCCGGCATGGATCGCGAGCGGCAGCCTGTACTTCTCGGCGAGCCGGTAGACCGGCCAGAAATGCCGCCGTCCCAGCAGCGTCTCGCCCTGCGCCAACACCAGGATGGAGACAAAACGATTGTCGCCGGCGCGGCGCTCGATCTCCTCGATCGCGAGATCCGGGTCCTGCATCGGCACCACGATGGAGGCGCGCAGGCGGGGATCGCACGACAGCCATTCGGCCGCGATCCAGTCGTTGATGGCCCTGCAGAAGTCCGCCGCCATGTAGGCGTCGAACACGGCCTGTGCGCCATAGAGCACGTTGAGGATCGCGTGGCTCGCACCCAGCTGCTCGAACGCGCCCTTCTGCACCATCGCGAGATCGGAGCCGGGCTTGGCGCCATTGGCCGGCCGCCAGTCGGCGCGGCCCGTGAGCGGCATGCTCGGCGGATAGGAGGTGAGATCGAGCCCGTCGATAGCGCGGCTCACGACCTGCTCTTTCCAGTGATCGCTGAGATAGGGAAGCAGTGTCGTGCGCGTGCCACCAACCGCCGGGTGGATATCGCAGTCGATCCGCGTCACCGCCATGAAGCTTCCTCGCGCAATCTTATTGGCGGCGTTCCTGTGCGCCGCTTGCGCAGAGTGCCCCTGACCGCGCTGGTGCGCAAGGTCGCCCGCCCGCGCGATCCGTCATGGCTCGGTTGCATTTCGCAGGCGCGATACAAAGCTCCGCGCTACTCGATGATGGATGGTCTCTCGGCGCGAGCGGTGGATGCCGGGGCATCCTCCGCTCTTTGCGCTCTCGCCTCAAGCCGCCTTGGAGACTTCCATCAGCAGGCGCTCGGCCCTGGCATCCTCGATCCGGTTCACCAGCCGGCTGCTCTCGTGATTGTCGCGCACCGTCTTGGTCAAGGTGATGCAGGTCTGGATCAGCATCACGATGCCCATGGTGAGATAGCCCTTCATCCAGAGATCGATCGGCAGGAAGAAGATGCCGATGGCGACGAGGAACGCGGAGGCTGCGAAGGACGCGTAAGTGAAGGTCACCCAGGCGCTGCTGTGGGGCTGGCCGTTCTGGTTCATGATGGTCTCCTGTCGGTTCGAATGATGATGGGGTTTGGGATCAGGCAGTCGGCATGCGCTTGGACTTCAACCGCACCAGCACGTCGTCCGCGGTCGTCTTGAGCCGGGGGCCAAAGCCCTGCTCGGCGAGCCGTTCCGCAGTGGCGAGCGGACCGGAGGCCGCATCGAGCTCGACCAGCGCGTCGTCAGCGGCCTGGGCTTCCATCTGTCGGTCGCGCAGGCGCCTCAAGGTGCTCTCCGCCTCCGGCAGCGTGGATTCGTAAGGACGTGCCGCCTCGATGCCGCTGCGGCGAAGCGAGCGCACCGCTTCCGAGGCACGGGCGACACGACGGCCGCGATCGAGCTCGGTGATGCGGGCCTGCGCGCTCGCGACATGGCGCTTCAGCCTGATGATCTCGGTCGCGAACAATGCGCGTGCGGTCATCGCCGCATCGCGATCGGCCTCCAGGCCCGCGATGGCTTCGGCCGCGTCCTTGGCGAGATCCTCGCGGCCACCGTCGAGCGCCGCAACCGCACGGGTCTCGAGATCGGCGATGCGGGCGACGGTCGCTTCGAGCTTGCGGCCTTCCTGCTGGTCCTGGGCGATCGCCAGCGCCAGCGTCCGCTTGCTGCGCTCGACGGCGGCGGCCGCATCGCGCATCTGCTGGTCGAGGATCAGAAGGGCCGTCCGGTCTTCCAGTTCCTCGCCCGCGGCGGCCACGCTGCCGCGGAAAAGTGTCACTACGGTCTTGAACATTTGCTGCTCCCTGTTATGAGCGTTGCTCACGGATGGTTTGTAGCAGAGATCTTGAACATCGTTCAATATATTTTTGAGCGTCGCTCAAGAATTTGATTAACAAATGACTAAAGCCTTGGAACGTCGAGAGAAACTGCGGGCCGACCTGATTCAGGCGGCCGAGCGGATGATTGCTGAGCGAGGGTTGGCGGGTCTAAAAACCCGCGATCTCGCCCGCGAGATCGGCTGCGCCAATGGCGCGGTCTACAATCTCGTCGCCGACGTGGACGAGTTGGTCCTGCGCGTCGGCTCACGCACGCTACTCCGACTCGACAAGGTGCTCAGCGCGGCGGTGAGCGCGGACAATCCATCGCCGCAGGAGACGCTGGTCCGCATCGCGATCGCCTATTGCGATTTCGCCGCAGAAAATCTCGAGCTCTGGCGCGCAATGTTCGAGCATCGCATGGAGGCCGGCAAGGAAGTCCCCGACTGGTCCGTCCACGACCAGTTGCAGCTGTTCCGCCACATCTACACGCCACTGGCAGCGTTGTTTCCAGACAGAGGGGCAGAGGAGCTCGGCATCACCGCACGCAGCCTGTTCTCGGCCGTGCATGGCATGGTGGCGCTGGGGCTCGAGCAGAGGCTGGTCGCCGTGCCGCTGCCGGCGCTGCGGAAGGAAATCGCGGGCCTGGTGCGGGCGATGATCGACGGCTTGATCGCGCGGGCGGCGTAGAAGCCGAGAGAGCGCAGCGAAACTGGCGGCGGCACCTGACTAAAATTTCGCCTGTCGCATCGCTGGCAGCACGCTTAGCTTTCGCCGCGTCTCGTCCTCTCTCCGGAGTCTCCCATGCCCCTCCTCATCCGCGGCGGCACCGTCGTCAATCATGATCATTCGCGCCGTGCGGACGTGCTGATCGACGGCGAGACCATCGTCGCGATCGGAACATCGCTCGATGCACCGACGGGCGCGGAGATCGTCGATGCCGGCGGCGCCTATGTCATCCCGGGCGGGATCGATCCGCATACCCATCTCGAAATGCCGTTCATGGGCACGGTGACCGCCGACGATTTCGAATCCGGGACGAAGGCGGCGCTGACCGGTGGCACCACCATGGTGGTGGATTTCTGCCTGCCCGATCCCGGCCAGTCGATGCTCGCGGCCTATCAGGAATGGCGGCACAAATCCGAGAAGGCGGCGACCGACTACGGCTTCCACATGGCGGTGACGTCGTGGTCGAAGCAGATCCATGACGAGATGGAGACCGTGGTCAAAACCTACGGCATCAACACCTTCAAGCATTTCATGTCCTACAAGGGCGCGCTGATGGTGAACGATGACGAGCTCTACAACTCGTTCGCGCGCTGCGCCCATCTCGGCGCCATGCCTGTCGTCCATGCGGAAAACGGCGACGTCGTCGCCCTGATGCAGGAAGCGCTGATCGCGCGCGGCGTCACCGGCCCCGAGGGTCACGCCTATTCACGGCCGCCGGAGGTCGAGGGCGAAGCCACCAACCGCGCCATCATGATCGCTGATATGACGGGCACGCCGGTCTACATCGTCCACACGAGCTGCCGCGAGGCGCATGAAGCGATTGCCCGCGCACGGGCCGCTGGGAAACGCGTCTATGGCGAGCCGCTGATCCAGCATCTGCTGCTGGATGCCGGCGAGTACCAGAACAGGGACTGGGACCATTCCGCGCAGCGCGTGATGTCGCCGCCGTTCCGCGACAGATCGCATCAGGACAGCCTTTGGGCCGGCCTGCAAGCCGGCTCGCTCCAGGTAGTCGCCACCGACCATTGCGCCTTCACCACCGAACAGAAGCGGTTCGGGCTCGGCGATTTCAGGAAGATCCCGAACGGCACCGGCGGCCTCGAAGATCGGCTCGCACTGCTGTGGACCGCGGGCGTCGCCACGGGACGGTTGACGAAGGAGGAGTTCGTCGCGGTGACTTCGGCGAACATCGCCCGCATCCTCAACATCTACCCGCGCAAGGGCGCCGTCGCCGTCGGTTCGGATGCCGATGTCGTGGTGTGGGACCCCAGGGCGAGCAAGACCATCAGCGCGAAGCGGCAGATGAGCCGGATCGATTACAACGTGTTCGAAGGCTTTGCCTGCACCGGCGGACCGGCCGCGACGCTGTCGCGTGGCCGCATCGTCTGGAAGGATGGCGATCTCCGCGCCGAGGCCGGCGACGGCCACTACGTCGAGCGTCCGGCGTTCTCGCCGGTGCACGTCGCCAACTCGACATGGAAGCAACTGACCGCCCCGCGCGCGGTCGCACGCGGAGCGGTCACGCCGTAACGATCAAGCCGCCTTGCCGGCCTGCAACCGGTCGAGCACCGGCAGCAATTCGGATGGATCGGGGCGTTGGGTGTAGTCCGGGTTCACTTCCGCATAGGCGATGATGCCGTCGCGGCCGATGACGTAGCGCGCGGGCATCGGCAGCACCCAGGCCGGATTGTCGTTGAACGTCGGCAGGTCGTTCTTGAAGGACTTGTAGAGCGAGACGAGATCGGCCGGCAGCGCGAAGCGGATGCCGAAGGCGTCGGCGACGCCGCTTGCGACGTCGCTCAGGATCGGGAACGACAGCTTGTTCTCGCGCTCCGACTTGCGGCTGTTCGGCGCGGTCTGCGGCGAGATCGCAACGAGGCTCGCACCACGCGCGGCGAGCTCTGGCAGCGCCTCCTGGAGCGCCTGGAGCTCGAGGTTGCAATACGGGCACCAGACGCCGCGATAGAACGACACGACCAGCGGTCCCTTCGCGAGCAGGTCGCGCGAGGACACAGGCTTGCCGTCGGGATCCCTGAGGATGAATTCCGGCGCGGCGTCGCCGGCCTTCTTGGCGCGCTGCGCCTGGCCGCTCGCGATCAGCTCGGCGGTAGCCCGGTGCATGGTGTCGAGCGCCTCCTTGCTCGGCTTGAGCGGAAAGCGGCCGGCTTCGAAGTCCGCTTTGAAGGCGTCGAGTTTGTCTTGCAGGGCCATGGTGGTAGCTCCATCTTTTGCTGTTGGCCCGCTCTATCTGGATCATTTGAGAATGAAGGGATATACGGTCGATACGGACAAGTTTTATCCGGATTTCAAATGAGTGACCGGCTCCAGGAATTGGCCGTCTTCGTCCGCGCGGCGGAGAGCGGCAGCTTTTCAAAGGCCGCACGCGAGCTCGGCCTGTCGCAGCCCTCGGTGTCGCGCATCATCGGTGACTTGGAGACGCGGCTCGGCGTCAAGCTGCTGCTGCGGACCACGCGCAGCATCACGGTCACAGACGCCGGCGCGCTGTTCCTGACGCGTGCGCGCGAAGTGCTGGCTGATATCGAGGATGCCGAGGATGCCGCGCGCGGCGTCGATTCCTTGCGTGGAACGCTGCGCATCACGATGCCGATCGTCTACGGCACGCGAAACATCATTCCGCGCCTGCCGAAATTCCTCAGGGCTCATCCCCTCTTGCGCGTCGAGCTGTCCGTCGCCGACGAACGGCAAAACCTTGTTGTGGAGGGCACCGACGTTGCCATTCGCCTCGGCCCCCTCGACGATTCCGGCTTCGGCGCACGCAAGCTTGCGACCGTGTCGCGCTTTCTCGTCGCGGCGCCATCCTATCTAGCCGAGCGCGGCATCCCGAAGACGCCTGCCGATCTCGCCTCGCACGACTGCATCTTCGGCCCCGGCATGTTCGGTCGCACCACCTGGTCGTTCACCCGCAACGGCGCGGAGACCTCGGTCGATGTCCGCGGCCGCATCACCACCGATTCCGGTCCCGGCGTGTTCGCGAGTGTGCTGGCAGGCCTCGGCATCGCGATGACGTCGCCGGTGATGGCCGGCCCCGAGATCGAGGCGGGCGCGCTGGTGCCGGTGTTGAAGAGCTACAAGCTCGCGCCGGTGGAGGTGTATGCCGTGTTCCCGGCGGGTCCGCGCCCCTCGATCAAGGTGCGCGCGCTGGTCGACTTCCTGGCGGAGGAGTTGAGATAGGCGCGGATGCGACGCCATGAAGCGCGCCTGATGGCACGCGCCTTGCCTCCTTACATTGAAGATCTCCCGCAAAAGAGGCATCGATGAACGCATCGTCTTTCGACATCAGCCGCCGCGATTTGGTGCTCGGCGGCCTTGGCGCGGCCGGGCTGACGGCGATCACGCCCTCCTTCGCCAGGGCGCAGGGGCGTGCCGAGACGCTGCTGGTGGTGCAGGAGCTTGGGCCGAACTCGCTCGACATGCAGGGCGTCGGCTCCAACCAGACCGTGAACGGCCTGTCCTGGAACTGCCACGATCGCCTGCTGACCTATGCCTCCAAGACGCTGCCCGATGGGACGGTGTCCTATGATCGCGAGAAGCTCGCGCCCGAACTCGCCGAGAGCTGGGAGGTCGCCGCCGACGGCATGTCCTGCACCTTCAAGCTTCGCAAGGACGCGAGATTCCACGACGGCACGCCTGTTACCGCCAAGGACGTCAAATGGTCGTTCGACCGTGCCGTGAAGGTCGGCGGCTTCCCGACCTTCCAGATGTCCGCGGGATCGCTGGAGAAGCCCGAGCAGTTCTTGTTGGTCGACGACCACACCTTCCGCATCGACTATGTCCGCAAGGACAAGATGCTGCTGTTCAACGTCGCCGTTGTCGTGCCCTTCATCATCAATTCCGAACTCGCCAAGAAGAACGCGACGGCGGAAGACCCCTGGGCGCTGGCCTGGCTCAGGACCAACGAGGCCGGCGGCGGTGCCTACAGGATCGAAAGCTGGAAGCCCGGCAGCGAGACCGTGCTGGCCCGCTTCGACGACTGGAAGAGCGGACCGCTGCCGAAGATCAAGCGCGTGATCGCGCGCGACGTCCCCTCGGCCGGCACGCGCCGCGCGATGCTGGAGCGGGGCGATGCGGATATTTCCAGCGGATTTGCGCCGCGTGATTTCGAGCAGATCATTCGGGAGGGCAAGGTCAAGGTATCAGGCGTGCCGATCCCGAACGCGCTCTGGTACGTCGCACTCAACACCGCGAAGCCGCCGTTCGACAATGTGAAGCTACGGCAGGCCATCGCGTGGGCGATGCCTTATGAGCAGATCCAGAGCAGCGCGTTCTTCGGCCGCGCCGTTCCCATGTATGGCGGCGCCGCCGATGTCTCGAAGCCGGTCTGGCCGCAGCCGTTTCCCTACGTCACCGATCTCGACAAGGCCAGGGCGCTGATGAAGGAAGCAGGCTTTGAGTCCGGCCTGGAGACGACCTTGTCGCTCGACACAGGCACTGCGACCGTCGGCGAGCCGGCCGCGATCCTGATCCAGGAAAGTCTCGCCAAGATCGGCATCAAGGCGGGAATCGAAAAAATCCCCGGCGCGAACTGGCGCACGACGCTGAACAAGAAGGAGCTGCCGCTCGCGCTCAATCGATTCAGCGGCTGGCTCGATTATCCCGAGTACTATTTCTACTGGAATTTCCACGGCAACAATTCGATCTTCAACATCTCGTCATACCAGAACAAGGCGATGGACGCGCTGATCGACAAGGCGCGCTTCACGGCGGATGCGGCGGAATACGACCGGTGCGTGAAGGATTTCATCGCGCTCTGCATGCGCGACGTTCCCGTCGTTCCGCTCAACCAGCCGATCCACGACGTCGCCATGCAAAAGGCCATCACCGGCTACGAGTTCTGGTTTCACCGCGAACCCGACTACCGCCAGTTCGCGAAGGGCTGATGCCGGTCGACAACGCGGACGACGTCTGAGGCGGCCCGCACCTGCTCCGTCGGGAAGCCCCGCGCCAACCGTGCCTCGCTCGTGCGCAGCATCGCCGCGTCGAGCTTGCCCTGCCGCGCCCCATCCAGCGCGCAGGCGAACACCCGGTAGAATTGCGCACCGTCATAGGCAACCAGCAGCAGATCGACGCCGGCGTTGATCGCCTCGACCACGGCTTTACAGACGTCGTGCTGGTAGATCGCACCCATCACGAGGTCGTCGGTCATCACCATGCCCTGGTAACCCCACTTGTCGCGGATGATGCCGTCAATGACGCGTTTCGAATGCGAGGCCGCGCGATCGGGATCGACGGTCGTGAGCGTCACGTGCCCTACCATGAGCGCGCTGCGCGAATGCGACAACACCTCGCGGAACGGCAGCCAGTCGGTTGCCTCCAATTCCCTAACCGGCGTGTCGAGCTTCGCGCTGAAATGATGCGTGTCGGTACGGACGCGGCCGATGCCGGGAAAATGCTTCAGCGTAGCACCGACGCCTGACTCTTCCAGCCCGCGCACATAGGCGCTCGCGATCGTGCTGACGACGGCAGGATCGGTCGCAATCGCGCGCTGGCCGATCAGCGTGTGAAAATCGAGGCGATTGCGCCGAACCGGCGGCTTGAGGTCGAGTACCGGCGCGAGGTTGAGGTTGACGCCGAGCCCGGCGAGCTCGCGGCCATGGATGCGGCCGAACTCTTCGGCCTTGGCCTGCTGTTCGTCGGGAGCGAGCCCGCTGAGCGTCGCCAGCGCCGGTACCTTCGTCAGCGGCGGCGCGAGATGTCCGACGATGCCGCCCTCCTGGTCTGCCGCAACCACCAGCGGCGGCAGGCCGCCACCCGCCGCTTGTCCTGGAGCGCCGCGATCTCGGTGCGCAACGTCTCGACGGTCCGGCCGCGGATGTTGCGCCGGGTCACATAGACGCCACCGATCAAGCCCTGCTCGGCAAGGCGCGCAACCTCGGGAAAGGAGGAATAGCCCACCATGAAGTGAGGTCCGAGCTGACGGGCCTCGGTGGCGCTCGCGGCAAGCACATCGTGCTTGCGCAGCTCGAACTTCAGATGCGCCGCCGACATCAGGACCGGCGGCAGGCACCAGAGCACGACGAGCAACTTGCCCGCGATGGTACGCCACCGTTCTCTGCGCAGCAGGACGATGACGATCACGATGCTTGCGACGACAAGCGCGAGGTTTCCTGCGCCGCGCAGTGGGACCAGATAGGGATCGTTCTTGTTGGCCGCCACGAATGCGATGAGCGGCGCGGCCGGCCAGAGCAGGACGAGACCGATACGACCGAGGAATTGCATGATGTGTCACGCGCTATAGGAGTGGCTAATGCTTCGCACCTATCAAAGCGAATCACGCTGCGCGAGAGGCAAACGCGCGCCTGCACGAAAACTGCAAAAGACTCCTGAAACCGTGCAGACGATGGTCCCGCCTTCTGCACAAGCGCCGTTCAGACTTCGTGATGCCACCCATCACGAAAGGTCATTTGGACATGACGAGCCTGGCTTCAACGATAGCAGAGGAAATCCAGCCGATCAGGCATTCCTCGATCCCGGCCAAGGTCGGCCTCGCGCTGGTGCTGGCCGCGCTCGCCGACTGGCTATTCTACGGCCAGCGGATCGGGCTGTCGCTGACGCTCTTTGCGATCGCGATGGCCTGCGTGTCGGTGCTCTTCAATCATGCGGCCCTGGATCTGCGGCGCGCCATGATCGGCACGGCCATTCTCGTCGCCGGCCTCGTGCCGGCCGTCGAGGAGCTCAACATGCTGTCCTTCCTGATCCTCACCATGGCGCTGGCCATTGCACTTCTGATCGCGACCAATCCGGAAACGACCGGGTTCGCTGAGCGTGCCCGCGCGCTGCGCAACTTTGTCCTGTTCGGGCCCTTCAGGTTCTTCCTCGAGGCGCTCCAGGTCTTCAACATGTCGGCGTTCACCCGCGGCCTCGCGCTCTGGCTGATGCCCGCCGTGCTGAGCACCGTCTTCGTCGCGCTGTTCGCTGCGGCCAATCCGGTGATCGAGCAGTGGGTGTCCCTGCTCAATCCAAAGCTCATCCTCGCATATGTCAGCATCCCGCGCATACTATTCTGGGCCATGATGCTGGCGCTGGCTTGGCCGTTCATCCATGTGCGCTGGCGGCGCAGGACGATTGTCACCACCGCCGTTGCCGACGGCCCCGTGCCGCCCCCGCTCCCGCCCTTGGTCTCGGCCGAATTTCTGAACCCCTCCACCATTCTGCGCTCGCTGATCCTGTTCAACCTGCTGTTCGCGGCGCAGTCCATTCTCGACGGCATCTATCTCTGGGGCCATGTGGCACTGCCCGACAATTTGACCTATGCGGCCTACGCCCATCGCGGCGCCTATCCGCTGATAGCGACCGCGTTGCTCGCCGCCGCCTTCGTGCTGGTGGCGATGCGCCCGGGCGGGGCAACCGAGAAATCGAAGGTGATCCGGCCGTTGGTCTATCTCTGGGTCGGGCAGAACGTCCTGCTCGTCGCCTCCTCCATCCTTCGCCTCGACCTCTATGTCGACATCTACATGCTGACCTATTGGCGGATCGCCGCCTTCATCTGGATGGGGCTGGTGGCGCTCGGGCTGGTCCTGATCGTGGCGCGCATCGCGCTCAACCGGTCCAACCAGTGGCTCGTCGGCGCCAATCTGATCGCGCTGACGATCGTGCTCTATAGCTGCTCGCTCGTGAACTTCGATGCGTTCATTGCCGACTACAATGTCGCCCACAGCCGGGAAGCATCGGGCAAGGGCGTGCAGATCGACATCAACTATCTCCTGACGCTCGGGCCGCAGGCGCTGCCTGCCATCGACAAGGCCATCTTGCTCCGACCCGGCGCCCCCGAGAGCTGCCTTGTGTCGCGCCGCGACCGCCTTGTAGAACAGCAGCGCCAGGATCTGGCCTGGCGGAGCTGGGGCTTTCGGAGCTGGCGGCTCCAGCGCAGGCTGGACGCGCAGGCGAAGGATCAGCAGGCAGGCTGAGGAAGCGGAGAGGTTCTTGGCGCATCGCATTCTCATCGTCGACGACGAGGGCCACATCCGCGAGGTCATCCGCGTCGCCTTGAAGAAGGCCGGCATGGACGTGATCGAGGCGCGCGACGGCAAGGAGGCACTCGCCCGCTTTGCCGCCGACAAGCCCGACCTGATCGTGCTCGACATCGGCATGCCCGAGTTCGACGGCCTCGACGTCTGCCGCGATATCCGCAAGAGCTCCGACGTGCCGATCCTGTTCCTGTCGGCGCGCGACGAGGAGATCGACCGCATCCTCGGCCTCGAGATCGGTGGCGACGATTACGTGACAAAGCCGTTCAGCCCGCGCGAACTGGTGGCGCGGGTCAACGTCATCCTGCGCCGCCTCAGCCCGCGCAATGGCGAGGCCAAGGCCGGGCCGGCCGCGCTGTCGCAAGGCGGTCTCCTGATCGATCCCGAGCAGCACGTGGCGTCCTTCTCGGGCACGCCGTTGAAGCTGACCGCGATCGAGTTCGGCATCCTGCGCGCGTTCCTGACCCGGCCGACCTCGGTGTTCAACCGCGAGCAGCTGATGCGGGCGGCCTATCAGCTCAACATCCAGGTCTCCGACCGCACCATCGACAGCCACATCCGCAACATCCGCGCCAAGCTCGCGGCGCTGGCCTGCGAGAACGTCATCGAGACCATCCACGGTGTCGGCTTCAAGCTCGGCCGCTGCGAGAAAGAGGCATGAGCGCAGCGCCGGACAAATGGCGGCCGTCGCTCACCCTCGTGATTTTCACGGTGCTGGCGACCGTCGGCGTGCTGCCGCTGGTCGGCCTGTTCTTCTTCCGCCTCTACGACAACCAGCTGATCCGCCAGACCCAGGCCGAGCTGATCGCGCAGAGCCGCGTGCTTGCGACGATCTATGCGCAGGAGGTCACGGCGCGGCTCGACAACGGCCTGACGCTCGGCGCCGAGGTGCCGCCCAACGTGCTGCCCGACCCCGGCGACCAGGTCACCCCGATCCGTCCCGCGCTCGACCTCACCGCCAACGATCTCTTGCGACGGCGGCCCGATGCGCAAGCCGCTCCGCAGCCGGCGCAGCCAGCCTATGTCGAGATCGGCGCAAGGCTGACGCCGATCATCCGCGAGACCCAGAAGGTGACGCTGGCAGGCTTTCGCATCCTCGATCCGCAGGGCGTGGTGATCGCCGGGCGCTACGAGGTCGGGCAGTCGCTGGCCCATATCGAGGAGGTCGCGGACGCGCTGCACGGGCAATACCGCGCCACCCTGCGCAACCGCGTCCCGGATCGGCCGCCGCCGCCGATCTATTCGTTCAGCCGCGGCCTCGGCGTGCACGTGTTCTCGGCGATGCCCGTCATCGTCAACAACCGCGTTGCGGGGGTGATCTACACCACGCGGACGCCGAGCAACATTTTTGACCATCTCTACCAGGAGCGGGCCAAGTTCGTGCTGGCGGGGCTTGCCGTGATCCTCGGCACCATCGCGATCGGCCTCGTGTTCTCGCGCACCATCACGCTGCCGATGCGCGAGCTGATCGACCGCGCCGCGCGGATCGGCCGCGGCGATCGCGAGGCGTTCAGGCCGCTCCGGCATTACGGCACCCGCGAGTTCGCCCAGCTCTCGCACAGTTTTCTCGGCATGGCGGAACAGTTGGCGCGGCGCTCGGACTATATCGCGACGTTCTCGGCCCACCTCACCCACGAGCTGAAATCGCCGCTGACCTCGATCAAGGGCGCGGCCGAGTTGTTGCAGGATTCGTATCAGGGCAAGGCCGACGGCCTGACGCCGGCCGAGCAGAAGACGTTCATCGCCAACATCCTGTCGGACACCCAACGGCTCGAGGCAATGGCGCAGCGGCTGCGCGAGCTCGCCCGCGCCGAGAGCCTGCCGCAGAACGAGCGCACCGAGCTTGCGCCCGTCATCGCCGACCTCCGGAGCCGCTTTCCAGCCAGCTCAATCGAGGCCAGCGGCCGCCTCGATCGGGCGATCGGCATGTCCGGCGAGAAGGCGCTGATCGTACTGTCGCATCTCGCCGACAACGCGATGCGGCACAAAGCCGGGACAATCAGGCTGGAGGCGGTGGACGGGCGGACGACCCTGCTTGTGACGGTCAGCAATGACGGCGAGCCGATTTCGGCGCCGAACCGCGACAGGATCTTTGATGCGTTCTTCACCACCCGCCGCGACCAGGGCGGCACCGGGATGGGGCTGGCAATCGCGCGCGCAGTGATGGCGAGCCATGGCGGCTCGATCAGGCTCAAGCCGACCGACGAGGGCGCGGCCTTCGAGCTTCAGTTTCCCGCAGCCTAAATGGCAAACACCCAGGCGGCGACGATGGTGCCGATGGTGACCAGACCAGCGATGGTCCAGCCGGCGGCATATTCCAGCTCAGGATGACCGGTCGCCCGCATGATCTCTGCCGGATCGGCGGTATGCTTCTCTGCCATGACAGCCTCGCACGTTTTTTTCCGTGTCCTATGTAAGTCGCATCAGCCGCCATTAGGTTCCATCACGGAAATGCGAGCAATGACGCAGCTTGGTTTATTCGCCGCCCCGCAAGCCGGCCCTGCCGGGCTTCGCTATACCGATGACTTCGTCGAGGCCGCCGTCGAGCAGGACTTGATCGGCCGCATTGCAGCATTGCCATTGCAGCGCTTCCAGTTCGGCGCCTTCGAGGGCAACCGCCGGGTGGCGTCGTTCGGCTATCGCTATGACTATTCGCTGCAACGGCTGGCCGAGGCCGAGCCGATCCCGGACTGGGTCCTGCCCGTCGCGCGGCAGGTCGAAGCCTGGGCGGGCCTCGCCGATGGCAGTGTCCGGCAGGTGCTCTGCACCGAATACGACACCGGCGTCGGCATCGGCTGGCACCGCGACAAGCCGCATTTCAAGGAGATCCTCGGCCTGTCGCTGGGCGCTCGTTGCAAATTCCGCTTTCGCCGCCGCAGCGGCGACAAATGGGAGCGCCACGCGCTCGAAGCCCTGCCGCGCTCGCTCTACATGATGGACGGCGAGGCGCGGTCGCAATGGGAGCACAGCATCCCGCCGGTCGAGGCACGCCGCTATTCCATCACCTTCCGGACGATGAAGCGGGTGTAACGGCCGGTCCAAAACTAAAACTGCGAAAACAACCCCATGCACAGTAGAACGCGCGGCCGGCATGCGACCGCGGTCGCGCGCCCCAAATGTTTGACCCGTCGGACCAAAACAGCCGCGCCGCGCAATCGCCGCGCGATTCGCGGATTTTCCCTTCAATTGCGGGCCAGGGGCAAGACGTCGGCGGAAGAGAAGCCGCCACTCGACTCTCCGCAAGATTGTAAGTTAATCTCGCTTCTATCGGCCGGCCAATTTTTAGCCGATGTTGCAGCATTTCAGGGCGGCACGGCGCCGTCCCGGCAGAAGACATTTTCAAGGGAGGCTCGCGATGCGTTCGCTGTTTGCGCGGCTGCACCGGCGTTACGGGCCCAGGATTTCGGGGGCAGAGCGCCAGCGGCGGGTCAAGGACAAGCTCGCCCTTCAACCCACCCCGCCCGCGATCCGCTCGCCCACCGCGCTCCGCGCGCTGGCGGTGCGACGCCCGAAAGTCGCGATCATCGGCGGCGGCTTCGCCGGCCTGATGGCGGCCTCCGAACTCGTCGCGCATTGCGAGGTGACGCTGTTCGAGGCCCGCGACCGCTTCGGCGGCCGGGTTCTCAGCAAGAAGAAGCCGAGCGGGATCGTCGAGGCCGGCGGCGAGCTGATCGGCTACAACCATCCGCTCTGGCTGAAATATGCCAAGCGGTTCGAGCTCGGCCTGTCCGTCATCACTTCGGACACCAATTTCGACGCGCTCGAGCTCGACATGCCGTTGTTTCTCGACGGCCACAAGCTCTCCGACGGCCAGATGAAGCTGGTCTATCACGAGATGGACGACGCCTTCCGCAAGCTCAGCCGGTGGGCCGGCAGGGTCAAGCCTCACAAGCCCTGGCGCACCAAGGGCGCAAGGAAACTCGACGCCAGGACGATTGCGGAGTGGATCGCCAGCCTCAACTGCTCGAAGCTCACCATGCACGCCATGGAGGAGCAGTTCTCCAACGATGCCGGCCAGCCGACCACCGAGCAGAGCCTTCTTGCCAATCTGACCGTCGTCGCGGGCGGACGGATGAAGAACCAGATCGACGCCTTCTTCACCCAGACCGAGACTTTGCGCTGCTCGGAAGGCAATCAGGAGCTCGCCATTCGTCTCGCGCAGGACATCAAGGACAAGGGCGCCAGCACCCACCTGTCGACGCCGGTGTGCGCCATCCGCATCGACGGCGAGGGCGTGACCCTGGAATTCGGCCCCTCCGGCAACGGAACGGCACGCGCGTCCTTCAACGCCGATTATGCCGTGCTCGCGATACCCCCGAGCCTGTGGCCGGACTCACCGGACGCCAAGATCACGATCACGCCCCACCTGCCGCACGACTACTACGTCACGATGGGGACGGCGGTGAAATATCTCAGCCCGCTCAAGAAGCGCTTCTGGATCGGCGAGGGCCTCGCCCCGACCGCCATCTCGAACCAGTTCGGTGTCACCTGGGAAGGGACGGACAACCAGATCGCCCCGCCGGAGCACCCGGTCGAGCTCAGCCTGTTTGCCGGCGCCGACGTCGCGGCGGAAGCTCTCAAGCATTACAAGCCCGGGGACCAGACGCAGGTCGACGCGTTCTACGCGCAGCAGATCGGCAGCGTCTACAAGGGCTATGTCGCACATCTGGCCGATCAGCCGGAGTTCATGGCCTGGCCGCGGGACGAATGGACCGCCGCCGGCTACTCCTGTCCCGCCCCCGGCGAGATCTGCCTCGCCGGGCCGCTGCTGGCCAAGGGCTTCGAGGACCGCCTGTTCTTTGCCGGTGAGCACACCTGCTTTGCCTATTTCGGTTACATGGAAGGCGCTCTCCAGTCCGGCCAGACGGCGGCGGCCGCGATCATCAAGGCCATCGACAAGCAGCCTGGAGCGCAGGGCTCTGCCAGGACCAGCAATTCTGTCATAGGCTCCGGGCGCCTTGCGGCATCGAAGCCGTGACCGAAGAGGAGCGGCGCGAATGACATTCACGACAGGGGCCCGATCCAGGAGTTGGGCCCGCATCGTCTCCGCGCTCGCTTTTGCCGGCGCCTTCAACGCCGCCGGGGCCTCGGAGGCAACGCCTGCAAAAGTCTCGGGCTCGACGGCGCTGGCGCTCGCGGGCGTGATCGCGCCGCTGTCGCCGGACCTGACCGGCGCCGAGAAGAAGGCGGTGGCGATGCTGTTCGCCGCCAATGCCGAGATTCCCTACAAGAAGCCGATCGTGGTGACCGCGGACAGCATCGTCTGCCGCACCGGCAATGTCGACATCACGCTACGCAACTGCGAGCTGGCCTTCGGCAAGAAGAGCAGGACCGTGAACGGCTCGACGGCCAATGAAATTTTCGCGACAGAAGCGCTCGCCGGCATTCCGTCCGATGGTGCGGCGGGATCGAACTTCGAGAGCCTGAGCAAGCTGAGCTGCACGATCGACCCCAATGCCATCCGCCGGAGAGACGGCAGCGGGGCCGACTGCACGTTCCAGCCGGGGAATTGAACTGCGCATGGGCAAGAACATGGGCAAGAAACCGGGTGCCGTGAAATCGCCTCAAGACCAACTAACTAATAAGGCGAATTGAAAAGACAGGCCAAACGCGCGAGCCCATATCGGGCACGCAGGCCGGCACCAACATACCAACATGAAGAATTATCTCGCTTTTTTTCTCATCCTGGGCATGACGGCAGCCTCCGCACACGGTCCGTCGCCGGCGCGGCTCACACGGCCGTCCGATCTCGTCCGGGTGGGGCTCACCGACAACGACACGACCGCCGGTGGCACCGCGCGGCTGTGCGAGCAGATCTCCTTCTCGCGCGGGCTGCGCTACGGCGAGAGCGAAGCCAACGTGCTCGACGTCGCCACCAGCAGCGAGACCAAGGCGGATACGCCCCGGCCCGTGCTGCTGTTCGTGGGGGGCGACACCTTTACCGGCGATCGCGGCGCGCCGGACCTGTCCCGCGAGATCCAGGACCAGGCGATGTGCTTTGCCGCGCGTAACGGCATGATCGGCGTGCGCGTCAGCTATCGCTTTGCGCCCTCGGCAACCTGGCCGATGGGTGCGACCGACGTCGCGGCGGCGCTGTCCTGGGTCCACGGCAATATCGACCTGTTCAATGGCGATGCCCGCGAGATCGTCGCGGTCGGCTACGGCGCCGGCGCCTTCCATGTCGCCACCTTGCTGGCGCATCCCGAGTTCCAGACCGACCGGGCCGACGTCGCGGCCGTCGTGCTGGTGTCCGGGATCTACCGCGCTGGCAAGGACGCGAACGACAGCGAGAAGGCCTATCTCGGCACTGATGCAACCCAATATGACAAGCGGTCGGTCTTCCCCGGCATCCTCAACGTCGACGCGCCGATCGTGCTGGCTTGGGCCGCGAATGATCCCGCGAGCCTCGTGGCGCAGGGCGAGACCTTGAAGAAGACGCTGTGCGGCGCCGGCCACTGCCCGCGCAGCGCGCTGCTGCGCAGCCGCGACGGTATCGCCGCCGCCTTCGGCCTCGACGGCTCCGGCGACAGCCTCGCCGAACCGACGCTGCTGCTGGTGCATCAGCTCGAGGCGCGCGGGCTGCCGTAGCGGCGCGTTGCGGGCGGCGTGCCGATCCACTCGCACCTTTTGCTGAGCTACCCCTCTCCCCCGCCCTCCCCCGCATCCGCCTTGGCCAAGGCTACGGCGGACAAGAGGGGGGAGGGCTAGGGAGAGGGGTGCCACACGGGGACTCTCTCAGAGAAGACTGCCGGAGCCCGTCAACACGGCTGTCGCTTCGTTCGACTGCGATGCGTCGCCTTGAAGCGGGCGATCAAGCCACAGGTTTGACAAACGCTTGACGTAGATCAAGCGGACTTGGTGCGGATTGAGCCGACCTCTTGGAGGGGCCAATATCAAGGTATCGAGCATGCGCGTCATCGGCAGGATGCTGTTCGTTTCGATGATCGCTATCGCGTCGCTTGGCGCGATGTCCGAGCAACGCGCCGAGCAACCCGCGAACGACGACGAAATCCGCATCGGCAATGTCATGCCGTATTCGGGACCGCTCTCGGAATTCGGCGCCATCGGCCAGGCGGAAGCCGCCTATTTCGACATGATCAACGCGCGCGGCGGCATCAACGGCCGCAAGATCCGCTTCATCACGCGCGACGACAATTCCGATCCGGCCAACGCGCTGGAGCTGACGCGCAATCTGGTCGAGAAGGACGACGTGCACCTGATGTTCGGCTCGTTCGGCACGCCCGGCAATATCGCCACGCGCTGGTACCTGAACGAGAAGAGAATCCCGCAGCTGTTCGTCGCCTCCGGCGACGAGGAGCTGAGCCAGGCC
Organism: Bradyrhizobium sp. Unk1; assembly: GCF_059512345.1. NCBI lineage: Bacteria > Pseudomonadati > Pseudomonadota > Alphaproteobacteria > Hyphomicrobiales > Nitrobacteraceae > Bradyrhizobium > Bradyrhizobium sp. Unk1. The sequence continues at coordinate 120,773 of NZ_JCAMOP010000021.1, forward strand.
AAGGCGTTTCCCTGGACCATGGGCTGGCAGCCCTCATTCCGGTCGGAGGGGCGCATCTATGCCAACTATATCCAGGCCTATTATCCCAAGAAGAAGATCGTGGTGCTCTGGCAGAACGACCAGTTCGGACGCATGCTCTACAGGGGCATCCAGGAAGGTCTTGGCGACCTGAACCGCCTTGTCCTCGTCGACATCGCCTTCGACATTGCCGATGAGCATCTCGAAGGGCACGTCTCGATCCTCAAGCGCGCTGGCGCCGACATCTTCGTCTTTCTCGGCGTGCCGTCGACGGCGTCCAAGGTGATCAAGCTGGCGGCGTCACTCAAATGGCGCCCGGTCATCATCGTCAACGACGCCTCCGCCTCGATCGCCAACGCGATGGCGCCCGCGGGCCTGGAGAATTCGGCCGGCGTGATCTCGGCGGCCTTCCTGAAGGATCCGAGCGACCCCGCATGGAAGAACGACCCCGCCATGAAGGACTGGTTCGCCTTCATGGACAAGTACCACCACGTCGAAAGCACCAACAACACCGCGGCGCTCTATGGCTACGCCGCAGCCGAAGCGCTGACGCAGGTGCTGAAGCAATGCGGCGACGATTTTTCGCGCGAGAACATCATGAGGCAGGCGGCCTCGCTGAGGGATCAGCAGCCCTCCGTTGCCTTGCCCAACATCAGGATGAGCACCTCGCCGAACAGCTACCTGCCGATCAGGCAGATGCGGCTGGTGCAGTTTGACGGCAGGTCGTGGCAACCTTTTGGCGATGTGATCGAGACGGCGTTTACGGAAGGGGCGGCGCGGTAAGCTTCACGTGGACGTGGGTTGGTGCAGCGCGGCGTTCAAGCACGCACCTTTTGCTGGCCCCCCCCTCTCCCCCGCCCTCCCCCGCAAGGGGGAGGGAGCGCAGTGTGCCGCGCCGTGAGGGCTGGGCTCAGAAGCTCAATGAGTTCACAGAACCAAATCCAACCGCACGCTCAAATGCGTTCCCTCCCCCCTTGCGGGGGAGGGTTAGGGAGAGGGGTGCCACACGGCGCGCTCTCAAGAGGAGTCACGCAAGACTGCGCGCGCCGTCTCACGCCGGCTTCAGCGAAGCCAGCGCGCTTTCCAGTAGCGAGCGCACCCGCGCCGCATCGCCTGACTTCACCACGGCGGGGTCGAGATAGAGCTCGAGGCCGGGCGCGCGCTCGGTGATGACCCCGCTCCGCTCCGCCGCCGCATCGTTGAGTGCGTCGACCGAATAGGGAATGATTTCGCGGCTGATGCCCTTCATCGTGATCGCGGGCAGCGCGTGCGCGCGAACGATGTCGCTGACCAGCGCAAAGGTCTCGTAGCTCAGCACGATGCCACCGGGCTCGGCGATCGATTGCAGGCGCGCGGCGAGGTTCGCTTCCGCGCCGATGATGGTGTAGTCCATGCGGTCGCTGCTGCCGAAATTGCCGACATTGCAATAGCCGGAATTGATGCCCATGCGCGAGCGGAACGGCTGCTCGATGCCGGAGGCGCGCCACTTCGCATTGAGCTCGGCAAGGCGCTGTTGCATGCGCCAGGCCATCTGCAGGCATGCCTGCGCGTCCGCACGGTCGCCCCTGGTCTCGGGGTCGCCGAAGAAGATCAGCATGGCATCGCCGATGAACTTGTCGATGGTGCCGCCATATTCATGCGCGATCGCCGACATCTCGGTGAAATATTCGTTGAGGAGCTGGGTCAACAATTCCGGCTGAAGCCGCTCCGCGGTCGCCGTAAAATTCTGGATGTCGGAGAAGAAGATCGTCAACTTCTTGCGCTCGGTGTGGATGGTGACATCCTTCTGCCCGCTGAAGATGCTCTTGTAGACCTGCGGCGGGATGTAGCGCGAGATCTTCATCGACAACGAAGCCAGGAAGTCGTTGGCGGATTCGAGCTCCTTGTTCATGCCCTTGATGCGGCCGGCCTGGCGGCGCTGGAGCGAGAGGAACGACAGGCCGCAGCCCGCGGCGATCAGGAAATAGGCCAGCAGGAACTTGAACGAGAAGATGTTGGCGGCGATCGGCTGCGCGATGATCACCTCCTGGATGCCTCTGATATCGCCGACCTTCCAGTCCTTCTTCGGGCTCTCGGGGTGGCTGTTGTGGCAGCTGACGCAGGCCGGGCCCATCGTGACGGGCGCGACCAGCCGGACCTTGTCGGAGAACAGCGAGGTCTCGGTCTCGACGATCTTCTGCTCGGGATCCCTCCGAAGCGCGTCGAGCGCGTCCTTCTCGAATTTGTCGAGCTGGTGCGCGGCGCGGTTCTGGAACGGGAAATCCGAGACGAAGCGGTAGGCGATGTTCTCCTGCTGCGCGCCGATCACCCGTCCGAGCTCCAGCGACAGCGTCGCCGGGATCGGGATCGCACCGGGGACGGATTCGTAATTGTGCACGACCCTGGTGGTGCCATCAGGGTTGGCCAGGATGCGGCCGACCACGTTGGACGCATAGTAGCTGCGCACGCTCGTGATCACCGAGTTGAGGTCGGCGGCCTGCCGGCGCAGCGCGGTCTTGCTGAGGTCGGTCAGGTCCAGCCATACCGCGAGCGGCAAAGCGAGCAGGAGCAAGGCGATCACGGCCCCCGTGAGGATGCCGCTCTTGCGCTGTTCTTCGGAGATCTCTTGTTTCACGCTGTGGCTCCGTCGTGTGCGATCTTGTCGCAAATCCCTGGAATTCGCGGCAAGAGCTTGCGGCGGCACAGAGCCCGCAAGTGCGAGGCCGCGCAACCCCATTTCATGGTGGGTCGCAGCAAATGGCTTTTCGTTTCATGGCGAATGTTTAAGATCGACATTAACCTGCATTCACTCCGCCGGGAGATACTCCATATGACCGAGACCATCCGCATCAGGCGCTTCAACGCGCGCCCCGTGATCGTGCCGATGAATTTGCCGCTCAAGACCTCGACCGGCGCGGTCGCAAAGGCGCCGCTGGTGCTGATCGACTGCGAGACCGACCAGGGCGCGGTGGGACATGCCTATCTGTTCTCGATCACGCCGTCGGCCTTGAAGCCGCTGACGGCGATGGTCACGGAAATGTCAGAGCTCGTCGCCGGCGACGAGCTGCTGCCGTTCGAGATCGAGCGCAAGCTGACCCAGCGCTTCACCCTGCTCGGCCTCGCCGGCCTGCAGCGGCTGGCGCAATCCGGCATCGACATGGCGGCATGGGACGCGCTGGCGCGCAGCAAAGGCCTGCCGCTCACGCGCCTGCTCGGCGGCGCGCCGAAGCCGGTCAGGGCCTACAATTCGAAGGGGCTCGGCATCATGCCGGCGGGCGCCGCGGTGGACGAAGCCCACAAGCTGCTGGCCGAAGGTTTTCACGCCGCAAAGATCCGCGTCGGCCGGCCCGATGCGCGGGAGGATCTCGCCGTGGTGCGCGCGGTGCGCAAGGCCGTCGGCGATCAGGTCACGCTGATGTGCGACTACAACCAGGCTCTGACGGTCACCGAAGCGATCCGCCGCGGCGAGATGCTCGACGACGAAGGGCTGACCTGGATCGAGGAGCCGATCCGCCACGACGACTATGCCGGCTGCGCCCGCATTGCCGATGCGCTCCGCACGCCGGTCCAGATCGGCGAGAATTTTGACAGCGCCTTCTCGATGCAATCAGCGCTGTCCGCGGAAGCCTGCGACTACGTGATGCCCGACGTCCAGCGCATCGGCGGCGTCACCGGCTGGCTCCGCGCCGCCGCGCTCGCACATGCCGCCGGCATCGAGATGTCGACGCATCTGTTCTCGGAGGTCAGCGCGCATTTGCTCTGCGTGACGCCGACCGCGCATTGGCTGGAATATGTCGACTGGGCCGACGCGGTGCTGGCGACACGATTGCAGATCAAGGACGGCTTTGCCCTGCCGGGCGAGGAGCCCGGCAACGGGATTGCGTGGGATGAGGCGGCGGTGAAGAAGTATCTCGCCGGATAAGACCGCCTCTTACGACCGAACAGCGGCAATCATACTCAGCTCGACGGGAGCGCCCCGCGGCAACTCGGCGACGCCGACAGACGTGCGCGTGTGACGACCGCGATCCCCCAAGCGCTCGATCAGCCGGTCGGAGGCCCCATTCATGACTTGCGACTGCTGGGTAAATCCAGGTGCTGAAGCAATGTATCCAACGAGCTGCAGGACCTGGACGATCCTGTCCTCTCCGCCTGTTGCGTGATTGACAGCCGAAATGCAGAGATCGGCGCAGAGAGCAGCGGCCTCCTGCGCGGCCGCGATATCGACATTTGCGCCGACCTTGCCCGCATACAGCAGGTCTTCGCCGCGACGCGGCAGCTGACCACTGACATACGCAATTCCACTATGGATGATCACCGGCAAATAGTTGCCACCGGGCTTGTTCACGCTGCTCATCTCGGAAACCTGCCTTCTCGTCACGTCCGGCGAAGCGACACGTTTCGCCGAACGCCGCAAATTGCATCTCACCAGGCTCGTCGCCGTAATGGATGACCGGACAATGGCAGGCGGAGAGTCACGGATCAAGGCTGCGAAGCATTTGCATGCCGAAGGCGGTGCGCATCCAGCCCGACAAGGTCTCGCCACCGCGCATTGCGCAGCGGCGGCGGGCGCGATAACGATGCCCCCATGTCCACATGGCGGCCCCACCCTCACGTCCGCGTCGTCGCGATCGGCCTGCACTGGCGGGGCGGGCGGCTGCTCGCGGCCGAGGTGCGTGACGATGCAGGACGGATCAAGGGCGTCAGGCCGCTCGGCGGGGAGATCGAATTCGGCGAGAGCTGGCGGACTGCGCTGGTGCGCGAATTCAACGAAGAGCTCGGCATGGACATCACGATCATCGGCGAGCCGCTGGTGATGGAGAACATTTTTGTGCACGAGGGATCGACCGGGCACGAGGTGATGTTCATCGCGGAGGTCGCGCTTCCAGACGGCGCGTTCAGCGGCCAGGACCGCATCGATTTCCGCGAGGATAACGGCGAAGAGATCGTCGCACGCTGGTTCGATCTTGCGGAGCTCGACGTGGAGGGTGGGCCGAGCCTTTATCCGGCGGGACTGAAGGGCTTGCTGCGCGGGAGATAGACCTGAGGACGTCGCTCCCTCCACATCGTCATTGCGAGCGCAGCGAAGCAATCCAGGCTATCACCGTGGAAAGATTCTGGATTGCATCGCTGCGCTCGCAATGACGGAGTGCTACCAAACCTCCGCGCCGGGGATCTTCTTGCGCACCGCCATGCGCTGGATCCAGATGCAACGGCGGACGGATCTGTTGGAGCGGCCGACGGCTGATATCCCCTCGCCGGCCTGAAGCAGTGGCGCCACGTTCTGCCGCAGCACGCGGCAGCGCTGGAGCTCGGCCTGCCAGTCGACGATCGCCGCATCGGCGCATGACGCCATCAGCGCCAGCATTGCCATGGCAAGGCAGCTTACCCGCATCATTTGTGTCCCCTTCACCGTGATCCCCCGGCCTCGCGCCGGTAGCGAAAATCGCAATGGCTGGCGCCTTGCATGATGGTCTGCGTGCGCGTGAGCCTGACGTCGGGACCAAACCCGTCCGCGGTCGCGAAATCGGCGGTGCAGACCAGGAGGAAGCCGAGCTCCGGTTCGCCCAACGCCTTGTAGAACTCGGCATAGGCGCATCGCGTCACGTCGAACGCGAAGGTGTCTTCGGTCTGCGCTACGACGTCATAGGCGAGGGCATCGTCGCGGGCATAGGTCTTGAACGCCGACGACACGGCCTTGCCGAGATCGGTCTTGTTCTCGGTCTCGTTCTTCGTTTTCCAGAACGCCTCACCGAAGCCGCGATAGAGATCGCCGAGCGCCTTGCGCACCAGCGCGTTGGCGCGCGCCTCGCCGAGTTCGGCCTGCAATGCCTTGACCAGCGGCACCAGCACCTGCGCCTGGATTTTTGCTTGCTCGATGACGGAAACGCTCATGGGCAGCCTCGCTCGTCTCTCGTTGCTGCGACTCTTTGGCCCTGTGACCTGGCACACATTTGCGACCATCTTAAGGTTGTATGATGGTCCAGTATAACCGAAGCCGGCCAGGCGCCCGACATTCATTTTGATGATCTCATTTTCGAGCACGGAGAAGGAAGCAATGCTTCGGCCAGTTCGCAGGGCTCGCCAATTTCGCGACCGCACATTTGCTCGAACCGCAAGTTGAAAATCACGATCGATTCACGCAGATCCGTTCAGTATCCGGCCCGACCAACAACGTAAGCCCGATCGATGCACGTAGTCGGCACGCGCGCATGAGCGCGCGTGAACGATGTTGTCATGCCCGGCATCGGGCAGATCACGAGACGCGATCGGGATCACGAGACGCGATCGGGATCACGAGGCGCAATAGCGCAGGACTCACCTGCCAGGACTCACCTGCCCGGACAGCCGGCCCGGGGAAATGCCGGCATCGACAGTTGCAGCATCGCGAGGGATCACCATGGACGAGCCCAAACCACTCACCAGTGCATTCACCAAGACCGCGAATTTCTCCATCCACGAGGTCGATGAAGCATTCAGGGCTGCCGCACGGCCGGCGGCGGCCGCCGCAGCGGCAGCGGCAGCTCCCCCGCCGGTCACCCTGCCGTCGCCCCTCGGTCCGCTTGCGGCCTTCAAGGGCACGTTCACGGGTAGGGGTTTCAACACGATCTTCCGGCCGGAGAGCAAGATCACGCCGACACCGATGCCGGGACCAGTCAACACGACCGATCCCGACGACAACGTGCTGGAGCTCAATCTCACCGACGAGACGCTCTCCTTCGAACCCAGCCTCGGCTCGATCCCCAATCGCGGCTCCAACCAGCAGAGGGACGCATTCCTGAACGGCGTGCCCTATCTGCAGACCATCCGCGACGTCACCACGCAGGAGCCCGTGGGCATTCACTTCGAACCCGGCATCTGGTTGGCGGTGCCCGCCACCACCATTCCGAACGAGCCGTTCACCGTTGCGCGCATGGCATCGATCCCGCACGGCACGACGATCACTGCGCAAGGCACCGCGCTGGCTCCGGTCGCCGGCAAGCCAACCATCGCGGCGATCGACATCACCCCGTTCGTCGGCGGCAATCCGGGCAACAAGATCGCATTCCAGAACCAGACCGCGACCAACAACACGACTCGCAGGCTGCCTCAGGATCTGACCGCGCTGATCGCCTCCGGCAGGCTCACCCAGGCCATGATCACCGATCCGAACACGGTGCTGCGCAATCAGATCGCGCATCAGACCATCACGCAGACCATCGTCATCGAGACATCCACGAAGCCCGGCACGCCGCTGTCCGACGGACCGCTGCCGGCCATTCCCTCGCCTGGACCTCATCCCACCGCGCCGAACTTCGCGGGCGGCACCGCGAATATCGCATTCCTCGAGGGGCAGCCCAATCCGCCGCCAGGCGGCGGGAGCGCCAACGCCAACGCCTTCCAGATGGACGCGGTGTTCTGGATCGAGACGGTGGTTTACGACATCGACGTGCCGGCCCTGCCGCCGGGAACGCCGCCGGTGATCCTGCAACCGCGCCAGAGAAGCAACGTGCCGCTGGTTCCGAGCTTTGTCGCCGCAATCCCGTTCGTGCCCAACAAGGGATTCAAGGGCGGCCACGTCAGGGTGGCGACGACGCAGATCCAGTATTCACAGAAGGTCATGCTGGATTTCGCCGGGCTGACCTGGCCGCACGTCTCGGTCGCATCGCTGGTGCCGGCCGCACCCGTGCCGATCCCGGATCATCTGTTGCCGCTGACGTGAGGCGGATGGCGGTGTGACGACGAAGCGCCACGTTCCGCGGCATCGGGACGTGGCCTGAACCAACGCATCCGTGATGCAACGGTGACCGCCGCTCGCGCGATCCTGAAAAGCCGGCGAGACGAACAATGGTATGATCATTGTCATCCAAAAGAGAGATGAACATGCCCCCTTCCAAGATGTCTCGAGGCTCGATCAGGCTACGGCCGTTTGCGCGGCGCCGTCATCTTGCGGCAATTGCCGCAGCGCTGTTTCTCGCGGCGACGGCCTGGTCGGCCGGACCGGCGCTGGCCGCGGCAGATGATGCGGCGGCACGAGCCATCTTCGAAAAGTTCATTGCCGCGCAGAATGCGCACAACGCGGACGATGTGAAGGCCATGCTGTGGAATTCGCCCGGCACGCTGTTGTTTGCGAGAGGCATCGAGACAAGAGGCCGAGATGCGGTCGCGGACCGCTTCAAGGGCTATTACGAGGGCACCTGGCACCTCGAACCCGACATGTCGAAATTCCACGTCGCCGTGATCTCGAACGAGGTCATGCAGGTCCTCGTTCCCATCGTCTTCACGCGCGGCCTTCCCGGCAAGCCAGCCCAACAGAATACGTTTCTGATCAGCCAGACCTACGTGCGGGATGCGAACGGCTGGTCAGTCGCCTCCGTCCTGCCGGTCGCGAACACGGAACTGAAATAGCCGCGATCGAGAATCGTAGCCCGGATGGAGCGCAGCGTAATCCGGGACGGCGTCGGAGAGGATACACCCCGGATTGCGCTTCGCTCCATCCGGGCTACACGTTCGCTTCGCAATTTCGGATTGTTGGGCTTGCCTTGCCGAAGCTCGTGGCGGGCAGCCCGCCTGCGCCCTTTGGGCTTCGGCGTGGCATCCTTCTCTCGCTTTGCGAGCGAAGGATGGTGGGCGCGACAGGGATCGAACCTGTGACCCCTACCATGTCAAGGTAGTGCTCTCCCGCTGAGCTACGCGCCCTAGATATCGTCTAGATCGGGTCGGGTCCCTATAACGGCTCAGGGGAGCCGGTGCAAGGACCGAAGGGAGCCGATTTAGGCCGCCAGCATCTTGTTCACTTCGCTGACCAATTCGCGCAGATGCACGGGTTTGGACAGCACCTTGGCGTTCTTGGGGGCGTCCGAATCCGAGTTCAGGGCGACCGCGGCGAAGCCGGTGATGAACATGATCTTGATGTCGGGGTCGAGTTCCGAGGCCCGGCGGGCGAGCTCGATGCCGTCCATCTCCGGCATCACGATGTCGGTCAGCAGCATCTCGAACGGCTCTTCCCGGAGCCGCTGATAGGCGGCCATGCCGTTGTCGTGGGACGAGACCTGAAAACCAGCGTTTTCCAGCGCCTTGACCAGGAAACGGCGCATGTCGTTGTCGTCTTCGGCGAGCAGGATTTTGGGCATGGCAGGAAACGTCAAATCCCCAGAGGATATCAGCAGAGGTTACTAAGCCCGACAGAGGGTAAATTTGGGGTGAAAATCTTTACCCTGGGCTGGCTGCGCTGCCGGTCACTTGTGAACCCGAATGCGGCACGAATCAATCGAGCCGCGCCGGCGTATCCCCGCTTCCCTGCCCACACGGTTAAGACATGTTCCAGCGCCGATCACATCTTTTCGCTTGGCAGAATGGTTGCGATTCCAGACAATGACGACACATAAGAGCCGCTCCACCGGCCGAATCAATTGATCCGAGACCCGGATCCCGCGGCGCGAAGGGACGAAGCCTGAGAAGATGACCCGGTTTGACGGCGACGTGTCGCCCGCCTTCGAGATCGTGGAGCCCGCGCAATGGCGCGCGCCTGTCATCTTCAACTCGCCCCATTCCGGCTCGACCTATCCGGACGAATTCCTCAGCGCCTCCAGGATCGACCTGACGACGCTGCGGCGGTCCGAAGATTCCTTCATGGACGAGCTGATCGGCCATTTGAGCGAGCGCGGCTTTCCGACCGTACGGGTCAACTTTCCCCGCTCCTATGTCGACGTCAATCGCGAGCCCTATGAGCTCGATCCCCGCATGTTCACCGGCCGGCTGCCGAGCTTTGCCAATACCCGCTCGATGCGGGTCGCCGGCGGGTTAGGCACCATCCCGCGCGTGGTCGGCGACGGTCAGGAAATCTACCGCGAACGCATCCTGGTCGACGATGCGCTGGCGCGGATCGAGACGCTGTACAAGCCCTATCATCGCGCGCTGCGCCGGCTGATCAACAAGGTGCACCAGATGTTCGGCACCGTGGTGCTGGTCGACTGCCACTCGATGCCCTCGGTCGGCGTCAGCAGGGACGAGCCGCGGCGGCCCGACATCGTGATCGGCGACCGCTACGGCACGAGCTGCACGCCGCTGCTGCCGGACAGGGTCGAGGAGACCATGGGCGGCCTCGGCTATTCGATCGGCCGCAACAAGCCCTATGCCGGCGGCTTCATCACCGAGCATTACGGCAACCCCGCAAGCGGCCTGCACGCGGTGCAGCTCGAGCTCAACCGCGCGATCTACATGGACGAGCGGCGGCGCGAGCGCAGTCCGCGCTTTGCGCAAGTGGCAAACGACTTCGGCGTGCTCGCCGACGTGCTGGCGACGACGATCCCGTTCGGCGATCTCGGCCCGTTCCAGGCCGCGGCCGAATAGACGCGAGCCGTCGCCGCGCGATCGCGTCGCCGATCAAACATCAGATCAAGCTGCCAGCGTATCGTGCGCCGAATCTTCGCTTCGCGTTTTCGCGCGCTCGAAGTGAAGATCGAGGCTCAAAGAAAAAAGGGCCGCTTCTGATGAAGAAGCGGCCCAAGTCTAGGGAGGAAACGCCCAAGGAGGGCAGCGGTAACGCAGAGCGCTACCGCACCGCAACAATATGCGGCCGCGGCGCACAAAGTGCAAGGCCTTTTGAGCCGTTTCCCATGCAATATGCACATGGCTCATTTGCTTATAGCGAAACCCAGATTCAGTTTCTTTGATAAGGAAATTCAATGGGTTGATAACCGTTTGCATACGAACAAGGCATGCTCGGAACTAAGTTTTCAACTCTGTGATCGATATTTGGCCAGCATATGACTGGGATGTGGCAACCGGTTGCGGCATCCAAAATACCAGGGTGCAAATCAACTCAACGCTGCACGCGAGAAGCGAATTGAGCTAGGCAAGAGCGAGCTTCACCCGACTTTCGTTTTGAGGATGCGCCGTGACGGTGATCGACTTCTCAGCCTTCATCGGACGGCTCGCCACCGCGTCCGGCGAAACCATCCTGCCGTTCTTCCGCACCTCGCTGTCGATCGACGATAAGAGCAAGACCAAGGATTTCGACCCCGTGACGGAGGCCGACCGCGCCGCGGAGGCGGTGATGCGCCGGCTGATCAAGGCGAGCTTCCCCCAGCACGGCATCGTCGGCGAGGAATTCGGCAATGAGCGCGAGGACGCCGATTATGTCTGGGTGCTCGACCCCATCGACGGCACGAAATCCTTCATCGGCGGCTTTCCGATCTGGGGCACGCTGATCGCGCTGCTGCACAAGGGCGCGCCGGTGTACGGCATGATGCACCAGCCCTTCATCGGCGAGCGCTTCTCCGGCGACAACGGCTCGGCCACGTATAAAGGCCCGTCCGGCGAGCGCCGGCTCCAGGTCCGCCGCTGCGCCGCGCTGTCGGAAGCAACAAGCTACACCACCAGCCCGCTGCTGATGAACGAGCGCGACCGCGCCATCTTCAGCCGCATCGAACAGGGCGCGCGGCTGTCGCGCTACGGCGGCGACTGCTACTCCTATTGCATGCTGGCGGCCGGTCACGTCGATCTCGTGGTCGAGACCGAGTTGAAGCCTTACGACATCGCGGCCCTGATCCCGATCGTGACCGGCGCCGGCGGCGTCGTCACCACCTGGGAAGGCAAGCCGGCGCAGGGCGGCGGCCGCATCATCGCGGCCGGCGACGCCAGAGTTCACGAAGAAGCACTGAAACTGCTCAACCAATAACAATCGCGAGCGGGAGGCTTGCATGACCATTTCACGCAGGCTGCTCGTTGAATTGTTCTTGGGATTGGTCCTGCTGCTGCCGTCATTGGCATCGGCGCAGAATTTTCCCGCAAAACCGATCAAGCTGATCGTGCCGTTCCCGGCCGGCGGTCCCAACGACATCATCGCGCGGGTGATCGGCCAGCGCATGTCGGAGCTATCAGGGCAGCCGGTGCTGATCGACAACCGCGGCGGCCAGGGCGGCGTGCTCGGCACCGACGCCGTCTCGAAGGCCGCGCCCGACGGCTACACCATCGCCATCTCCTCAGCCGGCGCGCTCGCGATCAGCCCGAGCATGGAGCGGGTCGCCTACGACACTTCGAGCGACCTCGCGCCGGTGACGCTGGTTGCGACCGTGCCGGAAATGCTGGTCGTCGCCACCAACGTGCCCGCCAAGGATATCGGCGAGCTGATTGCGCTCGCCAAGGCGCAGCCCGGAAAGCTCAATTTCGCCTCTTCCGGCCCCGGCAGCCTGCCGCACCTCGCCGGCGAATTGTTCAAGCTGACGGCGAAGATCGACATCGTCCACGTGCCCTATCGTGGTGCAGCTCCCGCGGTGAACGATCTCTTGGGCCAGCAGGTGCAGATGACCTTCCTGGATCTTCCGGTGCTGCTGCCGCAGGTCAAGGCCGGCGCGTTGAAGCCGATCGCGGTCGGCTCGGCCGAGCGCTCCGCGACCGCGCCCGACGTGCCGACCACCGCGGAAGCGGGCTTTGCTGATCTTCGCATCGAGAACTGGTACGGCATGGTGGCGCCCAAGGGCACGCCGAAGGAGATCGTCACCGCGCTGCATGGCCTGGCGACGAAGGCCATGGCGGATCCCGCGGTCAAGGAAAAGCTCGCCGCCCAAGGCGCGACGCTGATCGGCGACGAGCCGGAGCATTTTCGCAGCTTCATCGCGGACGAGACCAAGAAGTGGGCGAAGGTGATCAAGGACGCCGGGGTCGAGACGGCGAAGTAGCGCGCGGTAGGCGAACGGCCTCACAACGCGACAGGTGCGTTCCCTCCCCCTTGCGGGGGAGGGCTAGGGAGAGGGGTTCACACGGGGACTCCATCGATCTCTCTTCTTCGCGACAGAGGTACCTTTTCCTGGGCCACCCCTCTCCCCCGCCCTCCCCCGCAAGGGGGGAGGGAGCGCAGTTGTGCGCACAGCCGCAGCGTAGGCTCACATCCAAAAAGCCGCCCTCACACCGCCGCCGCCCGCAAATGCTCCACCAGCATCTTGGCCGGCCTTGGCAGCGCCTTGAAGCTGCGTGCGCAGATCACGAGCTTGCGGTTGGCGAAGGCATCGCGCAGGCGGACCATGGCCAGCGGCATCAGCTTGGCGCAGCGGCGGGCGGCGGATATCGGCACCAGGGCGATGCCGACGTCAGCGGCGACCATCTGGCAGATCGCGTCGAAATCGCGCAGACGCGCACGGTAATGCGGACGCATGCCGAGCCGGGCGGCGTGCTTCGAAATGTGCATCTGGAGCGCAGTGGCACTGGTGAGCCCGACAAAATCACAAGCGGCCGTCTCCTGAAAATCGATCTGGCGACGGCCCGCGAACGGGCCGCGCCGCGACGTCACCAATGTCAGGTGGTCTTCGCTGAAGACGAAGCGCTCGATATGGTCGGGCAGCGCGTGCTCGGCGGCAAAGCCGAGATCGGCGGCACCGGCGGTGATCGCTGCCGCGATATCGGTGCTCTCGCGCTCCTCGATGTCGATGGCGACGTCGCGATGCTCGCGCAGGAAGCCCGCCAGCGCCTTCGGCAGATGCTCCGACAGCCCCGAGGTGTTGACGAGAAAATGCACGCTCGCGCGCACGCCGCTGGCAAAGCCGGCGAGATCGCCGCGCATGGCGTCGACCTGGTGCATCACGACCCGCGCATGGTCGAGCAGGCTCTCGCCCGCCGCAGTCAGCTCGACACCGCGCCGCCCGCGCTTGAGCAGCGCGACGCCGAGCGCGTCCTCGAGCCCTTTTATGCGCGCGCTGGCAGAGGCCAAGGCGAGATTCGATCGCTCGGCGCCGCGGGTGATGCTGCGCTGGTCGGCGACCGCGATGAACAGCTGGAGGTCGACGAGGTCGAAGCGCATGGCTGGATTCTCCTCAGCCTCCGCCAAGAACGAAGGCTGTCTCCGTAACCTCCAGATTGTGCCCGCGCGCGGCTTCGGTCAATGTGCAAGATATGATCGACCCGCTCCTCATCCTCATCGCCGCCGTCTTCCTGATCGCCGGATTCGTCAAGGGCGTGGTCGGGCTCGGCCTGCCGACCGTGTCCATGGGCCTGCTCGCGGTGAGCATGGCGCCGAGCCGCGCGATCGCCATCGTGATCGTGCCCGCCATCGTCACCAATATCTGGCAGACCTTCTCCGGCCCCTATCTGCGCGACATCCTGAGGCGGCTGTGGCCGCTGATGATCGGCACCGTGATCGGATGCTGGCTCAATGCCGGCGCGCTGACCGGTCCCCATGCCCGTTACGGCACGATCGTGCTCGGAATCCTGCTCGTGATCTACGCGATCATCGGGCTCAGCAAATTCGAGTTCCGCGTCGCGCCCCAGAACGAGAAATGGGCCGGCGGCGTGGTCGGCGTGATCACCGGCGTGATCTCGGCCTCGACAGGCGTGCAGGTGATCCCGTCGATGCCGTTCATGCAGGCGATCGGCATGGAGAAGGACGAGCTGGTGCAGGCGCTCGGCGTGTTCTTCACGACGGCGACGCTGGCGCTCGCCTTCAATCTCACCGCCGGCGGCTTGCTGACGCCGGCGAACGCCGTGCCGGGCGCCGTGGGCATGGCCATGGCCTTTGCCGGCATGTTCGTCGGCCAGTTGGTGCGGGCGCGGATGCCGGCGGAAGCGTTTCGCCGCTGGTTCCTGATCGCGATGATTTTGCTCGGCGTTTATCTCGCGGGCAGTGCACTGCTGAAGGAGTTCGCCTGAGGCTTAAGATTTGGGCTCGTAACCCGGCACCCATTTTTCGTGCTGGGGCAGATCGTCCTGGATCGTCCACCACGGCGCGCGCGACGAGGTGAAGACGTGGAGGCGGGGCCTGACATCGGGATCGTCATCGAGCAGGCCGGCGGGAATGCTGACGGTCGGCAGATAGCTCGCCTTGCCCGGCGTCAGGCAACCGCAGGTCTTGCAGCGATGGCGGAAGCTCCCCGGTGCGGATTCGTAAGCCACCGTCATGTCCTCGCCGGCAACAAAGCGAAACTTGTCGGCATCGACATGGGCGTAGGTGGCGAAGGCGGCACCGGTCAGCTTGCGGCAATTGGCGCAATGACAATGCGTCAGCGCGCGCACCTGATCGACCTCGAAACGCACGGTACCGCACAGACAGCTTCCACGAACCATTGAAACCTCCCCGCGCAGCCTCTATCGGGCCGACTGCGTGCTGTAACCATCATTCGTTCGAACGAGTTATCGCGTCTCCAGCATGGCGACGCGGATGCCGAGATAGATGAAGAGGCCGCCGAGGGCGCGGTTGACCCAGGCGATCGCGCCCTCGGAGCTCCGCAAGCGATGGGCGGCCCTTGCCGCGAACGCCGCCAGCACCAGGCACCACAACGTTCCCGTAAAAATGAAGATCAAGCCGAGCGTCAGGAAGGCGAGCGGCTTGTGCAGGGAATCGGCTGCGACGAATTGCGGCAGGAAGGCCAGGAAGAACAGCGCGACCTTGGGATTGAGCGCGTTGGTGAAGACGCCCTGGAGGAAGACCCGCCGCAGCGGGCTGCGCACCGGCTCGTCGATGACTGCGGCCAGCGCCGGGCGCGACCACAGCATCTGAAGTCCTGTCACGACGAGATAGGCCGCGCCGACCAGCTTCAGGATCGAGAAGGCGGTCGATGAGGCCATCAGCAGGGCCGAAAGGCCGATTGCCGCGCCCGCGACGTGGAAAAAGCAGCCGAAACTGATGCCGAGCGCGGCCGCGGCACCGCCCCGCCAGCCCATCTGCATGCTGCGGCCGATCACGTAGACCGAGTCCGGGCCGGGCGTGATGTTGAGCAATATGCCCGACAGGATGAAGAGCCAGATTTCGTGAATGCCCAGCATGTGAGGTGCCCCCGTCAGCCCTGAAAGGCGGGCTTATTCGGTCCGGCCGCCGCCGTCCATCGCCAGAATTGCGGGGAATTTACCTCAAATTTGCAATGCGGATGATGCTTTCGCTCGGCCTTATCTGCTTTATAAAGGCTGGGTTCTTGGCAATGCGGGATTCGAGGCGACTGCCACGCCGTGGCCGGTCATCGGTCCCGTCCAAGTCTCTTGGAGCTCCGGACTATGGAAAGACGTCTGGCCGCCATCGTCTGCGCCGATGTCGCCGGCTATTCGCGCATGATGGGCAGCGACGAGGCCGGCACCCATGCCGCCTTCAAGGCCCATCGCAGCGCGATCCATCCCATCATCCTCAACCATGGCGGCCGCGTCGTCAAAAACACCGGCGACGGCTTCCTGCTGGAGTTCGCGAGCATCGTCGGCGCCGTCGAGGCCGCGATCGCGATGCAGACGCTGATGGCGGAGCGCAACCATCACCTGCCCGCCGAGCGCGCCATGCAGTTTCGCCTCGGCATCCACATGGGCGACGTCATCGCCGACGAGGACGAGGTATTCGGTGACGACGTCAACATTGCCGTCCGCCTCGAATCGGTGGCGAGCCCCGGCGGCTTCGCCATCTCGGCCAAGGCCTACCGGGAGGCGAGCAAACACCTGACCGCGCTGCTGGTCGATGCCGGCAACCATCGCTTCAAGAACATCAAGGACCCGGTCGGGGTCTGGACCTGGATGCCCGAGGGTGCGCCGGCGCTCGCGCCCGAGCTCCGGGAGGCGTCGGCGCTGTCGCAGCAGTACCGCACGGCGATCGTCGGCGTGCTGCCCTTCGCCAATCTCAGCGACGCCCAGGACGAATATTTCTCCGACGGCCTTACCGAGGATCTGATCCACGCGCTGTCGCTGCAATCCTTCTATCGTGTGCTGAGCCGCAACTCGACCTTCGCGTTCAAGGGCAAGAACACCGGCACCCGCCTGATCGCGCGCGAGATCGATGCCACCTATCTGATCCAGGGCTCGGTGCGGCGCGCCGGAGCCAAGATCCGCGTCACCGCCGAGCTGATCGCGCCGGAGACCGGCGAGCAGCTCTGGACCGGCCGCTACGACCGCGACATCGGCGACCTGTTCGCGATGCAGGACGAGATCACCACCAATCTGTCCGCCGCCATCGCCACCGAGATCGTTCGTGCCGAGGCCTCGGCGCCGGCGCGGCTCTCCACCGACGTGACCGCCTGGGACCGCTTCCTCAAGGGGCTGTCGCACTACTACCGGCAGACCAAGGAAGACCTGGCCACCGCCGTCGGCCTGTTCCGCGAAGCCATCAGCCTCGACCCCAAACTGTCGATCGCGCACGCCTATCTCGCCACGATCCAGATCCAGAGCATCCAGTTCGGGTGGGTCAAGGGCACGCGCGAGATGTGGGCCGAGGCGATGGCCCTCGCCGAGACCAGCGTCCGGCTCGACCCGCGCTCCTCCTTCGCCTTCTCGATCCTGTCCTGGGCGCATGCCATGGAGGCGCATTACGAGGCCGCGATGGACGCCGCCAAGCGCGCGGTCGCGCTCAATCCCTACGACAACGGCGCACGCGGCGTGCTCGGCATCTGCCATTTCGTCATCGGCGAGCACCGCGAGGCGATCGAGCTGTTCTCGATGGCCGCACAGCGCGACAACAGCGATCCGCGCTACCAATGGGCCGCGCTGAACGCCTTCAGCCATTATCTGCTGGGGCAATACGACGCGACCCTGTCCTGGGCCCGCGAGCAGCTCTACATCAACCCGAACCACATGCAGGCGCTGGCGATCCGTGCCGCGGCGTTGGCACAGTTGGGCCGGGACGATGAGGCGGGCGAGGCCGTCGGCGTGCTGATGCGCAACTACCCGACACTGAATGTCGATCGTCACTTGCGCAATTTCCACTGGAAGCGGCCCGAGGACCTTGCCCATTACCGCGAGGGACTTCTGAACGCGGGCGTGCCGCTCGGCAAGCTGACCCTGGTGCAAAGCGACGTCAAACGCGCGGCCGAGTCCTGACAGGCGGGCCTTCTCGGTCCCGACCCGGTCCCTTCGCAAACCGCGGGCCGACTTTTATTGACAGGACCGTGAATTCAGCCACACTTCTTTACACGCTGAAGTAGTATAGGTTGCTGTCGGTTTGTTAGGACTTTCCGCGCTTGATCGGCGCGTCTTCATTTCACGATTCGCTGTTTTCAGGATTTTGGGCCATGAACGACCCCGCCTCGAAGCCTCCCTTCGATCCCTCGATCCAGGTCTCGCCAGACAATCCCTGCCCCTTCCTGCGCGGCCTCGTCGGCGAAGGTTTCGTCGACGGCGGGACCGTGCCGATCGGCAAGCTATCGCAGACGATCGCGAATGCGAGCGGTGACAAGGGGCTGATGAAGATTGTGGCCCGCGTCGAGACCCGCGGCATCGCGCTGATCGCCAACGGCTTCGGTCACATCCTGAAGAGCATCTTTTCGGGCGCACAGCTCGATGCGCTGCGCGGCGGCCCCCTGGACAAGCGCGGCGCCGGTTCGCGCATCCTCGGCGTCGACGGCAAAGTCAACGAGGATCAGATCGCCCGCCTGGCCAGCTTCGGCAGGGTCTATTCCGATCCGAACGGCGGCGGTACTGAGCCCGGCATCAACGCGTCGGAAATACAGACCTACATGCGCGACAACCTCAAGCGAGCCGGGAGCGCTGCGCGCTGGTATTATCGGATATTGATGCAATTCGAATGGCCCATCCTGCTGAAGATCATGGGCAAGGGCGAAGGCGAGAACCGCTATCTCGGCATCGCCGACGTGCGTACGCTGTTCAACGAGCGCAAATTTCCCGCGCGCATCAACCAGCGGGTCGTGTCGCAGCCGGTGCTGTCGACCTGTCAGCGCGTGGTGCGGGGCGCCGTCAAGCTCGCGGCCCTGCTGATTGCCCTAGGTCTGGTCGCCCTCGTCGCGGTCGCCGAATTCCCCAACCAGGTCCGCGCCATGCTGCCGCAGAAGGGGATCCTCGTGAATCTTCTGCCGCCGCCCCTGCCCGCGGTCCCCGAGACGACCGCCGCCTACTGGCTCGAGCAGAACTGGTCGCTGAAGGACCGGCACTGGTTTCATCATGCCAGCCAGGGCACCGCGACCTTTCCAGTGCCCTATGAATGGTTCATGGCGCTGGAGCAGCCGCGCCTTCGCCTGTTCTCGCGGCCGGGCATGATGAAGGATAGCGCCTATCTCGAGCGCTTCGGCTTCATCCCGAGCCCGCAGTCGATCCAGACCGACGCGACGACGCTGCGCCGCTTCGGCTACGCCAATGTCTATGAGACGACGCAAGTGCCGGATTGGTCGACGAGGTGGACCCCCGCCGAGAACGTCGACGGCCTGCCGGTCGGCTTCGCACGGATGACCGGCGTCGTCGATCCCGCGACGGGCCATCACGAACAGGACAAGATCGGGCTGACTTGCGCGGCCTGCCATACCGGCCAGATCCACTATCAGGGCATCGACGTCCGCTTCGACGGCGGCCCGGCCATGACCGATCTGAAGAAGCTCGAGCTGTCGACGGGCCTGTCGATCGCCTACACGCTGTACGTCCCGTTCCGCTTTCAGCGTTTCGCCGATCGCGTGCTCGGGAGCGAAGCCAGCAAGGCGGACCGCGACGCGCTCAAGCAGAAGCTCGGCGCGATCGGCAAATTCCTGATCGACTGGCAGAACAAGTACAACGAGACGATCGAGAGCAAGAAGACCTGGGACGGCAAGCAGCAGAAGGACACCGAGGAAGGGTTCGGCCGCCTCGACGCCCTCAATCGCATCGGCAACCAGGTGTTCTCGCAGGATCTCGCGCTGAGCGGGGTCAAGGGATTCGAGAAGAACCTGCATGCCCAGGACGCACCGGTCAGCTTCCCCGCGATCTGGACCGTGCCGTGGTTCAAGTTTGCCCAATATGACGCCTCGATCGAGCAGCCGCTGATCCGCAACGCCGGCGAAGCCTTGGGCGTCAACGCGCTGCTCAACCTGTCCGATGCCTATCCGGAGGACAGGCTGTGGCGGTCCTCCGTTCACATCAGGACGCTCGGCTGGATCGAGGACATGCTCAGGGGTCCCGATCCGTTCAAGCCGGCCGATCCCTCGGCCGATCCGAAATTCGGCGGTCTGCTGGCGCCGCAATGGCCCTCGCAGATCCTCGGCGACGCATGGAGGATCGATCAGAAGAAGGTCGACAATGGCCGCAAGATCTACGCGGAGATGTGCGCTGGATGCCACCTGCCGGCCGTCAACACCAAGGCCTTCTGGTCCTCGGGACATTGGGAGCCGAGCGGCGACAGCAAGGTCCTGAACGCGGTGACGATTCCCCTCGACGAGATCAAGACGGATCCCGAACAGTCGCTCGTGCTCGGCAAGAGGATTGTCGACGTGCCCGGCTTCCTGAAGGTGAATACAGCCGACCTCCAGAAATGGTGGCAATGCGACGTCTCGACGGCGAGCACCTCGCCCAACGAGATGGTCTATGCGCTCGGCCTCATGACGGTGGTCGATCTCGTCGCCCGCAAATGGATGGACGACGAGAAGGTCCCGGACGCCGAGCGGGCGAAATTGTGGAATCTCGCGCGCAAGAACTGTCTCAATCCGACGCCCGAGCCGCGCTATCGCGCGCGTCCGCTGAACGGGATCTGGGCAACGGCGCCTTACTTGCACAACGGCTCGGTGCCGTCGCTCTACTGGTTGCTGAAGCCGCAGAACGAGCGCCCGCAAGAATTCTGCATGGGGCGCCGCGACTACGATCCCGTGACGGTCGGCTTTGCGGTCACCGCGGGCGAGAAGTGCAAGATGGGCGAAACCGAGTTCTCGATGAACGGACCTGACGGCAAGCCGGTCCAGGGCAATAGCGTGCGCGGCCATTCCTTCGAGCGCAAGGAAGGTGAACCGAGACGCCCGGGCGTGATCGGCCGCGAGTTCAAGAACGACGACGAGCGCTACGAGCTGATCGAGTATCTGAAGACGCTGTGAGGCAGAGAAGGTTCATCGTCATGGCCGGGCTTGTCCCGGCCATCCACGTTCCTTGATCGCGCAGCAAGGCGTGGATGCCCCGGGCCTTCGCCGCGCCGAAGCGGCTTCGGCCGCGCAGGCGGGACAAGCCCGGGCATGACGGAGATTGTGGAACGATCAGCCGTCCTCAGGAAGCTTCCGCCACCTCACTTGAACAGCGGCGTGCCCGGCACGAAGGCGTCGAAGGCGGCCCAGAACTGTGAGCGGTAGCGGTCCTGCTCCTGGAGGATCTCGTGCTTGGCGCCGGCGATCACGAGATGGGAGCCGGCGCGCAGGTGATAGGCAAACTCCTCGATCGCCGCGGTCGAGACCACGGTGTCGCTGGAGGCCGCCAGCATCAGGATCGGCTGGCGGATCTCGGATGGGTAGTTCTTGCCCTTGAAGGTGTTCATGGCGCGGAAGGCGGTATCGGCCCAGGCGACCGTCGGTGACGCGAGCCCGAGCGTCGGATCCTCCTCCAGGATCGCGGCATTGCGCGCATAGCGCACGGGATCGCTGGTCAGCGGATTGTTGATGAAGGGATTGAGCCCGGTGATGTGGTCGGTGCCGCCGGGGACATAGCGACCGCCCATCCCCATCAGGCGCATCGTCTTTAGCAGCGCCCGCGCCGGAAACGAGGTGGCGCGGCCGGGCAGGTCGATCATCGGCGCCGACAGCACCATGCGGTCGAACCAGCGCTTGCCCGCGTGCGCCACCCGCAGCATCACCGTGCCGCCCATGGAATGGGCGAGCGCGAAGAAGGGCGGCGGGCAATCCGGCAGCACCACCTGCTGAACGAAGGTCTCGACGTCGATCTCGAAATCGGAGAAGTCGCGCACATAGCCCTTGCGCGGATCGCGCAGACGGCGCGAGGAATGGCCCTGCCCGCGCCAGTCGATCATCGCCACCGCGAAGCCGCGGTCGCGCAGGTCGCGCACGGTCTCGAAATATTTCTCGATCTGCTCGCTGCGTCCGGTGAAGACGCAGACCGTGCCCTTGCGGTTCGCCGGCGGCGCCCAGCGCGCAAAGCGCAGCTCGGCGCCATCGGGTGTCTTGATGGTGCCGCTGACGACGTCTTCGGGAACGGGATTGGACGGAATCGAGATCAGCGTCATTGGGCGAGAAATGCTGCAAATCAAGGGGCTGGAGCGCCGAAAAGGCGCAAGCTGCCGCCCTCTTGAACGCCGTTCCCCTGAACCCATATCACCTTGGTGCAGGCCGCTACCAGTGTTTCGGAACCGGAACATCAGGCTGCACACAGACTAAAGCCCGGCCCGATTGGCGGGCGGGTTACCAACAGTCGCTCAATGGAGGACTAGACCATGCGTAGCTACGACCTGACTCCGTTTTACCGTTCCACCGTCGGCTTCGACCGCCTCTTCAGCCTGCTCGACCAGGCCAGTTCGGACGGTAGCCCCGGTTATCCCCCCTACAACATCGAGCGTACCGGCGAGAACGCCTACCGCATCACGGTTGCGGTCTCGGGCTTCGCCAAGGACGAGCTCTCCATCGTCGCGAAGGAAAACACGCTGACGATCAAGGGCGAGAAAGTCGCCAACGAGAACTCGAAGTCCGAAGTGCTCTACCGCGGCATCGCCGCGCGTGCCTTCGAGCGCGCCTTCCAGCTTGCCGACTTCGTGCAGGTGAAGGACGCCTCGCTCGAGAACGGGCTGCTTCACGTCGACCTCGTGCGCGAGATTCCCGAAGCCAAGAAGCCGCGCCAGATCGCCATCAACGCGAGCGCGCCGAAGGCGCAGGTGATCGAGAGCTCAGTCGCCGCCTAAGCACGTCGACAACCGCCAAGTTGCGAAAACGCCCCGGTGCCCCGGGGCGTTTTTTCGTTTTTGCATCGCATCACAGAACGGTGAGGACACGTAACGCCGCGACGACGCGCTCCGTCCTTTGGACATCGCAGCAAAAACAATACGGAGCACGATCATGTCACTTTGGCGCAGCCTTTTCGTCGCCGCGAGCCTGCTGGCGGGCCCCATCAGCCTGGCTCATGCGCAGACACCGCAGACGGTGAAAGCCAAGAACGTCGTGCTGGTGCACGGCGCCTGGGCCGACGGATCGAGCTGGTCGGAGGTGATCCCGATCCTCCAGGCCGCGGGCCTGCACGTCACTGCCGTGCAAAATCCGCTGTCGTCGCTTGCTGACTCCGTCGAGGCGACCAAGCGCGTGCTGGCCGAACAGGATGGTCCGACCGTGCTGGTCGCGCATTCCTGGGGCGGCACCGTGATCAGCCAGGTCGGCAACGACCCGAAGGTCACCGGCCTCGTCTACGTCGCCGCACGCGCGCCCGATGCGAACGAAGACTTCGTCGCGCTGTCGAAGCAGTTTCCGGCGGGCCCGGCCCGCGCCGGCATCGTCGAGCGCGACGGCTACACAAAACTCTCGGAAGACGCCTTCCTGAAATATTTTGCCAATGGCGTGAAGCCGGAGCAGGCCAGGGAGCTCTACGCCGTGCAATGGCCGACGGCCGCCTCGATCTTCGCCGGCCGCACCACGGAAGCTGCATGGCACACGAAGCCGAGCTGGTACGCGGTGTCGAAGAACGACGGCACCATCAATCCGGATTTCGAACGCTTCCTCGCCAAGCGCATGAACGCAACCACGATCGAGCTCGATGCCGGCCATCTCTCGCTGGTGTCGCATCCGAAGGAGGTGGCGAACCTGATCCTGGAAGCCGCGGGGTATGCGCGCAGCTGAGCGCGCGATCGCCGCAATGAAAAAGCGCCCGAGATTCTCGGGCGCTTTTGTTTTGCTCATATCTCCGTCCGGAGCGGGGCGTGCAGTCGCAAACGAGCGCGCTAGTCCAACCCCTGCGCCGCCGGCATCTCCTGCGTCGGCATGATCGTCGGAGCCGGCTTGGCCTGACCGACGGTCGGTCCTGCGGTCTGCGGTGCGGCTTCAGCGGGCTTTGCCTGCACGGCAGCGGTTTGCTGGGCGGGCTGTGGCTGCGGCGCTTGTGCCTGCTGGGGTGCAGGCGCGGCCGGCTTGGTGGCGGCGACAGGTGCCTCGCCGCGGTGCGGGGCGGCCTTGGGCAGCGGCACGGTGCGGCTGGCGACATGCGGGATCGAGGCCGGTGGACGCGGCGGGCCGCTGCGGACCATGGTCGGCGGCGGCAGCGCGCTTTGCGGACGGTAAGGTGCAACCGTCGGCACCTCATCGCTGGGCGCCATGCCGAAGGCGTCGGCGGCCGGCATGAAGCGCAGAATTCGCCCGTCGCGGGCATCGATCACCAGCCGGCCGTCGTCGCCGCGGCGGTCGATCACCGCGATGGTGTAGACGCTGCCGCGCAGGCGCGGGATGCCGAGCGGCGAGAAGCCGTTGTCGCGCAGCACGGCGTAGACCTCCGTCGACGGCAGCAGCGCCGGCGCCGGGCCCCGCTCCTCGTAGCCATAGCCGTAGCCGTAACGCGGCGGCGGTGGCGGCGCGGCTTCCGGCGGCCCATAGGGTCCATCGAAATCCGAGACCGCTATATAGGCGCCCCGCGCAGCGCCGTTTGCCGGAACCTGTGCCTCGGCGGCCGTTGCCAACAGCGCCAGCGTGGCAGCGGCCACACATCCTGTGAAAAACTTCATGGTCGACACGCTCCTGTCAGGCCCCCGAATGTCTCGCACTCTTTCGCTTCTTGCGGCGTGGCGCGCCTTTCGAAGGGCTGATCCGAAGCTTCATTCGGGATTTCGGCGTCGGCAGGGCCGGATCAGGGCGCGTTTGCTTCAAAACCGGGGCCGCGTGCCATGCGGAAAGCGCTGATTGACACTCTGGGAATCGGGACTTCCGCGCGCTTGTGTGATAGACAAAAATTTGGCAAGGTGTTGGTTAGGACAGGAAGACTGTCTCAATTTTCCTTGCAGTTCCGGCATACGGATTGCAACGAAAGTCGGTGCTTTCGAGCGCCAGGAAGGCAACAGGCAAAGCCGTTCTCGGGGACGAAGAACGCCTTGGCCTGAATTTAAGAAAATGCGGCTCGCAGCGGACGAGCGGTGACCCAGAGGCGGGTGCCGCGGAACGCCGAAGGTGCGCCGAAGATAGCGGTGAGGCAGCTTGCCGCATGGAGAGGATTGGAACAATGAACGGGTCGCAATTCGAGCGCGCAAACATCGTGGCAGAAGAGCTGTCGGCGACCGTCGCCTCGAAAACGACCGATCCGATTCAGGAACACAATTCGCGCCCGCCGGCCGAAGGCCTCTACGATCCGAGCCTGGAGAAGGATTCCTGCGGCGTCGGCTTCATCGCCAACATCAAGGGCAAGAAGTCCCACGAGATCGTCGCGGACGCGCTCAGCATCCTCTGCAACCTCGAGCATCGCGGCGCCGTTGGCGCCGACCCGCGCGCCGGTGACGGCGCCGGCATCCTGGTGCAGATTCCGCACGCCTTCTTCAGCCGCAAGGCCAAGGAGCTCGGCTTCACGTTGCCGGCTCCGGGCGAATACGCCATCGGCGCGCTGTTCATGCCGCGCGACACCGCCTGGCGCAACGTCATCAAGAGCATCATCGCCGACCAGATCAAGGAAGAGGGCCTGACCCTGCTCGGCTGGCGCGACGTGCCGACCGACAATTCCTCGCTCGGCGTCACCGTGAAGCCGACCGAGCCCGCCTGCATGCAGGTGTTCATCGGCCGCAACGGCACCGCCAAGACCGAGGACGATTTCGAGCGCCGGCTCTACATTCTGCGCAAGTCGATCTCGCAGGCGATCTACCAGCGCCGCGACCGCGGGCTTGCGGGCTATTATCCCTGCTCGATGTCGTGCCGCACCGTGATCTACAAGGGCATGTTCCTCGCCGACCAGCTCGGCAAGTACTATCCCGATCTGCACGAGGCGGACTTCGAGAGCGCGCTGGCGCTGGTGCATCAGCGCTTCTCGACCAACACCTTCCCGGCTTGGTCGCTGGCGCATCCCTACCGCATGATCGCGCATAACGGCGAGATCAACACGCTGCGCGGCAACACCAACTGGATGGCGGCGCGCCAGGCCTCCGTGAGCTCCGAGCTCTACGGCAAGGACATCAACCGGCTCTGGCCGATCTCCTACGAGGGCCAGTCGGACACCGCCTGCTTCGACAACGCGCTCGAATTCCTGGTGCAGGGCGGCTACTCGCTGCCACACGCCGTCATGATGATGATTCCGGAGGCGTGGGCCGGCAATCCCCTGATGGATGAGAAGCGCCGCGCCTTCTACGAATATCATGCAGCCCTGATGGAGCCGTGGGACGGCCCCGCCGCGATCGCCTTCACCGACGGCCGCCAGATCGGCGCCACGCTCGACCGCAACGGATTGCGGCCGGCGCGCTATCTCGTGACCAAAGACGACCGCATCGTGATGGCGTCCGAGATGGGCGTGCTGACGATCCCCGAGGACCAGATCATCACCAAGTGGCGGCTGCAGCCCGGCAAGATGCTGCTGGTCGACCTCGAGCAGGGCCGCCTGATTCCGGACGACGAGATCAAGGCCGAACTCGCCCGGAGCCATCCCTACAAGGAGTGGCTGGAGCGGACCCAGATCGTGCTGGAAGAGCTGCCGAAGGTGCCGACCACCGGCGTGCGCTCCAATCTGTCGCTGCTCGATCGCCAGCAGGCGTTCGGCTACAGCCAGGAAGACATCTCCATCCTGATGACGCCGATGGCCTCCACCGGCGAGGAAGCCGCGGGCTCGATGGGCAACGACACGCCGATCTCGGCGCTGTCGGACAAGGCCAAGCCGCTGTTCACCTACTTCAAGCAGAACTTCGCGCAGGTCACCAACCCGCCGATCGACCCGATCCGCGAGGAGCTGGTGATGAGCCTCGTCTCCATCATCGGACCGCGGCCGAACCTGTTCGACCTGCAGGGCCTCGCCACCACCAAGCGTCTCGAAGCGCGCCAACCGATCCTGACCGATGCGGATCTCGAAAAGATCCGCTCGATCTCCGAGGTCGCCGAGTCGCACTTCAAGTCGCGCACGCTCGACACCACCTTCCACGCCGGTCTTGGTGCTGCCGGCATGGACCAGGTGCTCGACGAGCTCTGCGCGCGTGCGGAAGCCGCCGTCCGCGAGGGCGTCAACATCATCATCCTGTCCGACCGCATGGTCGGCACCGACCGGGTGCCGATCCCGGCACTGCTCGCCTGCGCCGCCGTGCATCATCATCTGATCCGTGTCGGACTGCGCACCTCGGTCGGCCTCGTCGTCGAATCCGGCGAGCCCCGCGAAGTGCATCACTTCGCCTGCCTCGCCGGCTACGGCGCCGAAGCGATCAACCCCTATCTGGCGTTCGAGACCATCATCGCGATGAAGGACCGCCTGCCCGGCTCGCTCGACGACTACGAGATCGTCAAGCGCTACATCAAGTCGATCGGCAAGGGCCTTCTCAAGGTGATGTCCAAGATGGGCATCTCGACCTACCAGTCCTATTGCGGCGCGCAGATCTTCGATGCGGTCGGCCTCAAGGCGGATTTCGTCGGAAAGTTCTTTGCCGGCACGCACACCCGCGTCGAGGGCGTCGGCCTTGCCGAGATCGCGGAAGAAGCGGTGCGCCGTCATGCCGACGCGTTCGGCGAGGCGCAGGTCTACAAGACCGCGCTCGATGTCGGCGGCGAATATGCCTATCGCAGCCGCGGCGAGGACCATGCCTGGACCGCCGAGTCGGTCGGGCTGCTGCAGCACGCCGCCCGCGGCAATTCGCTGGAGCGCTATCGCGCCTTCGCGAAGATCCTGAACGAGCAGTCCGAGCGGCTGTTGACGCTGCGCGGCCTGTTCCGGATCAAGAACGCTGACGAAGAGAAGCGCAAGCCGATCCCGATCGACCAGGTCGAGCCGGCCAAGGACATCGTCAAGCGCTTCGCCACCGGTGCGATGAGCTTCGGCTCGATCTCGCGCGAGGCGCACACCACGCTCGCGATCGCCATGAACCGGATCGGCGGCAAGTCGAACACCGGCGAAGGCGGCGAGGAAGCCGACCGCTTCAAGCCGATGCCGAACGGCGATTCCATGCGCTCGGCGATCAAGCAGGTCGCCTCGGGCCGCTTCGGCGTCACCACGGAGTATCTCGTCAACTCCGACATGATGCAGATCAAGATGGCGCAGGGTGCCAAGCCCGGCGAAGGCGGCCAGCTGCCCGGCCACAAGGTCGACGCGACCATCGCAAAAGTCCGGCACTCGACGCCGGGCGTGGGCCTGATCTCGCCGCCGCCGCATCACGACATCTATTCGATCGAGGATCTGGCGCAGCTCATCTACGACCTCAAGAACGTCAACCCGACGGGCGACGTCTCGGTCAAGCTCGTCTCCGAGATCGGCGTCGGCACGGTCGCCGCCGGCGTTGCCAAGGCGCGCGCCGACCATGTCACCATCGCAGGCTTCGAGGGTGGCACCGGCGCTTCGCCGCTGACCTCGATCAAGCATGCCGGCTCGCCGTGGGAGATCGGCCTTGCCGAAACCCACCAGACCCTGGTGCGCGAGCAACTGCGTAGCCGCATCGTGGTCCAGGTCGACGGCGGCTTCCGCACCGGCCGTGACGTCGTGATCGGCGCGCTGCTCGGCGCCGACGAGTTCGGCTTCGCCACCGCGCCGTTGATCGCCGCCGGCTGCATCATGATGCGCAAGTGCCATCTCAACACCTGCCCGGTCGGCGTCGCCACCCAGGACCCCGTCCTGCGCAAGCGCTTCACCGGCCAGCCCGAGCACGTGATCAACTACTTCTTCTTCGTCGCCGAGGAAGTCCGCGAGATCATGGCGTCGCTCGGCTTCCGCACCTTCAACGAGATGATCGGACAGGTTCAGCTGCTCGATCAGACCAGGCTGGTCGCGCACTGGAAGGCCAAGGGCCTCGATTTCTCCAAGCTGTTCGTCAAGCAGAAGGAAGAGAAGGGCCAGAAGATCTATCACTCCGAGCGCCAGAACCATCATCTGGAAGCGGTGCTCGACCGCACGCTGATCGAGAAGGCGACGCCTGCGCTCGACCGCGGCGCGCCGGTGAAGATCGAGGCCAGGATCAACAGCACCAACCGCTCCGCGGGTGCGATGCTGTCGGGCGCGGTCGCCAAGATCTACGGTCATGCCGGCCTGCCGCACGACACCATCCATGTCGGCCTCAAGGGCACCGCCGGCCAGGCGTTCGGCGCGTGGCTGGCGCAAGGCGTCACCTTCGAGCTCGAAGGTGAAGCCAACGACTATGTCGGCAAGGGCCTCTCGGGCGGCAAGATCATCGTCAAGCCTCCCGCCAACAGCGGCATCGTGCCGGAAGAGAGCATCATCGTCGGCAACACGGTGATGTATGGCGCCATCCAGGGCGAGTGCTACTTCCGCGGTGTCGCCGGCGAGCGTTTCGCCGTGCGCAACTCGGGTGCGGTGGCGGTCGTCGAAGGCGCCGGCGATCATTGCTGTGAATACATGACCGGCGGCATCGTGGTCGTGCTCGGCAAGACCGGGCGCAACTTCGCGGCCGGCATGTCCGGCGGCATCGCGTACGTGCTCGACGAGACCGGCGACTTCGACAAGCTGTGCAATCTCAGCATGGTTGAGCTCGAGCCGGTCCTGTCGGAAGAGCTGATCAACGCCGGCACCTACAATCACGCCGGTGACCTCGAGGCGCATGGCCGGGTCGACGTGTTCCAGAACCTGCTCGACTCCGACGTCGAGCGCCTGCACGTCCTGATCACGCGCCATGCGAAAGCGACCGGCTCCAAGCGCGCCGCCGAGATCCTTGCCAATTGGAAGGACTGGCTGCCCAAATTCCGCAAGGTGATGCCGGTGGAGTACCGGCGCGCACTGCGCGAAATGGCCGCCAACGCGGACGCCGAGCCGAAAATCGCGATCGGGGCGTAGGGCATCACACCCCGTCATTGCGAGCGAAGCGAAGCAATCCAGACTTTCTTCCTTGATGCAGACTGGATTGCTCCTCGCAATGACGGCGAGGAAGAAACAAAACGAATTTAAGCGGCAGGGACTTCGGGTTTAATGGGCAAGATCACGGGTTTTCTCGAAATCGAACGGCATGACCGCAAGTACACCCCGGTCGCCGAGCGCGTGAAGCATTACAACGAGTTCGTCGTTCCCTTGACCGAGAAGGAAACGCGCGACCAGGCCGCGCGCTGCATGAATTGCGGCATTCCCTATTGCCACGGCACCGGCTCGGTGGCGCCCGGCACGCCCGGCTGCCCGGTCAACAACCAGATCCCCGATTTCAACGACCTCGTCTACCAGGGCAATTGGGAAGAGGCCTCGCGCAACCTGCACTCGACCAACAATTTTCCGGAGTTCACCGGTCGCATCTGCCCGGCGCCGTGCGAAGCGTCCTGCACGCTCAACATCGACGACAACCCCGTCACCATCAAGACCATCGAATGCGCGATCGTCGACCGCGCCTGGGACAATGGCTGGCTGAGGCCGGAAGTGGCGGCCGTGAAGACCGGCAAGAAGGTCGCGGTGATCGGCTCGGGTCCGGCCGGCATGGCCTGCGCGCAGCAGCTCGCGCGCGCCGGCCACGACGTGCACCTGTTCGAGAAGTTCGCCAAGGCCGGCGGCCTGCTGCGCTACGGCATCCCCGACTTCAAGATGGAGAAGGGCATCATCGACCGCCGCGTCAAGCAGATGGAAGGCGAAGGCGTCACCTTCCACTACAACAGCAATGTCGGCGCTGACGGCAATGTCGACCCGCGCCAGATGCTCAACGAGTACGATGCGGTTGCGCTGACGGGCGGCGCGGAAGCCCCGCGCGACCTGCCGATCCCCGGCCGCGATCTTCAAGGCATCCACTACGCCATGGACTTCCTGCCGCAGCAGAACCGCCGCGTCTCCGAGGAGCCGCTCGGCGGCGTCCAGGAGATCCTGGCCGGCGGCAAGCATGTCGTCGTCATCGGCGGTGGCGACACCGGATCTGACTGCATCGGCACCTCGCTGCGCCAGGGCGCGCTCTCGGTGACCCAGCTCGAGATCATGCCCGCCCCGCCCGAGCGCGAGAACAAGGGCCTGACCTGGCCGAACTGGCCGCTCAAGATGCGCACCTCCTCCAGCCAGGCCGAAGGCGCGGTCCGCGAATACGCCGTGCTGACGCAGAAGTTTTCCGGCGAGAACGGCAAGGTCAAGAAGCTGCACTGCGTGCGCGTCGACGACAAGTTCAAGCCGATTGCCGGCACCGAGTTCGAGCTCGATGCCGAGCTCATCCTGCTCGCGATGGGTTTCGTCCATCCCGTGCACGAGGGCCTCTTGAAGCTGCTCTCGGTCGACCTCGACCCGCGCGGCAACGTCAAGGCCAACACGCTCGACTACCAGACCTCGCGCCCGAACGTGTTCACCGCCGGCGACATGCGCCGCGGCCAGTCGCTGGTGGTCTGGGCCATCCGCGAGGGCCGGCTGTGTGCGCGGTCGATCGACACGTTTTTGATGGGGAAGACGGATCTGCCGCGCTGAGCTTGTTGCTCGGCCGCCAAATCAGCAAACGGTGTCATCGCCCGGCTTGACCGGGCGATCCAGTATTCCAGAGACGTCAAACGTATACGGATAAGCCGCGGCGTGCTGGATGCCCCGGTCAAGCCGGGGCATGACAGCGGAGTGAGTGGCGAGAGCGAAGCCAACTAAGCCGCATACGCTCAATCGCGACGCACCGCCGCCTTAATTCTGCAACCTCACCCCCACCAACATCACCGTCCCCTGGGAGCTCGACCCCGGCTGGTTCGAGTTCAGGATGTCGTGGCGCAGCGTGCCCTTGATCCAGATGTTGCGGTTGAGCTTGTAGATCAGATTGCCTTCGAGTGAGTAGGTCTTGTCGTTGCGATTCTGGTTCTGGTAGTCGTAGGTGCCGTAGGTGAACTTGCCGACGGCGGTGAGCCAGCGGCGGAAGTCGTGATCGACCTCGATCCCGTAGGTGTGCACCAGCACGCCGGAGGAGCCGGGGACCGTGGACTCCGCGATCTGCGTGTCGGTGGCGAATTTCACCGTGGTCAGGCCGCTTGCGTTCCAGATCAGCGAGCCCGCGGTGAGGAAGCCCGCGAGCTGGCTCAGGCGCGGGTCGACATAATTGCGCGCGGTATAGCCGACCGAGATCTCGCCGATGAGGATGCGCGAGAATTCGAACGACGAGCCGACCTTGGCATAGCCGCCGTTTGAATCGCGGAAGTAGCCGTTGCGGTCGGCGGCCTGGTCGTGCACGCGGGTGTCGCCCTCGATCTCGACGAACGGCTTCAGGCCCGGCTTCAGGTCGTAGGAGAAGCGGCCGATGCCGCCATACTGGTTGAAGTCGCGGTCGCCGTTGCTGAAGGTCGAGCCATCGGTGAGCTTGGAATCGGTGTAGGCGGTGCGATCCACCGTGGCGCCGGCTGCGACCTGGAAGCGATTAAAAGTCTGGTCGAAGCCGAGCGTGGTGCCGTAAGCGGCGTAGACCGGATATTTCTGCAGGCCGGCCTGCACGTTTGGGCTGCCGGGATTGTCGGTGGCGAGCCGCAGGCGGAGCTGCGAGGTCAGCTTGAAGTCGCGGTCGACGTCGAGGCGGCCGTCGACATGACCGGTGAAGTCGGGGCGATCGATCTCGACCGGCGACGGCGAGGCGAAGCCGTCGATCGTCGCCGGCATGTTGTTGGTGTAGCCGGAGAACGAGCCGCGCAGATCGGCGACCAGCGCGTGGCGCTCCCAGTCGGACATCACGAGAAGATCGGGCGCGACGACATAGGCCGGCGAGCCGATCGGCTTGTTCAGGCGCGCCGGATTGGTGTCGTAGCCGGCCGAGAGCTCGAGCCCGCCCTTGATCAGGAAGCTGCCGGCATAGTCGCCGACCGCGCCGAACGCGTCGTCATCGACCTTGAGGCGACGGCGCAGCGGCTGGCCGGGCACGTTGCCGGCCATCGCCGGCGGCACCGGCACCTTGTGCGCAGTCTCGGACGGCGGCGGCGCGATGCGCGGCGGCCCGAGTGTCCGGTCCGGCGTTGCCGGCGGCACCGGCGAGCCGGGTCCGACCGGGCGCTTCGGCTTCGGCTGCCCGGGATAGAGCTTTGGTTGCTGCCGCTTGCGGTTGAGCGAGTCGTAGCCGGAGCCGCTTGCGCCGTTGGCGGCGGGCAGGCCGTAGGTCGGGACCTGGTTGGTCGAGTTTTGGCCGACGCGCGAGGTTGCCGGCGCCTGCTGGCGCTTGCGCGGATCGGCATTGGGATCGGGCAGCGCCGGAAGCGTATCCGACGGCGCCTGCGGCACGCCCGCCGTGCGGCGCGTCGGCAGCGTGTCGGGCGCGGCAAAGCCGCCGCGGTTGGGATTGAACAGGTCGGGCGTGAGGCTCTGGGCGGCCGCCGGCACGCTTTGCAGGGCGGTCAGCGCGAGGCATGGCAAAGCCGCGCGCAGGAAATGCCCGCGTTTGCTCCGGCTCGTGCCTGGAGGCGCCCCCACGATGTAAGAACTCCAACGAAATCAAAGACTTCCACGACGACCTCCGCCCGCGGGCGGGAACCATCGTTAATGGAGTTAAAACAATTATGGTTAATGACCGGTTGAGGGCTTTGGCGGCCGCGTCGCCTCGCCCGCTCGGGCATGCTAAGCAGGCGCCAACGGGCGAGCGCCCCTCCTCCCTGGACCTGAACATGCCGAGCTCGAAACCGCTGATGACCCCATCATCCGGCCCCATCCCCGACAGCGTCGAATCCGCGCTCCGCACGCTGGAGACGGAGAGCGGCGGCATCAATGCGCTCGCCGCCGCCCTGCGCGGTCCGCTGGGCGCGACATTCGCCAAGGCGGTCGACCTGATCCGCAACGCCAAGGGCCGCGTCATCGTCACCGGCCTCGGCAAGTCCGGCCACATGGCGCGCAAGATCGCGGCGACGCTGGCCTCGACCGGCACGCCGGCCTTCTTCGTCCACACCGCGGAAGCCGCCCATGGCGACCTCGGCATGATCACCACCGACGACGTCATCATGGCGCTGTCCTGGTCCGGCGAGCAGCCGGAGATGAAGACGCTGGTGAATTATTCGGCGCGCTTCGCGATCCCGATGATCGCGGTGACGTCGAACGCGGCGTCTTCGCTGGGACAAGCCGCCGACATCGTGATCGAGCTGCCGAAGGCGCGCGAGGCCTGCCCGCACAATCTGGCGCCGACCACATCGACGCTGATGCAGGCCGCAATCGGCGATGCCATTGCGATCGCGCTGCTCGAAGGCCGCGGCTTCACCGCGCTGGAGTTCGCGCATTTCCACCCCGGCGGCAAGCTCGGCGCGATGCTGAAATTCGTCCGCGACTACATGCGCACGGGCGCGGAGATCCCGGTCAAGCCTGAAGGCACCAAGATGTCGGACGCGGTGATGGAGATGTCGGCCAAGGGCCTGGGGTGCGTCTGCATCGTCGACGATGCCGGCGGCATCGCGGGCATCATCACCGACGGCGATCTGCGTCGCCACATGCGGCCGGATCTCCTGACGGCGTCCGTCGACGACATCATGACCAGGCAGCCGAAGACCGTGCCGCCCTCGATGCTCGCCACCGAGATGATCGAGGTGCTGAACACAAGCAAGATCACGACGCTGGTCGTGACCGAAGCCGACAAGGTGGTGGGCATCGTGCACCTGCACGATCTGCTGCGGGCGGGCGTGGCGTAGGGCGCGCTGTATTGACCCTCACCCTGAGGAGCGCGCCAACGGCGCGCGTCTCGAAGGGCGAGGCCACCGGCCGGGCCTTCATCCTTCGAGACGCGCGTTCCGCGCTCCTCAGGATGAGGGACCAAGAGCGGCACCGCTACGCTCGCAATGACGGCGGTTAGACCGCCGGAAACCGCGCAGCCTTCTCCTCCAGCGGCAGCTTCAGCCCGTTCGCCAGATACGACACCGTGCGGTAGAAGCCGCACAGCAGCATGATCTCCAGGATCTGGGCTTCGTCGTAATGCGCCGACAGCGCGGCGAATTCGGCGTCGTCCAACGTCGCGCGGTGATGCAGTGCGTCGACGGCGGCGATCAGCGCCTGCTCGGCCGTCGACCAGCAGGGTGACGTCGCGTCGCCCAGCACGGTGGCGTGCACCTCATCTTCGGTGAGCTTCGCCGGCCCGGCGAAGATCGCGACATGCACGCCCCATTCATATTCGCATCCGGTCAGCGCGCAGGTCCGGTCGATCACGATCTCGCGCTGGCGCAGGGAAAGTGGCCCCGGATCAAGAAGCCCGCCGGCGCGGAACTTGTCCCAGGCGCGGGCGTGGCCCGCCATCACCCGGAACAGCGCCAGCGGCGGGGCGCCACGCATGATGCGGTCGAACTGGGCCTGGATCTCCGGGGGATAAGGCGGAACGAGCGGCGCGATACGCGGCGTGGCCTGGGACATCAGCTGTCTCCGTTGCTACAATTATCGTAGCAATACGCTACATTATTTGTAGCACAGCGCAAGAGGGCCGGGATGGCGAAGCAGGCAGCATCAGGGACCCGGACGGTGCGCGGCTCGCGCACCGGCCGGCCGATCATGGCGCTGCTCGACCTCCTCGGCCGACGCTGGAGCCTGCGGATCCTGTGGGAATTGCGCGACGCCCCCCTCACCTCCCGCGCGCTGCGCGCCGCCTGCGACGAGGCCTCGCCGACGGTGCTGCAGGCGCGGCTGACGGAGCTGCGCGACGCGGGGTTCGTGGAGCTGGGCGACGGAGGAGGTTACGGGCTGACGGCGCTTGGGCGCGAGCTGTGCGAGACGTTCATGCCGCTGCACCGGTTCGCGGAGAGGTGGCAGAAGTGAGGTCTTCTCGCTTACCCTCCCCTGGAGGGGTCCGGGACGAGCGTAGCTCGCCCGTGGGTCGGCTCACATGGAGCGCAGCGAAATGTGAGACGGGGTGGGGTGACGGTGCCTCCACAGCCTACAGTGCCCGCGTGGAGAGATCACCCCACCCCGCTCGCGCTTCGCGCGATCGACCCTCCCCCTCCAGGGGAGGGTAAGCGCGGCTACGCCGCGGCCACCGTCAAATTCGCACCGTCCACCTGCACCACCTTCACCCGCGTCCCGGCCGGCGTATCGGGCCCGGCCACGCGCCAGACCGTGTCGCCGAGGCGCACGGTGCCGTTGCCGTCGATGATCGGCTTCTCCAGCGTGAACTCGCGGCCGAGCAATGCCTCGCTTCGCTTGTTCAGGAAGGGGCTGGCGCTTGCGTCCAGCTTCGGCCGCGCCAGCCGGCGCCACACCGGCACGGCGGCGGCCGCGAAGATTGCGAACATCACGAGCTGGATCTGCCACGACACGGCGACAGCAAAGGAGATCAGGCCGACCAGCAACGCGGCGAGCCCGAGCCAGAACAGGAATACGCCCGGCGCCAGCACTTCCAGCGCCATCAGGATGAAGCCGAAGATCAGCCAATTCCAGGTGCCGAGCGATACGAACATGTCGGTCATGACACGACCTCCTTCTATTGGCGCATGCCCTGATCGGAAAACCGGTCTCCACTTTTCCGGGGCATGCGCTTTAAATTGACGCATGCCCTCATCGGAAGCGCATGCGCTTTGATTATCCCTGCCGGGGCGGCACCGCCGGCGGCGTGGGGCCGGTCGTCGGCACCGACCCGCCACGGCGGGCGGCAGCGGCCGCGGACGCCGCGCTTTCTCCGAACGTTGCGTTGGCGATCTCGCCGATGCCGGCGAGCGAGCCCAGCATGCTCATCGCTTCGACCGGAAGCATGATGACCTTCTGGTTCGGCGAGTCGGCCAGCTGCCCGAACGCCTTGATATATTTGTCGGCGATGAAATAGTTCAGCGCGGCGACGTCTCCCTTGGAGATGGCCTCACTGACCATCTGCGTCGCCTTGGCCTCGGCCTCGGCGGAACGTTCGCGGGCCTCGGCGTCGCGGAACGCGGCTTCCTTGCGGCCCTCGGCCTGGAGGATCTGCCCCTGCTTGGCTCCCTCGGCGCGCAGGAT
The DNA here is from genome assembly GCF_059512345.1 of Bradyrhizobium sp. Unk1. NCBI lineage: Bacteria > Pseudomonadati > Pseudomonadota > Alphaproteobacteria > Hyphomicrobiales > Nitrobacteraceae > Bradyrhizobium > Bradyrhizobium sp. Unk1. The sequence continues at coordinate 157,334 of NZ_JCAMOP010000021.1, forward strand.
CTCGGACTGGCGCTGGCCTTCGGCGGACAGAATGTCGGCGCGCTTGACGCGCTCGGCCTTCATCTGCCGGCCCATGGCTTCGACGAGGTCGGCGGGCGGCACGATGTCCTTGATCTCGATGCGGTTGACCTTGACGCCCCAGGGCGAGACCGCGGCGTCGACGACGCGGAGCAGGCGCTCGTTGATCTCGTCGCGGTGCGACAGCACCTGGTCGAGGTCCATCGAGCCCATCACCGAGCGGATGTTGGTCATGGTCAGGACCGTGATCGCCTGGTTGAGGTTGGCGACTTCGTAGCTCGCCTTCGCGGCGTCGAACACCTGATAGAAGGCGACGCCGTCCACCGTCACGGTGGCGTTGTCCTTGGTGATGACCTCCTGCTCGGGAATGTCGATCACCTGCTCCATCATGTTGATCTTGCGCCCGACGCGATCGAAATAGGGTACGATCAGATTGAGCCCGGGGCTCAGCGTCTGGGTGTATTTGCCGAACCGCTCGATGGTCCAGTCATAGCCCTGCGGCACCGTCTTCACGCCGGCAACCAGCGTGACGATGACGAGCAAAACCAGAACAATCGCGAAAACATCGAAACCGCTCATATTTCCTCCAAGGCGGGAAAGCCCCTTCCCGCGCTGTCATTGGTCGGGAACGTGACCTTACCGGTTCAGCGGTCACCATTCACGTCGGCGCGGAGCGACATTTCCACAAGAAGTACGGAGGCGGAACGATCGCCGATAAGTATTGTGAGAAAACCCTTGAAACGGCACGGCGGCAACCTAGCAACGGTGTCCTAGTTGGACCATGTAAAATTCACCGGCTTCAGCGCGGCGAGCTCGGGCCGCTCCTTGCGCAGCTTCGCCAGTTGGACGGCCGTCGGCCTTGTCTCGAAGCTGCGTTGCTGCCCCGGAAAGACGGTCGCAACGTAATACAGTCCAGGGGAGGGAAGATCGATCTTGGGCGTATGCACCGGCACGAATCCCATCGACGCGCCATTCGGGAGATAGGTGCCCGGGCGACCCGTCGTCGTATAGTTTTGCAGCTCAAGCCCCGTCGTTCCGACCGCGACCGGAATCGCAACAAGGCCGTCCGGAGCAAGGCTGATCCCTCGCGCATTGATCGCGGGAAAGCCGTTGTGAACGAACTGAAGATAGTTGATCGTCTCGCTGCCGCCGTTTGCGACCAGGACGATGGCCGTATCACTCTTGACGGCACCGCCGGCCCGCACTGCTTCCGGATACATGGTCGACGCTACGTCCCCGGTCGTGTTGCAGCCGGCGAGTCCGCAGGCCACGACAGCTACAAGCAACAATCCCCGCATGCAATCGCGCCCGCCCCGTTCGAGCCGCATCGCTCGCGGCAACATCCCCACCGTCATTCTGCCCCAGGAATTCTGGAATCACCAGTCGAAGGCAGCATCGGCGCCCCTATTCAACCACGGTGTTGGCGATCGCGAGCAACGAGGGTGACATCGTCAACCCCAGCGCCCTCACCGTCTTCAGGTTGATCGCAAGCTCGAACTTGGTGGGATTCTGGACCGGCAGGTCGGCTGCCTGCGCGCCCTTCAGGATGCGATCGATGTAGTTGGCCGCGCGGCGGAGCTGCTCGGCGCTGTCGGTGCTGTAGGACATCAGCCCGCCCTCGTCGACGAAGGTGCGGCTCCAGAACACCGCCGGCACGCGGGCTTCACCGATTGCAGCCAGGAGCTGGGCACGATTGGCCATGGTGAAGAAGTCAGGCAGCACCAAAAGGCCGCCATCCTTCCGCGAAGCCAGCGCGGCGATCGAGCCGGCGTCGTGAACTGGTGCTGCCTCGACCGTCACGTGAAGCGTCCGTGCGGCGTCCTCGATCGTGTGCAGCATCAGGGGCGCGAACGGCGCGGTGGCTGGATTGTAGACGACGAAGACGCGGGACACCTTTGGCGTGACCTGCGTCAGCATCTCCAGCCATTTGCCGGCGAGCGGGCCGTCATAATCGGTGAAGCCGGTGATGTTGCCGCCGGGATAAGCGAGGTTTTTGACAAAGCCCTGGCTGACGGGATCGGTGACGACGGCGAACACGATCGGGATCGTCGTGGTGCGCTGGCGCAGCTCCTCGACCGAGGGCGTGCCGACCGCGAGCAGGATGTCCGGCTTGAGCGCCACGAGTTCGTCGGCGAGGCGCGCGATGCGCGCCCGGTCGCCAGCGCCGCTGCGCCAATCGATCCTGAGATTGTCGTGCTCCTTCCAGCCATGGGCGGCGAGCGTCTCGACCAGGATCGTGCTGCGGGCCTGCCCGATCGCGTCATCCGCGGCCGTGACCGAGAGCACGCCGAGCCGCCGCGTGGCGTTCGGCTGCTGCGCCAGCACCGAGGCCGGCAGCGCGGCGATCGTCCCAAGAAGCGCCAAAGTCTCGCGGCGGTTCATGGGACGCGCCATCAGATCCAGCCCTGAAGCTCGCGCAGCACCAGGGTGCGGATCACGTCCATGCCAGATACGCTGTCGTTGAGGCAGGGGATCGCGGAAAACTGCTCGCCGCCATTGTGCTTGAAGATCTCGGCATTCTCCTGCGCGATCTCCTCCAGCGTCTCCAGGCAGTCGGCGGCGAAGCCGGGGGTCACCACCGCGATGCGACGCACGCCTTCCTTGGCCAGCCGCTCCATGGTCCTGTCGGTGTAGGGCTGGAGCCACTCGTCATTGCCGAAGCGCGACTGGAAGGTCAGCAGCAGTTTCGTCTCGTCCATGCCGAGCCGGCGACGCAGCGCCTCGGTCGTGGCGACGCAGTGGGACTGATAGGGATCGCCCTTGTCGACATAGGATTTCGGCATGCCGTGGAAGGACGCGACGATCAGCTCCGGCGTGAAGGGCAGCGTTGCCAGATGCGTCTCGATCGAGATCGCGAGCGCCTCGATATAGGCCTCGTCCTCGTAATAAGGCGGCGTCACCCGCAGCGTCGGCTGGTTACGCAAGCGGGCGAGCACGCGGAACACTTCGTCGCAGACCGTCGCCGAGGTCGAGGCGGAATATTGCGGATAGAGCGGCACGGCGAGGATGCGGTCGCACCCCTTCGCGATCAGCGCATCGATGCCCGACTTGATCGAGGGATTGCCGTAACGCATCGCCCAGTCCACGACGACGTGGTCGCTGTCAGACAGTGCGGCCGCGAGCTTGTCGCTCTGCGAGCGCGTGATGGTCTTCAGCGGCGACTCGTTCCGCTCATTGTTCCAGATCTTCTGATAGTCCAGCGCCTTGGTGCGGGGACGGCTGCGCAGGATGATGCCGTTGAGCACGAACTGCCAGACCAGCCCCTGGTCCTCGATGACGCGGGCGTCCGAGAGGAACTCCTTGAGATAGACCCGCACGCCGGGCGCATCGGCCGTATCGGGCGTGCCGAGGTTGACCAGGAGCACGCCGACGCGCCGCAGGCTGGACCGGACGGCGGGCTTTTGCGCTGCGATGGGGGCAATTGTCGTCATGATCAGTTGCGTCGCGCGTTGCTCCGAACTTGTCAAGATGAGGCCGGTTTCGCTAGGGTCGCGCCCAAGCGGGGGAGGAAAGATGACGCTCGCGGAATGGTGCGTATTTGGAGCGCTGCTGCTTTATCTGTCGACGATCGTCTCGATCAAATGGACGCGGTTTCGCACGTTCGACAATTCCCGGCCGCGCGACCCCGCCTTCTTCGAGGATGCGCTGGCGCAGCGCGCGCTCGGTGCCCACCAGAACGGCATCGAGACCTTTCCGTTCTTCGCCTTCGCGGTGCTGCTTGCCGAATTCCGGGATTCGCCGCAGCGGCTGATCGACGAGCTCGCCGTGCTGTTCCTGATCGTGCGGATCGCCTACGTGCTGACCTATCTCGGCAACCGCCCGACATTGCGCTCGATCCTCTGGAGCATCGGCTTTGCGATCAATCTCGGGATCTTCTTCATGCCGGCGCTGAAGCGGTTTTTGCCGGTGTGATCTTTCTTCCTTCTCCCCTTGTGGGCCTGTTGCGTAATTCGTCAATTGTGATTCCCTCGGGCAAAGCCTTGGAGGGTAGCGATGG